>CAKOXT010000006.1 GCA_934130285.1 uncultured Clostridia bacterium | reverse complement strand
AAAAAATATAAAATCAAAAAGTATGTTATTTAATTTTTGAAAATGTACAAGTCTAAAAATTAAAATAATATAAAAATAAGAGAAAAAAATAAAACATAAAAAAGCAAGTGAATATTTTTTAATTTATTAATTACCAAAAATAAAAATAATTAATATTGCAAATTAGGAGATTATTAATCCAAAAAAGAGTTGAAATGAAATTAGTGTCGTAAAGAGCGTGTCGACTACATGCAGGGAAATAAGCGGTTGAGAGAAAAAGTGGTGATGAACTGAAAGAAGTTAACTGGTAAAAATGGTAATAAGGGAGAGATGATTTTGATAATGAAACTATATTGCTATAAGACAAAAAATTGATTAAAAACGATTTTGAGAGGACAAATAAAAAATAATTAAAATAAAATATAAAAAAATAGATAGTCAAAAAGTAAATTTATAATTAATAGATTATTAGTGATGACAATAAATAAAGAAAGTAAAAAGGAAGAATAATTAAAATGAAAAAATATAATTAATATAATAATGTATTGAATAATAAAAGTATAATTAATATAAAAATTAAATAAAAGGAAATATTACAATAAATATAAAGATAAAAAAAATAATAAATAATAATAAATAATAATAAAAAAATAATAAATAATAAATAAATAATAAATAATAAATAATGATAAATAATAATAATAATATAAATAATCAAATGAAAATAAATAAACATAAATAAACATAAATTGAATATTACTGAGGTAGAGGCTTTTATGAAGTTTTTATTAATTGATTAATGAAATGACTATATTAAATACTATACTATTTAATATAGTAGTGCTAATTAAAGTTATTAATATATTTAAGTTAAAGATGTTAATATATAAAATAAATAGTTAGATGAATAAATAACTAGATAACTAACTAGATAAATAACTAGATAACTAACTAGATAAATAATTAGATAAATAATTAGATAAATAGTTAGATAAATAATTAAATAAATAATTAAATTAATTATTTGATTATTTATTAATTAATAGAGAAAAATATAAATATTACATAAAAAATGATCGAAAAATTAATTAATTAAATAATGATTTAATAAAAAGTATATTTAAAATGAGTTCTAAATAATTTAAGAAAAAATATTGAGAATAAATAATGATTAAAAAATATAAAATCAAAAAGTGTGCTATTTAATTTTTGAAAATGTACAAGTTTAAAAATTAAAATAATATAAAAATAAGAGAAAAAAATAAAACATAAAAAAGCAAGTGAATATTTTTTAATTTATTGATTACAAAAAATAAAGATAATTAATATTGCAAATTAGGAGATTATTAATCCAAAAAAAGAGTTGAAATGAAATTAGTGTCGTAAAGAGCGTGACGGCTGTATGCAGGGAAATAAGCGGTTGAGAGAAAAGGTGGTGATGAACTGAAAGAAGTTAACTGGTGAAAATGGTTAATAAGGGAGAGATAATTTTGATAATGAAACTATACTGCTATAAGACAAAAAATCGATTAAAAACGATTTTGAGAGGACAAATAAAAAATAATTAAAATAAAATATAAAAAAATAGATAGTCAAAAAGTAAATTTATAATTAATAGATTATTAGTGATGACAATAAATAAAGAAAGTAAAAAGGAAGAATAATTAAAATGAAAAAATATAATTAATATAATAATGTATTGAATAATAAAAGTATAATTAATATAAAAATTAAATAAAAAGAAATATTACAATAAATATAAAGATAAAAAAATAAACAAATAATAATAAATAATAAATAATAAATAAATAATAAATAATAAATAATAAATAATAAATAATAAATAATAAATAATAATAAATAATAATATGAATAATAATATGAATAATAGTATAAATAATAGTATAAATAATAATATAAATAATAATATAAATAATAATATAAATAATAATATAAATAATTAGATAAATAGTTAGATAGATAAATAAATTAATTAATTAATTAATTATTTGAGTATTTATTAATTAATAGAGGATAATATAAATATTACATAAAAAATGATCGGAAAATTAGTTAATTAATAAGAAAATAAAATAATGATTTGATAAAAAGTTTATTTAAAATGAGGTTTAAATAATTTAAGAAAAAATATTGAGAATAAATAATGGTTAAAAAATATAAAATCAAAAAGTGTGCTATTTAATTTTTGAAAATGTACAAATCTAAAAATTAAAATAATATAAAAATAAGGGAAAAAAATAAAACATAAAAAAGCAAGTGAATATTTTTTAATTTATTGATTACAAAAAATAAAAATAATTAATATTGCAAATTAAGAGATTATTAATTCCAAAAAAGAGTTGAAATGAAATTAGTGTCGTAAAGAGCGTGACGGCTGTATGCAGGGAAATAAGCGGTTGAGAGAAAAAGTGGTAATGAACTGAAAGAAGTTAACTGGTGAAAATGGTTAATATGGAAGAGATGATTTTGTTAATGAAATTATATTACTATAAGACAAAAAATCGGTTAAAAACGATTTTGAGAAGACAAATAAAAAAGAATTAAAATAAAATATGAAAAAATAGATAGTCAAAAAGTAAATTTATAATTAATAGATTATTAATGCTGACAATAAATAAAGAAAGCAAAATGGAAAAATAATTATAACTGGAAAAGTATAATTAATATAATAATATATTGAATAATAAAAGTATAATTAATATAAAAATTAAATATAAGTAAATATTACAATAAATATAAAGATAAAAAAATAATAAAAAATAATAAAAAATAATAAAAAATAATAAAAAATAATAAAAAATAATAAAAAATAATAAAAAATAAATAAAAAATAAATAAATAATAAATAAATAATAGATAAATAATAAAAAATAAATAATTAATAATAATAAATAATAAATAATAAAAAGACAAAAAATAATGAAGGATAATATAAAGAATAAATAAACAATATCAAATTAATAATAGAAAATAATAAAAAAGGATCTTTGTAGATCCTTTTTTAGTTGTTTATTGTTTCTTCTGATTTTGCTTTATTTTCTTTGTTGATTTCTTTTGCTTCTTGTTGCTGCATTTTTAGATTATCTTTTGCTACAGTCATTAATAGTTTGATTCTGTTTGTTTGATTTGACTCGCTTGCTCCTGGATCATAGTCAACAGGTGTAATATTTGCATTAGGGTAGGTTTCTCTTATTGTTTTTATTACACCTTTTCCAACGATATGATTTGGCAAACATGCAAATGGTTGAACGCAAACGATGTTTGGAATACCATGTTCTATGTATTCAATCATTTCTGCTGTAAGGAACCAACCTTCTCCTGTTTGATTTCCAATTGATAGGATTCCTTTTACCTTATCTTCTAAATGCCAGATATCACATGGAGGTAAGTAGTCTTTTTTAGATTGTGATAAGGCTATTTTTAAGTCTTTTTCGAAGATGTCTATTAATTTTATGGCTGTTTTAAAAATAGTTGCTTTGGTTTTATCTATTTTTAATAATTGATTAAATGTTATTTTATGTGTTGCAATAAATTTAATGAATCCCATAAAATCTGGAAGTATAACTTCAGCACCTTCTTGCTCTAAAACATTGGCTACGAAGTTGTTTCCGAATGGGTGATATTTAATTAAGACTTCTCCTACAACACCTACTTTTGGTTTTTCAATGCTTGTGTTTAGTTCTATTTTTTCAAAGTCGTTTACCATGTCGTATATACTTTGTTTGAATGTTTTACTGTTTGATTTTTCGATGTTTTTCTTGCATATTTCTAACCATTTTTCGTATAATTTTTGAGTTTCACCTTTATTTATTTCATAGGCTCTGTTTTTCATTAATAATTTTTGTAGTAGATCACCATAAATAACGCATTTTAATAGTCTTTCTGCTAGACCAAATGTTATTTTAAATCCTGGCATTTTTTCCATTCCTACAACGTTGAATGAAATTACTGGGACTTGAGGAAAACCAGCATCTTTTAATGCTTTTCTTATAAAGCCAATGTAGTTTGTTGCTCTACATCCACCGCCTGTTTGTGACATAATAAGTGCAGTTTTATTTACATCGTATTCTCCTGATTCAAGTGCTTCTATCATTTGACCTGTTGTAAGAATTGATGGGTAACATGCATCATTATTTACATATTTTAATCCTGTTTCTACTGTGTGTGGAGTACAATTTCTTAATAGTTTTACGTTATATCCACATGCTCTAACTGCTGTTTCAATTAATTCAAAATGAATTGGAGCCATTTGAGGGATTAATATTGTATAATCTTTTTTCATATCTTTTGTGAATATTACTCTGTTTAGTTCGTAATTTCCGTTTGTTGTGTTTTTTTGTTCTTCTCTTTTGGCTTTTATTTTTTTATTCATACTTGCTAGTAGAGAACGGATACGAATTCTAACAGCTCCTAGATTGTTAACTTCATCAATTTTTATTAGTGTGTACATATTGTCATAGCTTTTTAATATTTCTTCTACTTGGTCTGTTGTAACGGCATCTACACCGCATCCAAATGAATTTAATTGTATTAGTTCTAGGTTATCATGTTGTCCTGTGTATTCTGCTGCTGCATACAATCTTGCGTGGAATACCCATTGATCTACGACTCTGATAGGTCTTTTGGCTTCTGTTTTTCTTGAAACGCTATCTTCAGATAGTACGCATAAACCTAAGCTTGTAATTAATGTGTCTATTCCATGGTTAACTTCTGGATCAACGTGATATGGTCTTCCTGCTAGTACGATTCCTCTTAAATCATGTTCTTCCATGTATTCCATGATTTCTGTTCCTTTTTTATCTACGTCATCTTTGAAGTGTTGATATTCTGCTTCAGCTTTTTTGGCTGCTTCAAAAACTTCTTTTTTAGTGAAGTTATATTCTTTAAATTCTTCTCTTTCTAATATTACTTCTGTTAAATGTTTTGCATCGAAAGGTAAGAATGTGTTTATGAATTTTATATCGTCAGCTTTTAGTTCTTCTACATTGTTTTTTAATACTTCTGGATAAGATATTACAATTGGACAGTTGTAGTGATTATTTGCTTTTTTGTATTCTTTTCTTGAGTAAGGAATACAAGGATAGAATATTGTTTTAATTCCTTTTTCTATTAAGCTTATGATGTGTCCATGTGTAAGTTTTGCTGGATAACATACTGATTCAGATGGCATTGATTCCATTCCTTTTTCGTATGTTTTTCTTGTGCTTTTTTCAGAAAGTATTACTCTAAATCCTAAGTTAGTTAAGAATGTAAACCAGAATGGATAATCTTCATACATATTTAAAACTCTTGGAATTCCTATTGTTCCACGTGTTGCTTCTTCTTCAGATAATGGTTCATAATTGAATAAACGTTCATATTTATATTTATACATATTAGGTAAGTTTTTGTTTTCTGTAACACCGCCACTACCTTTTTCACAACGGTTTCCAGATATGAATGATTTACCATTGCTGAATTTATTTATTGTAAGAAGACAGTTGTTTTCACATCTTCCACATCTTACTTGTGTTGTCTTAATGTCTAATGTATCTAATTCTTCTGTTTTTAGAAGTGTTGATGTGTATTCCATGTCTAAGTTTGCTTCATATTGTTCTTTGGATAATAATGCAACTCCATAAGCTCCCATTAATCCAGATATATTTGGTCTTATTACATTTTTTCCTACAATTTTTTCAAAGCTACGTAATACTGCGTCATTGTAGAATGTTCCACCTTGTACTACTATATGATCTCCTAAAGTGCTCATATCACGAACTTTCATAACTTTTTGTATTGCATTTTTTATTACTGAATATGATAATCCAGCAGATATATCGCCAACGCTGTATCCTTCTTTTTGGGCTTGCTTTATTTTTGAATTCATAAATACTGTACATCTTGAACCTAAATCAACAGGTGATTTTGATTCGATTGCTGCTTTTACGAAGTCTTCTATTGAAATATTTAAGCTTTTTGCAAAAGTTTCAATAAAAGATCCACAACCTGATGAACATGCTTCATTTAGCATGATATTATCTATTACATCGCCTTTCATTTTGATGTATTTCATATCTTGTCCACCTATATCTATAATGCTTGTTACGTTTGGCATGAATTTTTTTGCGGCTGTGTAGTGTGCTATTGTTTCTATTTCATTTAAATCTACGCTTAAAGCTGTTTGAATTAATTTTTCACCATATCCTGTAACTCCTGAAAAACGTATTGTTGCTGTTTCAGGTAATTGCTCATACATTTTTTTAAGCATTTTGATAACGCTTTTTAATGGATTTCCTTCATTGCTTCCATAGTCTGAATATATTAAGTTTGATTCGTTATCTATTAAAACAAGTTTTGTTGTTGTTGAACCTGCATCTATTCCTACATAACAGTTTCCTTTATAATTTTTTAAAGGTTTAGTCTTAATTTTGTCTTTATCATGTCTTTTTTTGAATTCTTCATAGTCTTTTTCATCTGCAAATAGAGGTTCTAAAGGAACTGTAGTTGTATCTTTAGATTTTTTCAAATTTTTAATTTTTTGTTTTAATTCTTTGTTAGTAAAAACTGGAGAATTAAGTGAATCAAGTGCTGCACCTTTTGCAACAAGCAAGTGAGCATTTTCTGGCACTAATATTTCATCATCTTTTAATTGTAGAGTTTCTATAAATCTCTTTCTTAATTCTGGTAAGTAGCTTAATGGTCCTCCAAGAAAGGCTACTTTTCCTTTTATTGGTCTACCGCAAGCTAGTCCACTTATTGTTTGATTTACAACGGCTTGGAATATTGATGCTGCTATATCTTCTTTTCTTGATCCTTCATTTAATAGTGGTTGTATATCTGTTTTTGCGAAAACACCACATCTTGAGGCTATTGGATAAATTACTTTGTGATCTTTAGCAAGTTCGTTTAATCCAGCAGTATCTGTGTTTAATAATGAAGCCATTTGATCAAGAAATGCTCCTGTTCCACCGGCACATGTTCCGTTCATTCTTTGTTCAATGAATTTATCAAAATATATTATTTTTGCATCTTCACCCCCAAGTTCGATTACTACATCTGTTTCTGGTAAATATTTTTCAACTGCTCTTTTACATGCAATAACTTCTTGGATGAAGGGTATATTTAAAAATTTTGCTGCAGACATTGCTCCAGAACCTGTAAGCGCCATTGTAAATGTATCATCTGGATAGTCTTTTGCCAATTTTTCTAATACATTGCAAATAGTATTTTTTGTGTCTGAGAAATGTCTAGTATAGTCTGTGTATATTGTTTCTTGTTTGTCGTTCATTACAATTATTTTTACTGTTGTTGAACCTACGTCTAATCCTACGTGTAATAATTCTGACATTTTAATTCTCCTCTCAAAATAAATCAATGTTATCTTATAATGAAAAGAGTCTTTTGTCAATGTACAAAACTTGGCAAAATGCCGTAAATCATAGATATATGCATATTTTCAAATTTGGAAAATAGAATGTTGTAAGATGACTATATAGTATAAAAGTATAAAAAGAAAAGAGGGTTTTGAATGAAAAAAATAGTGTACTTTGTGGCGATTTTGCTATTTGCTGTTGTAATTATTTTTGCAATATTAAAAAATACTAGTCAAGTTGATGTTGAAACAACTATGTCTGAGTATACTCCTGAGGAAGAAATTACAGATCAACAAAATCGAATGACGATTGTTACTTTATATTTTTGGGATGCTCAAAATTGTAAGATGGTTCCAGAGGCTAGAAGTGTTGATGTTAAGGAACTCGTTGAGGATCCATATAAGAAAATATTAGGACTGTTAATTGAAGGTTCTGAAGATAATTCAATTGGAAAAACAATTCCTGAGGGAACTGTTGTGAATTCTGTTAAGCTGGATGGAGAAAATTTAATAATTGATTTTAATGATAGTTTTATTGCTGGATATAAAATTGGTTCAGAAGAACATTTAGAAATTATATATTCAGTTGTTGATACTTTTTTGGAGCTAAAGGAAGTAAATACAGTTAGCTTTTTGATAAATGGTCAAGTGGTTGATGGAATGGGGGATAAGTTTGTTAGTAGAAATGTAGCTACTGAAATAGTTAATTAGCGTGGAAAATTTTTCTTATTGTGTTTATGCCTTTGTAAAATTTTAAATATGCAAACAGCATCTGCAAATGTATTATATCCTTTAAGAAAATTTTCTACTTCATATAAAGAGCAAATTGTATTTTTAATAAATTTGTTCTTTTTTGGTTTGTGTGGTGGTGGATACATTATAATCTTCCTTTCTATATATAAAGTTTTGCAAGATTTGGGCTTTTGGTATATAATATGTGTAATTTTTATTATGGTGATTAATAAAGGAAAGAATAAAAATGAAAATAGAGTTATTAAGTGATGAAAAAATTGATGATTTGCAGTATAAAGGATTAAAAATTATTCAGAAAAAAGATGGATTTTGTTTTGGAATGGATAGTGTATTAATTGCAAATTTTGCGAAGATTTCAAGAAAAAATGCAATTGTTGCGGACTTGGGTACTGGAACAGGAATAATAAGTATATTGATTGCTGCAAAACAGTCTCCTAAAAAAGTTTATGGATTTGAAATTCAAGAGGACTTAGTTGATATGGCAAGAAGAAGTGTTAAATATAATGATTTAGAGAATATTGTAGAAATAGAGAATGAAGATATTGTTGGAATTTCAAAAGGAAAGTATAATAAAAAATTTGATTATGTTGTTACAAATCCTCCATATAAGAAATTAGAAACAGGTTTGGTTAATGAAAATGAAAGGAAGCTTATTTCAAGGCATGAGGTGAAATGTACATTAGAAGATATTATATTTGAAGCTTCTAAATTGTTAAAAGATAATGCTACTTTTTATATGGTTCATAGACCGGAAAGGCTTGAGGATATTTTTTATATAATGAGAGAAAATAAGATAGAGCCTAAGGAAGTTCAATTTGTTTATCCTCATGTTGGAGATAATTCTAATTTAGTATTAGTTAAAGGAGTAAAATGTGCAAAACCTTATTTGAAGGTCCTTGAACCATTGATTGTGTATAATGAAAAAAATGAATATACAAAACAAATTTTGAAAATATATGGAAATGAGAGGAAATAGAAATGGATGGAGTATTATATATTGTTGCGACACCAATAGGAAATTTGGATGATATTACATACAGAGCTGTAAAAGTATTGTCAGATGTAGATTTAATTGCTGCTGAAGATACTAGACATACATTAAAGTTATTGAATCATTTAGAAATATCTAAACCATTGATTAGTTATTATAAAGAAACAGAAAAAGTAAAATCAAAGATTATTATAGAGAAATTAAAAGAGGGAAAAAATGTGGCTGTTGTTTCTGATGCTGGAACTCCTGGAATTTCTGATCCTGGATGTGAAGTTATTAAGGAAGCAATAAAGGAAGGAATAAAAGTTGTTCCAATTCCTGGTGCTTGTGCTGCAATTAATTCTTTAATTTGTTCTGGAATGGATACAAAGCAATTCTTTTTTATAGGTTTTTTATCTACTAAAAATAAAGAAAAAAGAGATAAGTTGGAGGAAGTAAAGAATATTCAGGGAACTTTAATTTTTTATGAAGCTCCTCATAAGATTATGGATACATTAAAAATGATGTTAGAAGTATTAGGAGATAGGCAGATTTCAATTGGTAGAGAACTTACTAAGATTCATGAAGAATTTATCCGAGGATCTATTTCAGATGTTTTAGAAAAATTAGAGCCTAGAGGTGAAATGGTGGTTATTGTGGAAGGATCTGTAGAATCAGAGGAAGATATTCAAAGAAACAATAGAAATGAAATGACTTTGGAAGAACATTATAAGTTTTATGAAAATCAAGGTTTAGATAAAAAAGAAATTATTAAAAAGATTGCTAAAGATAGAAATGTTAATAAAAATGAGATTTATAAGAAATTTATATAAAAAATAAAAAATCCTAGTATCTAGGATTTTTTATTTGGAAAATTTATAGTTAATAAATTATTTGTTTTCAACTGTTTTGTTTATTTCCTTTAAACATTTAGAACATATTAGTTTTCCATTATATCTAATGGCTGGTTTAATAGCTCCACAAAAAACGCATTTATTTTCATATTTATGTAATATGATATTTGAACCTTCAATTGATATTTCAATAGGATCTTTTTGATCTATGTCTAGTTCTTTTCTCATCTCTTTTGGAATGACAATTCTACCAAGTTCATCAACACGTCTAATAATTCCTGTAGAAAGTTTCACGTTAACCACCTCCAAACAAAATTCAATTTCAATTATCTACCCACACTCATAATAACATAACATCTAAAAAAAAACAATAACTTTAGTATAAAAATGGTATTACCGAATATTTTAGAGAGAGGTGAGTATTTTGCTGAATAAGTTATGGCCAATTTTAATTGTGATTTCGGTATTTTTTTCAATATTAGTTGGTAGAGTATCAGAGGTTAATAGTGCTATATTTGTTAGTTTAGAGGATACTGTTACATTTGTGTTGAAGTTTTTAGGTATTATGTGTTTTTGGAATGGAATGATAGCTGTTTTAAGGAAAACTAGCATTGTAAATAAAATTGGAAAGTTACTGAGACCTATTATTTGTTTTTTCTTTTCAGAAGAGACTGAAGATGTAAAAGAATTGATTACGCTAAATATGATTTCTAATCTAATTGGTATTGGAAATGCTGCAACTCCTACACGGTATAGCGGCTATGAGAAAAATGGATGAAAAGACTGCAACTAAAGAAATGTCAAGTAATATGAATTTGTTTGTTTTATTAAATACTTTATCTATTCAAATTTTTCCTACTACATTGATTAGTATTATGGCTTCATTTGGTTCAAAGCGTATAGGAATGGTTGTTATTTTTGTTTTAATAAGTAGTTTTATTACATTTTGCATTGTAATGGGAATAGGAAAGAGACTGTTTCGAGAAAAATTGTAAATATTTTTAAAGGTGTGTGTGAATGTGAATGTTGAGAGTGTTATGATTCCAGGAATAATTGTTTTTATTTTGATTGTAGGTTTGCTTGAAAGAGTTAATGTGTTTGATGTTTTTACTGTTGGAGTAGTTGATGGGTTAGGAGTAGTCTATAGATTGTTTCCAGTATTTTTGGGACTTTTTTTGGCTGTTACTTTATTGCGTGTTTCGGGTTTTTTAGATTTTTTAGCTGGAGGTATGAATGGGATATTTGAATGGCTTAAAATTCCTGAAGAATTGTCTGGATTAATTATATTGAAGCCTGTTTCTGGAAGTGCGAGCATGGTTATTGGTACAGAGTTAATGAAGGAATATGGAACTGATTCTTTGATCGGTATTATGGTGGCGACTATAATGGGGGCTACGGAAACAACTTTGTATGCTTTAGCAGTGTATACTGGAGAAATAAAAAAGAAAATTTCCTTAAAATTGCTAATTTTAGCTATAATAGGAAATTTTCTTGGAATATATTTATCAACTTTAATATGTAGATTATATTTTAATTAATTTGCTTGGAGTATCTCTATGAGCTACTTGAATTTCTATATCTTTGGATGTTATGTTTTTATTACTTAATTCATCGGTAACTGTTTTTAGGGCTAGTTCTGGAAAATTATTTTCTTTACTAAGATGACCGAGCATTGCGGATTTTAAATTGTATTTTGATGTTAGTTCGGTTATTGTTTTTCCAGATGTTTCATTAGATAGATGGCCTATTGGGCTAAGAATTCTTTGTTTTAGATTAAATGGATATTTGCTGTATTTTAGAATATCTGGATCATAGTTGGCTTCTAAAAGAATAAATGAAGAGTCTTTTAATTGATTTATTAAATTATCATCCATGTGTCCAATATCTGTTGCAACACTCATTTTTTTATTACCATGGTAGATGTTGAATCCACAAGGGTTTGCGGCATCATGTGGTATTTGAAATCCTTGTATTTCTAGGTCTTTTATTTTAAAATTTTTGTATGGAGTGAATATTTTTTGATTTTCGTCAGAAATTTTACTTTTTTGAGTTGGCATTGCATTTAATGTTTCAATGTTAGAATATACAGGAATGTTGTATCTTTTTGAAAGACTTCCTACATTTAAAATATGATCAGAATGTTCGTGTGTTACAAGTATTGCATCAATATCTTCTAAGGATACGTCAAAAGACGCAAGAGCAGTCATTATTTTCTTTTGACTTACTCCTGCATCTACTAATATTTTTGTTTCATTTGTTTCTATAAATAAACAGTTTCCTGTACTTCCACTATATAAACTACAAAAATTAAACATCTTTAACTCCATATCTTGTGTGACTTTTAATTTAATGCTTCTGCTTCTGATATTGTTTTTCTTTCTATGTGAGCACCTAATTTTCTAAATTTAGCTTCTATATTTTCATAACCTCTATCTATATGATGTAAGTTAAATACTTCTGTTACACCATTAGCACAAGTTCCGGCTATTATTAGTGCAGCACCTGCTCTTAAGTCTGTTGCGTTTACAGGGGCTCCATATAAATAATCTACTCCTTCAAATATTGCTGTTTTTCCTGATGTAGTTATTTTTGCACCCATTTTATTTAATTCTTGAGTGTATTGGAATCTTGAATCCCAAATACTTTCATTAATTATACTTGTTCCTGATGATATTGCTAAACAAACTCCCATTTGAGATTGTAAGTCTGTTGGAAAACCTGGATAAGGTAAAGTTTTTATATTTGCTTTTGTTGTACGCTTTGTCCACCAAACTCTAACGTGATCACCATTGGCATCTACATTTCCGCTTATTTCTAATATCTTAGCAATAACTGGTTCTAAGTGTTTTGTTATGCAGTTATGAACAGTGATATCACCTTTTGAGGCAATGGCTGCTAACATAAATGTTCCAGCTTCTATTTGATCTGGTACGATTGAATATGTTGCATTTCCTTTTAGTTCTTTAACACCATTGATTTTGATAACGTCAGTACCAGCTCCTCTTATGTCTGCGCCCATAGTGTTTAGGAAGTTAGCTAAATCAACTATGTGTGGTTCTTTTGCTGCATTATCTATTGTTGTTGTTCCTTCAGCTAAAACACTTGCTAGAATTATATTCATTGTAGCGCCAACTGAAACTATATCCATATATATTGAATTTGCTTTTAACTTATCACAAGTTGCTGTAATATTTCCATTTGAAACATTTACTTTTGCACCTAGAGCTTCAAAACCTTTAATATGTTGGTCAATAGGTCTTGGACCAAGATTGCATCCTCCAGGAAGACCAACTTCTGCGTGTCCGCATCTTCCCAGTAATGCACCTATTAAATAATAAGATGCTCTAAATTTTCTTGTAAGATCTAAAGGTGCTGATGAGGAAGTTATGTTTCTTGAATCTACTTGAATTGTATGTCTATTTATCCATGTTATTTTAATTCCTAAAGTTTTTAATATTTCACAATATGATTTTACATCACTTATATTAGGTAAGTTTTCTATTGTACAAACACCATTAATTAAAATTGTCGCAGGTATTATTGCTACTGCTGCGTTTTTTGCTCCACTTATTGTAACATCACCACGAAGAGGTGTTGGTCCAGTTATAACTAATTTTTCCAAATTGATACCCCCAATTTATTTATTCGATGTGGATTGAACCACAAAAATAATTAATATTAATAATTCAAAACAAAATATAACATAAAAAAGTATTATTGACAAGAAGTATGAGAAAATTAGCAAAATCTTAAATTAAAGGTTATTAATAAATTCAATTATTTTGAATTTAAATTTATATTTTGAACTGTTAGAGCTAATAACTGAGCAACTTTCTTCTGTTAAAGAATTGTCTAATAATATTTCTGATTCTTCTGGTAGTGAACAGGTTGAATTGTTTATAAGACACATTGGTGGAAAAAGAACGCACCACCAATTTTTCCCTTCTGCTTTTCCAATTTTTATTTTTAATCCATCATAATTTCCTGCAGGTAATGTTATATTTTCGTATTGCTTTTGAGGATAAAATGAATTTTCAATTTCGAATGAACTAGTGTAGGAATATCCTTTTTCTTTAATTGCATCGTCAATGACTTTTTGCAAAGATAATTGATTATTATTTAAAAATGTTATTAATTCGGACTTATTATTAAAAGAATATTGATGTAAATAATCAATTACTTTGTTTCTGACATATAATTTTAATTCTTGATCTTCTGTTGAATCACTATTGGCAAGTATGTGTAATCTAAATAAATTTTTTTCTAAATCATTTGATATAGAGTATGAATAGGAGAATGAATAGAATATGAAGTAGAAAATAAATATGATTAAAATAAGTAAAATTTTTTTGTTTTTCATGATACCTCCTTAATGGTAAACTGTTGGAAGTATTTCCACTTTTTTGAAAAATATTCATGTCGAAAAACGGTGCACGATTCGGCTTGACTGACAAATACCTTAGTGGTAAAATTTACCAAAAGAAACCTAGGAGGGATGATTTATGGTAGAAAATGTGGAGGCACAGAGATATTGCAGTTTGTATGTAAATGATATGCATTTAATTGTAATGCTAATACCATATATTGAAAAAGAGTTAGAAAAAAAAGAGAAAATTATTACTATATTAGAAAATGATTTAGAGAATGAAATAGATACAATTGTTAAAAAAGTCAATTTAGGAAGGGAAAAGAAAAATAAAATAAAAAGAATTAATTGGAAAAAGAATTTATTGTCAAAAGAGCAGATTGGAGAAATAAAGGGAGAAACTATTTTAATAAAAGGAAGTTATGAGTTTATTCAATCTGTAAATGAAGTGTTAAAAACAGAAGATAATAGAGTAATTGATTGCTATGATATAGATACATTTGAGCAAAATTCAAGAACAATTTTAGAACAGCATAATGCTATTTTAAATACTAGTGGAATAAGGAAAATTTCTGATATGTTTCAAATAAATAAGACGTTAAATGGCATATTGACTAAATAATTCTAATAGTATAAGATATGGGTGATTTGATTTGTAATAAAGGAAGGAGTCTAAAATAGGAAATGAACGAAAAATATGAAGAAGCAAAGAAGCTTGTTAAAAAATATAATCAAGAACATTTGCTTAAATTTTATGATGAATTGGATGAAGAAAAAAAGAAAGAATTATTAGATCAAATTTTGTCTATTGATTTTGAATTAATGGAAAAGCTTTATAAGGATGCAACTAAACCATTAGATTTAAAAGATGTTACTGTTGAACCAATTGATTATGTCGATAAATCAAAGTTGACAGCAACAGAAACAAAAGCCTATGAAGAAAAAGGTATTGAGGCAATAAAAGCTAATAAGTTTGCTGTTGTTACAATGGCAGGTGGTCAAGGAACTAGATTAGGTCACAAAGGTCCAAAAGGAACTTTTGATATGGGGTTGCCTTCACATAAGTCTTTATTTGAATTATTATGTGATAATTTAAAAAGAGCTAATGAAAAATATGGAGTTGTTATTCCTTGGTACATTATGACAAGTAGAGAGAATAATGCAGCAACTGTGGACTTTTTCAAAAAGAATAAATATTTTGGATATCCTAAAGAATCAATAAAATTCTTCATTCAAGGTGAGTTACCAATGATAGGTGTAGATGGTAAAATACTTTTGGATGAAAATAAAATGGTAAAAAAAGCTGCTGATGGACACGGTGGTACATTAAAGGCTATGGGAAAAGAAAAGATTATCAAACAAATGAAAGCTGATGGTATTGAGTGGATATTTGTTAGTGGTGTTGATAATGTTTTAGTTAAATCTGTTGACCCATTATTATTAGGAATGTCAATAGAAAACAAAGTTTTAGGATCAGTTAAAACAATTGAGAAAACAGATCCTAAAGAAAAAGTTGGAGTATTTTGCAGAAAAAATAAAAAAGTAGGTGTTATTGAATATACTGAAATTTCTGATGAAATGGCTCAAATGAGGGATAAATATGGAGCTTTAGTGTATGGTGATGCCAATGCGATATTCCATTTATTTAATATAAAAGGTTTAGAAATGGTAAGCGATTTAAGATTACCTTATCATACAGCTTTTAAAAAGGCTAAATATATAGATGAGAACGGAAAATTAATTGAACCAACAGAGCCAAATGCATATAAATTTGAATTATTTATATTTGATTCTTATGAAATGCTTGATGATGTTGTTGTTTTAAGAGTAAAAAGAGAAGAAGAATTTGCTCCAATAAAAAATGCAGAAGGTCAAGATAGCCCAGAGACTGCTAGAAAATTGTACACAGATTATTGGAACAAAATGGCTTATATGGCACAATATGAAAAATGGTGTGAAGATCCAGATATAGATGAAGATACAAAGCAAGAATTATTAGAGATTAAAGGTAATGATGAAGAAATTAAAGATCGTTTCTATAAATCATTAGATTTTGGAACTGCTGGACTTAGAGGAGTTATTGGTGCAGGTACAAATAGAATGAATAAATATACTGTTTCAAAAGCAACACAAGGATTGGCAAATTATATTTTAAAACAAGGAACAGAGAAAAAAGGTGTTGTAATTTCTTATGATTCAAGAAGAATGTCAAAAGAATTTAGTGAATATACTGCTTTATGTTTAAATGCTAATGGTATTAAAACATATAAATTTGATGAATTAAGACCTGTTCCAGAATTATCTTTTGCTGTTAGAGAATTAGGTGCTACTGCAGGAATTATGATTACTGCTAGCCATAATCCACCACAATATAATGGATATAAAGTGTATTGGGATGATGGAGCTCAAATTGTTGCTCCAAGAGATAAAGAAATTATTGAAGAAGTAAATAAAGTTACTGAGTATTCAATGGTTAAAACAATGACAAGAGATGCTGCTGGTGAGAAAAAATTATATCATGTAATAGGTAATGCTATTGATAAAAGATATATGGAAGAATTAAGTAAATTATCTATTCATCCAGAAGTTACTCATGAAGTTGGAAAAGACTTGAAAATTGTTTATACACCATTACATGGTGCAGGAAATAAACCAGTACAAAATATTTTAAATAAATTAGGATTTGAACATGTATATGTTGTTCCAGAGCAAGAATTGCCAGATGGTAATTTCCCAACTGTTGAATATCCAAATCCAGAAGAGCCAAAAGCTTATGATTTAGCTTTAAAATTAGCTAAGAAAGTTGATGCTGATATAATTTTAGCAACAGATCCTGATTCAGATAGATTAGGAATTCATGTAAAAGATACAAAAACTGGCGAATATATTTTCTATACAGGAAATATGACAGCATTATTAATTGCTGAATATATATTATCTCAAAGAAAAGAAAATGGTACATTACCAAAGAATGGTGCAGTTATTAAGACAATAGTTTCTTCTAATTTAACAGATGCTATTGCAGAACATTATAAAATGCATTTAATTGAAACTTTAACAGGATTTAAATACATAGGTGAACAAATTAGAGGTTTTGAACAAAAACATGATTATGAATATGTATTTGGATTTGAAGAGAGTTATGGATGTTTAGTTGGAACTCATGCAAGAGATAAAGATGGTATTGTTGCTGTTATGATGCTTGCTGAAGCAGCTGCATATTACAAAAAACAAGGTTTAACTTTATGGGATCAAATGATTAATATTTATGAGAAATATGGTTATTATAGAGAAGCTCAAGTTTCAATTGTTTTAAAAGGTGCAGAAGGTGCAGAAAAAATTAAAGAATTAATGGAAAACTTACGTGCTAATCCACCAAAGAGTTTTGGAAAATTTGAAATTGAAGCTATTCGTGATTATACAACAAGTGTAAGAAAAAATATGAAGACAGGTAAGGAAGAAAAAGTTACTTTACCTAAATCTAATGTTTTATATTATGAACTTGCAAATAACGAATGGTGTTGTGCTAGACCATCTGGAACTGAGCCAAAGGTTAAATTCTATATGGGTGTTAAAGCAAAAACAATGGAAGAAGCAGAACAACGTTTAAAAGAATTAAAAGAAGAAGTTTTGAAAAATGTTGAGTAATAAACATAGAAAAGGGTGATATTTATATCATCCTTTTTTTATGTTTTAAAGTACATTTTAAATTTATTAAAGTTACTTGGTAAAGTAAAATTAGCAAATTGCCTGAATAGTAGGCTTTTGAAAAAGTAGCATGTATTTGCTATGAAAAGTTGAAAATGTTGTTCTATTGATTTTTTTGTCGAATTGTAATAGAATGAAAAATACTTTTAGGGATGTCGAAAAAATATATCACAAAAAGTAAATAACTTTTTTAATTATTTAATATCAATTGACATTTTTTTTATTAAATTTGGTGTTAAATAAAGAAAAAGTATGAGGTGGTAGGGATGTTTCAAAATTTGGCAGATAATAAGGTCGAGTTAGGAAAAAAGGATGTTAAATTAGATAATAAAAAGATTGACTTTTCGAGATTTAAAGATATTTTTATGTTTCAACATATAGTTATTTATATATTGTCTTTTTTAGTTTCGTTAGTATCAATAAAAGATGGAATTTCACCATTTGCGTTTGCTTTTTTTGTTGCTGCATGCAGTAGTGCTATACCTGCGGGACCAATTTTAATTACAACGTCTGTTGCAACATTTATAACGCAAGGAGCTAATGGCTTTTTAGTATATTTTTTAAGTATACTTGTTTTTTTATTCTCTATTATATTTAAAAAGCCATATGTTCAGGATAATAGAAATGAAATTACAAAGCTTGGAATTAATTTAGTTATTTCATTAGCTGTTGTACAAATTATAAAATGTTTGATAGGAACAGTTTTAATTTATGATATTATTACAGCTATTTTGTCAGTAATTCTTACATATGCATTTTATAAGATTTTTGTAAATAGTATTGGAGTTTTAGAAAATTTTGGATTGAAATCAGCATTTACTATTGAAGAAATAATTGGCGCAACAGTAGTTGTATCAATAGCAGCAGTTGCTGTCAGTCAATACAGGATTTTTGGAATTTCAATGGCGAATGTATTTGCAGTGTTTCTTATTCTATTTTTTGCTTGGAAAAATGGTATTCTTGTTGGGTCTACAATAGGTGTTTCAATAGGATTGATATTAGGAATTGTTGGTGCAGTTACTCCTGCACAGGTATTAGCATTTTCTATTTCGGGTTTATTAGCGGGAGCACTAAATAAAGTTGGACGAGCTGGTACAATTGTTGGGTTCTTTGTTGGAAATGCAATAATTTCTTATTTGCTAACAGGAAATACAGTTCAGATTTTATTATATAAAGAATTATTGATTTCTGCTGTTGCTTTATTGTGTGTACCTAAATTTGTAGAAATTGATGTAGAGGATTTAATAGGAAAAAATAAATTTTTTGCGCCTATTGCTGATAATAGATTAGCTGAAAGTAAAGAAGCTGAAAAAAGATTAGAGAATTTATCAGATACAGTTAAAGAAATTGCTAAAAACTATGGATTAAAAGATGAAGAAATTGCATATGAAGTTGAAAATATTAATCATAGCAAAGAGATGTTTATTGAGGATTTATTAAATAATTTGGATAGTTTTCCAAATAATATTTTGTATGAAGATCTTATAAATTTAAATAATGATCTTGTAGAAAAAATATATATGTTATTAGTTGATAAAGAAGAAATTTCTGAAAAAGATATTGTAAAAATATTTGAAGAAAGAAATGAAGTGTTAGATATTGGATCAAATCAATTAATAAGAGAAGATGTAAATCAGGTTGTTAGAATAGTTAATAGAACGTATAGAATTAATGAAATGAATTTTCAATGGAAGCAAAGATTGCATGAGAATAAAAAAGTTATTTCTAAACAATTAAAAGGTGTTTCAAAGGCTATTTCTGAAATTGCAGAGAATATGGGAAAAGAAAAAACTAAAGATTATTCAACTCAGGAAAAAGAAATTAAAGAATTATTAAAACAAAAAGAAATTTTAGTTAAAGAAATAAAGCTAAGACAAAATAAAAGCAAAAAATATTTTGTAGATATTTTATTTGAAAAGAATATAAAAGAACGTGATAAGATTAAATGTATAGAATCAATACTTACAAAAGTGTGCAAGGAAAAAATTGTTTTACAAAAAGATACTAGTCATTTGGATTCAAAGGTGTATATGCAAAAATATATATCTGAGGATAAGTTTGTTCTTCAACTAGGACTAGCACGTTTACCTAAGACGGGAAATGATGTGTCAGGAGATAGTTGCATACAAGTTAAATTAGATGATAACAAGCATATGGTTGCTTTGAGTGATGGAATGGGTTCAGGAGTCGAGGCTAAAAAATCTAGTCAAATTGTTACTAGATTATTAAAGCAAACATTGTCTGCAGGATTTGATAAAGAGGATTCAATGGAACTTATTAATTCAACTATTAAGCTTTCAACTGAAGAAATATATGCAACTATGGATGTGGCTATTTTTGACTTATATAAGGGTGTTGTTGAATTTATTAAAAATGGTTGTTGTAGAACGTATATAAAAAATAAACAAAATATTGAAACCGTTGAAGCTAAATCATTACCGGTTGGAATATTGAATGATGTCGATTTTTCAGTTTTTGATAAGGATATGAGGGATGGCGATATTTTCATAATGTGCAGTGATGGTATATTGGATTCTAATCCTGACCAGGATGATGATAAATGGCTTTTAAAGTTAATTAAAGAAATAAATACAAACAATGTGAAAAAAATGGCAGATATTATTTTAAATGAAGCTATTGATAATGGATATGGAATATTAAAAGATGATATGTCTGTAATTGTAGCGAAAGTTGTTAAAATATAATATTGAAAAAAGATGTATACAGCGTACCCTGTATACATCTTTTTTTATGCTTTTAGTATTGAATTCCAGTACTAAAATATGATATAGTAACTGTGTATTATTGTTTTAATCGGAGGATGTAATGAGAAGAAATAGAGGTAGAAGATTTGACGATGAACCAAAGCTAAATATGAAGAAGGTTGTGGCAACATTAGTTGCTTTATTAGTAATAATAATGGTGATTGCATCTATTGTTATGGCTTTAGATAAAAAGAGTAAAGAACAGCAAATATTGCCAGAAAGTGTAGAATATTTTTCAGCTTATGCTGATTCTAAATGGGGAGTAATAAATAGTAAAGGCGATCAATTAAATAATATATCTTATGATGAAATGATTGTTATTCCAGATTCATCAAAGAATGTTTTTATTGTGACATATGATGTAGATTATACAAATGGTACTTTTAAAACTAAAGCTATAAATGAAAAGAATGAACAATTATTTTCAGAATATCAAAATGTAAGTGCACTTGTTAATTATGATAGTGCTAATAATGTTTGGTATGATAAAGAAGTTTTAAAATTTGAAAAAGATGGAAAATATGGATTGATTGATTTTTCAGGAAAACAGGTATTAGCACCTGAATATGATGATATTCATACAATGGCTGGAATAGAAAGAACTTTAGTTGTTGAAAAAGGTGGAAAGTATGGATTATACAATAGTGTTTCTAAATCATTATTTGTTGATCCGATATATGTATCTATAGAAGCTTTTGGAAAAACTTATAATGATGGATATTTATTTAAAGATGAAAATGGTAAATATGGAATTATAGGTTCAGAAGGAAAAGTTATATTAGCAAATACATATGATAAAGTATTTAAAGTTACAGGATCTGATAAATATGTGGTTACTGATGGCTTAAAAACAAAATTAATTTCAAAAGATGGAACTGTTTTATTAGATAGTGGATTTGATGAAATTACAGAAATAAATGGAGATTATTTAACAGTTAAAAAAGTTGGAAAATATGGTGTTATAACAACATCAGGTGAAACTGTAATTGATACAGCTTTTGATGATTTAAAGAATTGTTTTGGTGAATATTATATAGCACGTACAGCTGGAAAATATGGTGTTATTGATTTGGCTAAAGATATAAGAGTTGAATTTAAATATACTGATATAGAGTATAGAAGTGATATTGCTTCATTAATTTGTGATAATGAAGATTATACAACTGATGTATTTACAAGGGATTTAAACTTTGTATTTACTGGAACAATTAATAAAGTTGATACAACAAACGGATATATAAGAGCTAGAATTGGTGATGAGTATAGATACTATAATTTGCAGTATCAAGAAATTGCTAATACAGATGCTTTAAAAAATAATACATTATTCCTAGTAAAAGAAAATGGAAAATATGGTTATGTAAATAAGGATGGTCAAAAAATTGTTGACTGCATTTATGATGATGCAAAAGAACAAAACCAATATGGATTTTGTGCTGTAAATAAAGATGGAAAATGGGGAGTTCTACAACAGAATGGAAGTGTTTTACTAGAACCATCAGTTACATTAGATAATAGTGTGAATATTGATTTTATTGGAACATGGCATTTAAACGAAAATATTGAATTAAATGCTTATACGAAATAAAATTTTAAAATACAAAAGAGGAGAGGTACCTTGGAATTATCATTTAAATATCAATATACGTATTTTGTGTATCCTTATAGTATTGAGGAGGCAAAATACGAGAAATATATATTAAAATTATTAAAAGATAAAAAAAGTACATTAAAAATCTTTGAAAAAGAAAAAGATTTAGATATATATAATTATTTTAATCCGATTATAAGAGAAAATCTTTTTCCAACATTTGAATTCAGGGATGATAGATTAAGAAGATTTAAGGAATTAAGTAATGAAAAAAAGGCAAAAGTTTTGTCTAAACATTCTTGTGTTTGTTTTGAATATCTTTTGGGAGAGAATGTTCAAGGGGAAATGGGAAATGAAACGGGAGTGCAGTTTACTATTCCTAAGATGGATATTATATGTTTTAATACAGGAATTTGTTTTTTGAGTTTTAAAACAACAGTTGAGAATAGTGAGAAGTTTGCAGATTTACTTAATTTCAATTATAAATTTAAAGAAATAAATTCAGAATTTGCGGGTTTAAAGCAATATGAAAATATTAATATTCAGACAGATTTATTGAAAAATGTTAGTGAGATTTCAGATATTATTAATAATATTGCTGGTGGAAATAGAAAAAAGATTGATGTTGATGATAAATTTTATACTTTTGGATATGTATGTATTCCTTCAGAATATTGGAATGATAGAAATGAGTTTGATAACTTTGAAAATGAGTTTTTAAAGTATGTTAATACTTGTCCAAGCAGTTATATTACTGATTTAAATAAACAGAGTAAAGAGCAAAATTTGAGTGTTATATCAAAATTAAAATATGCTAGGACTGGTGTGACAAAATCAAATTGCAATTTGCTATGTTCAACAGTTGATATGTATAATTATACCAAATTACCTTATGAATATGAGACTGTTATATACTATACGTATATTTTAAGGCTATATCAAAAGATTTTCTTGAAACAAATAAACACTGAATTCAAGAGCTATGATAAGATAATTCATATTCGTAAGAGATTTATAGAATTTACCAAAAATATGTGGG
This sequence comes from uncultured Clostridia bacterium, assembly GCA_934130285.1. Taxonomy (GTDB): domain Bacteria; phylum Bacillota; class Clostridia; order TANB77; family CAG-508; genus UMGS1994. The sequence continues at coordinate 71,130 of CAKOXT010000006.1, read as the reverse complement.
CTAAAGAGATTACTACAGATGATACAGGAAGTTTATATTATAAAATTTTGGGTAATGCATTTGAATTGGATGATCAATTTGAACAGATTAGAAAAAAATATGAAATAATTTATAAAGATTTAGACATAGAAAAAAATAATAGAAATTATAGTATTATGGTTATGTTATTGATTGTTTCATTAATTTTGAATACTTTTACTATTATTTCATATATGTTTATGTGATAAAGTAAAGATAGGATGTGTAGAGAACGTGAAGTTAGCTAGTGGAGTTGATATTGTAGAAATACCTCGTGTGCAGAAGTCTATTGAACACATAGGTAAAAAGTTTTTAGATACAATATATACAGAAGAGGAAATAAAGTATTGTGAAAGTCATAAGAATAATAAATATCAACATTATGCTGCACGTTTTGCAGCTAAGGAAGCTTTATTCAAGGCATTATCACGTTTTATGAATAAAGATGAGCTAAGTTGGAAAAAGTTCGAAATAAAAAACTCGATTGATGGAAGACCAGTAGTAAATATTGAAAATAAAAATATTTTAAGTATAGATTTGACAATGTCACATTGTAAAGAATATGCAGTTGCAAATGTTGTTGTTCTTTATAATGAGTAATGGAGGAACTAATGAGAAGAGAAAATGGAATTACAATGTTAATCTTGGTATTTTCGATAGTTATTTTGATTATTATCACAGGAATTGTTTTATATTATAGTATAGGTGATAATGGTGCTATAAATAATTCTGCGGAAATAGCGTTTAAACAAGATATAATGCAAATACAAGAGTTAGTAAAAGAGAAACAAACGACATACCAACTTGAAGAGATAACTGATTTTTCTATATTTACTGAAAGTGTTAAAAGAACAATTCTAGAGGATTATTATGATAAAATGGAGATTACAATAACAGCGTCTACTGAGGGTGAACCAATTTTAACATTATATTATAAGCCTACTATGTTTTCAGATGATCAAATAGAGTGGCTAGAAGAATTGGGAGTATCTGCTTATAATAAATAATAAATTAAAGTTGCAAATACAATGTTTGCAGCTTTTTTGTGGTTTAAATTTTTTATAACAATAACATCCATATAGCGGGCATATGGATGTTATTGTTAAGAAAACTTAGTTAATTACATTTTTCTAATTCTATAATAATTTGTTCATTAGTGATTGTTGTTAATACTACTTTTAATTTATTCGTCATATTAAATTTGGTTAAGTTAAAAGTTTCCCATTTAATAAGTTTTCCATCCGTATTGAAACTATATCCTCCATCAGAAGATGTGCTTTGTGCTGGATAGAATTTTTCGCCATTTTCATTTTCAACATAAGAATTTTCTTGATTTATTAGTTGACTTGATAAGACACTTTGAGTTCTCATTTTTTCTATTTTTTCGTGCCAAGTAGTGTAATCTCCCCAATACATTGTCATTTGAAAATTCATTCCAGTTTCGTATACTTCTGCTTTTATTGAGTCGGTATATACATTACTGTTATTGCAATTAATTGCTTTATAAAGTATTGATTCTCTGTTTAGAAATTTATTTGGAACTTTAATTTGTGCATCCCAATTTCCTGATATAATATGTTTTTCGTTATTAATTTCTATTTCTATTGTACTAAATGATATATGTATTTCTTTACTTAATGGAAACTTTTCATCAGTTGCCGATAGGACAATAGAAAAATTCATTGAGTTAGCATCAGAATTATATATAAAAAGTGAGGAAGAAGTATTAGTTGTGATATTTCTTATATTTTCATTGCTACTATCTATTCCGCTTTTTTGGCAGAAAGAGATAGATTGCTGAACATCTGGACTGTATAGAATTCGATTTTCATCGTCACTAATAATCATATCAGGTATATAAATCTTCTCTGCTCCTGTTACAATGATATTTTTATCAAAATCTGCTATCATATTCAGATTTAGTGTGTAATCATCCATTATCATTTCTGTAATTTTTATTTTTGTGTTTTGAGAAGTTGTATAAACATTTGGAGTATGTACATATCCATTTTCTACTGCAGTATTAACGCCTGTATTGTCGTTAAATATATTTTTCATAAATGATGAAATATCTTTTGCAAATACTATACCTGTTGAAATTGTAACAACAGATGCGGTTGCTAATGCAATTTTTCTAAAATTATGGAAATCAAAGAATTTCTTCTTTGGTGTTTTTAAATTTAATGTGTGTATTCCTTCAGTAATTTTCATTGGTATTTTGGTATTGTTTTTAAAATAGTTGAATAATTTTTCGTCAAAATTGTCTTTAGGTTTTATCATAGTTTACCTCCTTACAATATTCTTTTAATTTGTTTTTTCCTCTGGTTAATCTGCTTTTTATTGTATTAATGTTTGTATTTAGTATTTTAGAAATTTGTTTACATGAAAATTGGCTATTGTAATATAGTGTTATTACGATTTTTTCGTCATAATTTAATTTATTGATTAAAGAGTCAAAATTTATTGTGTCTTGTACATTTTGAATTGAATTATCGAATGTATCGAAATTGGTATCAATTATAACTTTATTGTATAGTTCTGTACTTTTTTTATTGAAGTTGTAAATTTTATTGCATTCATTTATTAGTACGTGAATCATCCATGTTTTAAATGAGTCTATGTTTTTTATTTTTTTGGAATTTTTAAATGTAATTAACATTGTGTTTTGAATGGCATCCATTATATCGTCATCACTATATAGTCTCGTTTTTGCTATACGATATAAATCGTTTTCAATCAATAAAGTCAATTCTTTAAAAGCAGATTCGTCACCAAGTTGTATTTGTTTAATTAAATGATTTAAGTTTTTCAAAACTATCCTCCTTTCTTCTAATTAATAGATAGTAGTTCGTTTTGGGTAGGGTGCAGAAAGTTAAGATTATTTGTTATATTCAATTTTATTTAAAATAGTATTAATTACTAAATTCGGCTTAATTTTATTATTTAGAAAAAATAAAAAATATTTTAAGTTTTATAATTTTTTATTATATTGTACATAATTTATGATTAGTTGCATATTGTTTAGTATGATTGTTATTGATAGAAAGAAAATTTTAATGTTAGTAATGGGAATATTTTGTTTTTCTGCTATTTTATGTACTAATGTTAGTAATGTTGGTGAGACTGTTTTGACTTCTTCTACACCAACATCTAATAAAGTAATTGTTCTGGATGCAGGGCATGGTAAACCTGACGAAGGTGCAGAAGGAGAAAATGGAATTACTGAAGAAAAGACTAATTTAGATATTACACTGAAGGTTCAAAAACTATTAGAAGAAAGCGGGGCAACTGTAATTTTAACAAGATCAGATGAAAATGGAATATATGACTTAGATAAAAACACATTAAGGGAGATGAAGGTTTCAGATATAAAAAATAGGGTTAAAATTGGAAATGAGTCTTCTGCTGATATTTGTGTGTCAATTCACTTGAATAAGGGAGATAATTCTCAATATACTGGATGGCAAACGTTTTATAAGAAAAGTGATGATTCTGGAAAAAGGCTTGCTGTTGATATACAAGAGGAATTAAGAAATTCAATACAAGAGGAAAATAAGAGGACTGCTCATGAAATTTCTAATATATATTTAGTAGATCATGTTGAAATACCAATTACAATTGTTGAATGTGGTTTTTTATCTAATCCACAGGAGGCTAATAAATTGTTGACTGATGAATATCAGAACAAGGTTGCTTGGGGAATTTTTTCTGGAATTCAATTGTATTTTAATGAGGTGTAAATTTAAAAAGACTGTTGAACAAAATGTTTTGTCAACAGTCTTAAAATATGTTTTATACTTTTAATTTTTTTATTTCTTTTACTTCTTGATATAATTTAGCGATATGTTCTTTTCTATCAATATAAGATTGTTTATATTGATTCATTACATTTTCAAAGTTGTTAATTGTTTCACCATTGCTTTTTCTAAGGTACATTTCTACACCTTGCTTGTAATATTCTTTTTTGCTTTGAAATGGTGTTCCAAGATATTTTTTATAATATTTTTCAGCGTTATCAAGTCTAGCTAACTCTTCTTTTAAGAAGTCAAGATATTCTAGTCTTACAGAAATTTCATATTCTGTATCTTCTTGAATAACTTTGAATAATGCTTTAACTATTTTTTTATCTATTTTTCCAACAGAAGCATCTTTTATGATCATTTTCATACCTTCTTTTGGCTGTAATGGTTCAGAGTTTTCTATTAGAATGTTTAAAGTATCAATAATACCAATGTGTGTTTTATATTGCCTTTTTGCACTGATAGCTTCGAATTCATCTGCAACACGAATGATTTGAGCTTCATATGGGATATCTTTTTTTGTAAGTCCTTGTGGGTATCCTGAGCCATTTAATGCTTCGTGATGATAATAAGCACCAGCTGCATATGGACGAAGCTGTAAGTCTTTCATACACATATTGTATCCAATTGTTGTGTGTGTTTTCATTATTTCATATTCTTCATCTGTAAGTTTTGATGTTTTTTGTAAAACAGAAGGTGGTATGAACATTTTTCCAATATCGTGTAAGTATGCACAAATTGTGCAATATATTGTGAAACCTTCCTCAAGGTGTAGATGCTCACAAAGGCGGCAAGTTATGTTTGCTACATTTTCAGAATGTTTTCTTGTGTATACATCAAGACTATCAAGACAAGCTAATTGATATCTCATTGTTGCATTTAAATTGTATGATTTTAAAGAGGTTCGGTCATAAAAATCGAATTCTTCTTTCATTAGTAATCTCCTATCTTTGCTAAATATAGTAATATAAATTATGTTCTTGAAATCATAATTAGTATTCTATTTTTATATTATCGCTAATAAATAAATTGGTCAAGGGAAAATGCTTGATTAAATTCTAAAATTAATATATGATAATTGGGTAAAAAGTAATGAAAAAGACTTAAAAGAAGGAAGATAAAATGTATTTAAAAAAATTAGAATTACAAGGTTTTAAATCATTCGCAGATAAAACAGTATTAGAATTTATGCCAGGAATTACTACGGTTATAGGTCCTAATGGTTCTGGAAAGAGTAATATATCTGATGCGATTAGATGGGTTTTAGGTGAACAAAGTATGAAATCGCTTAGAGGTTCTAAAACAGAAGATGTTATTTTTGCTGGAACTCAGAATAGAAAATCATTAGGTTTTGCAGAGGTATCTATGGTTATGGATAATTCTGATCAAAAATTGCCTATTGAATATAATGAGGTTACAATAACAAGAAAATTATATAGAAGTGGTGAGTCTGGATATTATATAAACAAGACGCCTTGCAGACTTAAAGATGTTCTTGAATTATTTATGGATACGGGTATTGGAAAAGATGGGTATTCTATAATTGGTCAGGGAAAAATTGATGAAATATTAAGCAATAAATCAGAGGAAAGAAGACATATTTTTGAAGAGGCTGCTGGAATTGTGAAATATAGAGTAAGAAAAGCTGAGTCTGAGAAAAAACTAGAACAAACTAAATTAAATTTGCTTAGAATTAATGATATTATTTCAGAAATTGAAGCTAATATTGAACCAACCAAAATACAAGCTGAAAAAGCAAAAGAATATTTACGATTAAGAGATGAACTTAAATCTATAGAAATTGGATTGTTTATTCATAATATAAATGATTATAAGAAAAGAATAGAAGAAGTTATAAATGATCAAGATATTTATAATACACAGTTAGTTAGAGAAAATGAGAGACTTTCAAATATTCAAGAGTTGAAGGAAAAATTGAGAGCTTCATTAGATAGTATAACTGAACAAATTGAGAAAATGCAGAATTTGGGCTTTGAAAATGAGAAGAAAAAAGAACAAATAAAAGCAGATATTAATATCAATTTGGAAAAAATAAATAACAATAATGCTAACTTTGAAAGATTAGAAAAAGAAATTATTGAAAACGATGAAAGACTTAAAGTCCTAGAAGAAGAAATAAATCAGAAAAATGACAAAAAGACAAATCTTACTGAAAATAAAGAAAAATTTGTAAAAGAATTAGAAGAAAAAGAAACTGAGTTGAAAAAACTTACAGATAAAATGTCTGAAAAAGAATTAGATATGGAAACTAAGAAGAAAAAGGTTGAGGATAATACTGATGAAAAGTATGAGATTTCTAATGCTATTTCTACTTTGAAAGCTAATGTTGAGAATTCTAATTCAAGGAAAAAAGTTGTTGAAGAAGAAATAGATGTAAATATTTCTGAACTTGATTCTTCACGTATGCAGAAGTCAGAAATTTCTCAAAAATTTGCTGAAATAGAGGCAAAAAGAGAGAAAATAAAGGGCGATTTAAATAAGATTGATGAGAAAAGAAAAGAGTCAGATGCCAAACTTAAAGAATATGATTTAAAAATAAATCAATGTGAATCTGAAATTAGAATGAAAGATTCAAGAATGAAATTTCTTATAGAAACTGAAAAAGAAAAAGAGGGATATATAAGAAGTGTTAAATCAATTTTGCAAGATTGTGAAAAAGATCTTTCGTTGAAAAAAGGTGTACATGGAGTTATTGCTAATCTTATTAGTGTTCCTAAAGAATATGAAACTGCAATTGAAATGTGCCTTGGTCAATCTATGCAAAATATAGTAACAGATACAGAGGAAGATGCTAAAAAATTAGTTGAACATTTAAGAAAATTCAATTTAGGAAGAGCTAGTTTTTTACCAATAACTTCAGTAAAAGGAAAAAAATTAGATAAAATCAAATCTGAAAAAGGAGTAATTGGTATTGCTTCTGATTTGGTTAAATTTGATAAAAAATATGAACAAATTGTACTTAGTTTATTAGGTAGAACTTTGATTGTGGATACAATGGATAATGCTATTGCAATAGCTAGAAAAAATTCTTATGGGTTTAGGATTGTTACATTGCAAGGTGATGTATTAAATCCATCTGGAGCTATTAGTGGTGGTAGTGTTTCAACAAAAACAGTAAATATTCTTGGAAGATCAAGAGAAATTGAAGAGTTAAAAAAGACTATTGCTGAGTTAGAGAAAAAAGTTGAAAAACTTAAAAAAGATAAATCTGAATATGAAAATTCAATTGAGGACTTATTAGAAGAAATTGAAGGTTTGGAAAACGAACTTAAAGATATTGAAATTGTTTATGCAACAGAGAAACAAAGGGTTTCATCTATTGAAGAAGCTGTTTCAAAGGTTGAAAAAAGATTAGAAAAACTTAGAGATGAGAAAAAATCAATAGAAGAACAATTAAAAATTAATGAGCAAACTCAAAATGATTTGAATGAAAAAATCTCAGCAATAGATGAAGAAAATAAGAAGTTGTCTGAAGAAATTGAAGAGTTTTCAAATCATAATAAAGAAACTCAAACAATTGTTGATGATTTGAATTTTGATATTACAAATTTAAAAATATCTGTTTCTTCATTTGATGAAAGTGAAGCATCAATTAATGAGATTGTTGAGAGAATCAATAATGATATTGAAAATTTAAAACAATCAACGGAAAATAAGAAAGAACAAAAAATTAAGTTAACTGAAGAAAATGATAAATTAGAAGAATTAAATATAAAATTGAATGAAGAAGCTGAAAACTTGTTAAAAGAGGTTTCTAATAGTGGAACTAAAGTTGAAGAATTAAAAAATGATAGAATTACTAAAAATCAAAAACTTGAAGAAGCTGAAGAGAACTTTACAGATCAAATGGAAAAGATTGATGGCTTAAAAGAACAAGTTAATAAGGCTGATATTAAAAAATCTAAGTATGAAGTTGAATTAGAGCAGATTATTTCTAAAATGTGGGAAGAATATGAGATTACTCCTAATGATCCTGGCGAATATGAAGAACCTAAAAATGTTGCTGAAGTTCAGAAGCAGGTTAATAAGATTCGTGGAGAAATGAAGGATTTAGGTAGTGTAAATATTGATTCAATAGAGGAATATAAGAAATTAAAAGAACGTTATGATTTTATGAATGAACAACGTTTGGATTTAGAAACGACAATGGCTAAATTAAGAAATGTTATTACTGATATGACGACTGTTATGAAAAAACAATTTGAAGATAGATTTAGAGTTATTAATAAAAATTTCTCTGAAGTATTTGTGGAATTGTTTGGCGGTGGTAAAGCTGAGCTTAAATTGACTGATGAGGATAATATTTTGGAATCAGGAATTGAAATTGAGGTTCAACCACCAGGTAAAAAGTTACAAAATATGATGTTGCTTTCTGGTGGAGAGCGTGCTTTTACAGCGATTGCTTTGCTATTTGCAATATTAAAAATTAATCCTGCTCCTTTCTGTGTGTTAGATGAAATTGAAGCTGCACTTGATGATGTTAATGTTTATCGTTTTGCAGAGTACTTAAAGAAGTTTGCCCAAGAGTCACAATTCTTGGTTATTACACATAGAAAAGGTACTATGGAAGCTGCTAACACAGTTTATGGTATTACAATGCAGGAAAATGGTATATCTAAATTATTATCATTAGATTTAAAGAAATAAGAAACGAGGTCTAAAATTTATTTTAGACCTTCTGTTATGAAAGGAAGTTTTATATGGATTTTTTTGATTCACATGCACATTATAATGATGAGAGATTTTTGGAAAATAGAGATGAATTGATTGAGAAAATGTATAAGTATGAAATTACGAATATTGTTTGTGCTGGATATAATTTATCTGGTTCAAAGGATGCAATTGAAGTAGCTAAAAAATTTCCTCATGTGTTTGCAACTTGTGGAATTTCGCCAAATGATATAAACGGAAATGTGGATTCTGAATTAAAAGAAATTGAAGAAATTGCAAAGTATAAGAAAAATGTTGCAATTGGTGAGATTGGACTAGATTATCATTGGAATAAGGAAAACAAAGAGGAACAAAAAAGAGTATTTATTGAAGAAATTAATATTGCTAATAGATTAGAATTACCTATTGTTATTCATACAAGAGAAGCTGTTATGGATACTTTACAAATTTTAAAAGAACATCCGGTAGATAAAAAAGGTATTTTTCATTGCTGTCCTTTGAATCAAGAGTTGATAAAAGAAGGTTTAAAACTTGGTTTTTATATATCATTTAGTGGAAATGTTACTTTCAAAAATGCTAAATCAGCAGGTTGTATAGATTTGGTTCCAATGGATAGAATTTTAATTGAGACAGATAGTCCTTATTTAGCACCAGAGCCTCATAGAGGAGAAACTAATACATCTTTATTTGTTAAATATGTTGCTGAAAAAATTGCAGAAGTGAAGGGCTTAAGTATAGAAGAAGTAGCTAAGGTTACGAGAGAAAATGCTATGAGAATTTTTAATATAAAATAGAAAGATGTATAATTAAACATAAGGGACATACAACCCTTGAAAAATATGCTATAATCGTGTATAATTGTAATGTTATAAAAATAAAGGAGAGAAATTTATGTTTCAAAAATTAGAAGCTGTTGAAAGACGTTATGAGGAATTAAATAAGCTTATTAGTGATCCAGAGGTTATTGCAAGACAGAATGAATGGAAAAACTTAATGAAAGAACATAGCGATATGGTTGACATTGTTGAAAAATATAGAGAATATAAAAAAGTTAAAGAAGCTTATGATGAAGCTCAAGAAATGTTGGCTGATAAGGATTTAAAAGAACTTGCAGAAATGCAAATGGATGAATGTAGAGAGAAATTACCTAAAATAGAAGAAGAATTAAAGATTTTATTAATTCCAAAGGATAAAGATGATGAGAAAAATATCATTTGTGAAATCCGTGGAGGAGCTGGAGGAGATGAAGCTGCTCTATTTGCTGGAACATTATTTAGAATGTATTCAATGTATGCTGAGAGAAAACATTGGAAGTTAGAAGTTTTAAATGAAAATGCTACAGAATTAGGTGGATATAAAGAAATTTCATTTATGATAACGGGTAAAGGTGTTTATAGTAGATTAAAATTTGAAAGTGGTGTTCATAGAGTACAAAGAGTTCCTGATACAGAAAGTAGTGGTAGAATTCATACTTCAACTGCAACAGTTGCAGTGTTACCTGTTGTTGAGGATGTTGAGGTTGAACTAAATCCGGCTGATATTAGAATGGAAGTTTTTAGAGCTTCAGGTGCTGGTGGACAGCATGTTAATAAAACATCATCAGCTGTTAGATTAATTCATGAACCAACAGGAATTGTTGCAGAATGTCAAACTGAACGTTCACAAGTTCAAAATAGAGAGTATGCAATGAGATTATTAAAATCAAGAATTTATGAGATGGAAAAGAAAAAACAAGATGAAGAACTTGCAAGTGAAAGAAAATCACAAGTAGGTGCTGGTGATAGAAGTGAGAAAATACGTACTTATAATTATCCTCAAGGAAGAATTACAGATCATAGAATTGGTTTGAGTATTTATCAAATGGAAGATTTCTTAAATGGAAACTTAGATGAAATGATAGATGCGATAACTGCATATGATAGAGCTGAAAAATTAAAAGGAAATCAAGAGTAAAAATAAAGAATAGCTATTCCCCAGCATAGCTGGGGTGTAGCATTAAAGTTAAAAATAACCTAGAAATTAAATATTTCTAGGTTTATTTTTTAGTCTTCTTTTTTAACAATTTTATTGTATTGAACTAAAGAGAACATTCCAAGTACAATAGCTAATAATAAAATTAATGCGAAGTTTAAATATGTATCTTCAATACCTGTATTTGGTAAGTTTCCACTTGAGTTTGATGAACTAATAGGTTTGCTTGCGTTTGTAGAACTATTAGTAGATACATTATTAGTAGATGTATTGTTACTTGCCGTGTTTAATGATGTATTATTTGTTGCTTTGTTATCAGCTTCATTATCAGAAGTATTACTGCTTTCATTTGTACTTGTATCATTTTTGGCTGAAATTGAACTAGCTGCAAATGAGAAATTAGCAAATGCCAATATTAATAAAACTGATAGTGAAAGGATAAGAGCTTTGTTTATATTCTTCATTATTCTTTCCTCCTATGTATTATATATAGTTTACTATATTGTACAAATAAAAAAAATATAATGTCAATAGATGTAAACAAAAAGTAATGAAATGTAAAAGAAAAATCTATTTACAAACAACGAGTTTTTTTATATAATGCAAACATAAATTCGTAACAACGAATGTATAAACGATGAAAGGAATTTTAAAATGAGTGATATTATAGATGGACTAAATGATAAACAAAAAGAAGCTGTGCTTGCAACAGATGGACCTTGTTTAGTTATTGCTGGTGCTGGTTCAGGAAAAACAAAAGTATTAACACATAAAATTGCGTATTTGATGCAAGAAAAAAATGTTAAACCATGGAATATATTAGCTATTACCTTTACAAATAAGGCTGCTAATGAAATGAAAGAAAGGGTTGAAAAATTAGTTGGTGATGTCGCAAAAGATATGTGGATAGGAACATTCCATTCAATTTGTGTAAGAATTTTAAGAAGATATATTGATAGAATTGGATTTACATCTTCATTTATAATTTTTGATTCATCAGATCAAAGAACTTTAGTTAAGCAATGTTTAAAACAATTAAATGTTGATGATAAAATGTTTACAGATAGAGCTGTTCTTTCAGAAATAAGTAATGCTAAAAATGAAATGTTAGAGCCAGATATGTATAAATTAAGAACAAATAATGAACTAAGAAAAGAGACAATAGCTAAAGTTTATGAACTTTATCAAAAGAGATTAAGAGAAAATAATGCTATTGATTTTGATGATATTATAAATTATACGATTAAGATTTTATCTGAGAATCCAGATGTTTTAGAATATTATGCTGAAAAATTTGAGTATGTGTTAGTAGACGAGTATCAGGATACAAATAAGGCTCAATTTACTTTAGTTTCAATATTAGCTGCAAGACATGGAAATATTACAGTTGTTGGTGATAATGATCAGGGTATCTATTCTTTTAGAGGGGCAGATATAACTAATATTTTGAACTTTGAAAAGGATTTTCCTGGAACAAAAATAATAAAATTAGAGCAAAATTATAGATGTACTCAAAATATTTTGGATGCTGCTAATGCAGTTATTAAAAATAATGAAACTAAATATGAAAAAAAGCTTTGGACTGAAAATGGAAAAGGTGGAATGATAAGCATATATAGAGGAACAGATGAGTATGATGAAGCTAATTTTGTCGTTGAAAATATTAATAGACTTCGTAGAGAAGAATATATGACATATAATGATTTTGCTGTTTTATATAGAATGAATAGTCAATCTCGTGCAATAGAAGATATTTTAAGAAGAGAGAATGTTCCTTATAAAATTATAGGTGGTTTGAAATTCTATGAGAGAAAAGAAATTAAGGATACTATAGCTTATTTGAGATTAATCCAAAATCCATCTGATAATTTAAGTTTAACTAGAGTTATTAATGAACCTAAAAGAGGTATAGGAAAGACAAGCTTAGATAATGTTCAAGATTTAGCAATTCAAACAGAAACTTCAATGTATGATGTAATAAAAAGAGCTGATGAATTCGGCTTAAACAGAGTTTTTGTAAATTCTAGAGAATTTGTTTCTCAAATTGAAGAATTAAGAGCTAAAAAGGACGATATAAAAATTTCAGATTTAATCAAGGAAACATTGAATAAAACTGGATATACAAAAGCTTTGGAAGATGAAGATACAACGGAAGCTGAAACAAGACTTGAGAACATAGAAGAATTTTTAACTGTTGCAATGGAATTTGAAGAACAAATGGCTGAAAATTCTTTAGAAGAATTTTTAGAGGGAATTACATTATCAAGTGATGTTGATAATGCAGATGATTCTGAAGATTCAGTTACATTAATGACTTTACATAGTGCTAAGGGACTTGAATTCCCTGCTGTATTTTTAGTTGGAATGGAAGAGGGAATTTTCCCAGGATATAAATCAATTGGCGAACCTAAAGAATTAGAAGAAGAGAGAAGATTGTGCTATGTTGGAATTACAAGAGCTAAGCAAAATTTATTTATAAGCTGTGCTAGACAAAGAACAATATTTGGTTCAACAAGTTGTAATCAAGTTTCTAGATTTATAAAAGAAATTCCTAAAGAGTTATTAGAAGGATTTAATGAATCTTTTGAAGATGCACCAAAGAAAACATATGAAGATTATCAATATGAATGGAAATATGGAAATAGTCATGTTACTTCATACAAATCAGATGATGTGAAGTCACAAAAGCCAGTTATGCAATATAATTTTAGAACTGCTGAAAGCTTCTTAAATAATATTACTAAAAAGGCTGATAATTCGGTTGATATAAGTATATATAGAGCTGGACAAAGGGTATATCATAAGAAATTTGGAGAAGGTAAAATTAATTATGTTGAGGCAGAAGGTGATGATGCAAAAGTTGATATTACATTTGATAAGATAGGACATAAGAGATTGATGGCTAAATATGCTGGATTAGAGGTTTTAGATTAAAAAATTGATAAATTAATATGTGGAAAAAGCTATATTTTCATGAGTATGCATTTATGGAAATATAGTTTTTTTAATTCTTTTTTAAAAGTGGTTTAAATTTAAAATTAGTTATGATATAATTTTTTTGCAAAATGGGAGTTGACAGATATTAACAAATATAATTAGGAAAAATTAAGAGATTTTATATAAATTTATGAGTTAGTTTAGATGATTTATATTTAGAATTAATATTCTGTATATAAGGAAAGGAAGGATGAAGTTGAACCAAATTTTAGATCATAGTGGACCTAAAAAGGCAAAAGTACATAGAAATCCTGGAGATACAGCAAGAATTATAAAGGTATATGCTTTTTTGTTGATTTTATTTGCATTATGTTTTATAGGAAAAGCAGGATATTCGATATATGAAAATAGTAAGGTGACTAGTAGTCTAGATGCCTCTAATTTGAATCAAGGACCAAGTATTGTATTAAATGCTAATGATGATATTCTTTCGATAGAAGCAACGTATTCATCACCAATAGAAAGTGTTTCATATCAGTGGTATAGAGGTAATGTAACAGTTGATGAAATTGATAAATACGAGAGTGAAAGAAATGATAGTTCTACATCTTCAGATGAAGCTGATGATGAAGTTGTTACAGATGATGGAATAAAAGCTTTAGGAAAGCTAGAACAGAAAAAAGGTAAAGGTGAGACATCAATGAAGTTAGACAACATAGGTATTCCAAAAGGTGATACAACTATTCTTGTAACTGTCACAGCTCAAAATAATGTGATTTCAAAATATATTCAATCTTATCATACAGATATTGGAGTTGATAAAATAGCTCCAGAATTAAATGTGAAGTTACAAGGAACAACATTAATTGTTACTGCAACTGATGAGACTGAAATTTCTAAATTAATATATTCAATTAATGGTGGACAGGAACAAGAAGTTACTGAGAGAGTTGATAAATATACAATAAAAACAAATATTCAAATTAATGCTTCAGAGGAGAATGAGATTGTGATTTCAGCAGTAGATAAGGCAAAAAATACAGGATCTTATAATAAGACTTTTGAAGTATATGTTGGAAAACCTACAATAGAATTTACAGCAGAACCTGATTACAGTAAGATATATGTAAGACTTGCATATGATAGCGGTATAAAAAAGATAGAATATGATTTTAATGGAGAACAAAAAACATTAGAATTTGACGATCCAAAAGAACAAAAGGAATATGAACTTACATTAGATTGTAAGGAAGGGTATAATTTAATTTCTGTAAAAGTGTATGCCGAGGAAGAACAAATATATGCAGAAGATTCAGGAGAATGTGAATATAATCCATAATATTTATAATTAACAGGAGGCGGTAAATCCGCCTTTTGTGATAATTCCAATGATATAGGAGGATATGTTTGATATGAATGAGGTTGTATCATTATTAGCATATTTTATGGTATATGCTTTTATTGGCTGGGTTTTAGAGTCTACATATAAATCTATTTTACAAAAAAGAATTGTTAATAGTGGTTTTTTGCACGGACCAATTTGCCCAATATATGGTTATGGTGCGATGATTATGTATTTATCACTAAAAGATGTTACAGATAATATATTTGTATTGTTTACTTTTGGTGTTATTGTTTTATCTGTATTTGAATATATTGTTGGATTATTCTTGGAAATCGTGTTTAAAACAAAGTATTGGGATTATTCTAATAAAAAATTCAATATACATGGTAGAGTATGTTTACTAAATTCTATGTATTGGGGTGTTTTAGGAATTGTATTTATGAAAGGAATCCACCCTGTTGTAGAACATTTAGTTGATTTAGTTCCAATAATGTATGTAAAGATATTTGATGTATTATCTATATTAGTAATGCTTGTAGATACTGTTATAACAACAATTGGTCTTGTTAAGATTAATATTAAACTTAAAAATTGGAATGAGATTACAGAAAATATCAAGAAAAAAATTGAAGCTATTAACATTAAAACAGTTACTAATTTTTCAGGAATAAAAGAATTAAAATTGCATAATGACTATAAGCTTTTAAAGAAAATTTCACATGCAGCAGATAGAGACGAACTTTTGGGTGAATTGAAATTAAAACAAAAACAATTACAAGATAAGTTGGAAAGAAAGGTTGCAAGATTAAAGAAAGCATTCCCAACTATGAATTCAGAGAATTTGTCAAAATTTTTAAATAATATGAAAAAATCTTGAAAATAAAGCTAGTTTAGTATATATAATATAAGAGGAGATAAACAAAGGAGAAAAATATGATTCAGGATATCTATATAATTGATAATACGCAAAGCGTGTTAAATGTATTAAAACAGATTTTTAAAAATGATGTAGATTATCAATTTAGTTCTGTAAAAACGGAAGAATTGAATTTTGCATTAAAAAATATACCAGATATGATAATAATTGATGAAGATACAATAGATATAGATATTGTAGAATTATGCAAGAATATCAGAGAAAATGAAGATAATAGTATAACTCCGATTGTTGTAATTTCTTCTAATTGGGAAAAAGAACATAGAATAAAAATTCTTGAACAATCTATTGAGTATTTTATAATTAAGCCTGTTGATCAAGAGTATTTATATTTTACTATTAAGAACATTTTGAAATTACTTCAAAATAATAGAAGAATTAGTCCTCTTACTGGATTGCCTGGAAATGTTCAAATCCAAGCAGAGATGAAGAAGAGACTACTTAATAAAGAACGTTTTGCTATGTTTTATTTTGATTTGGATAATTTCAAAGCATATAATGATACATATGGATTTGCGAATGGCGATGAAATTATAAAATTTACTGCTAGAACTATAGTAGATAATATTCATAACATAGGTATGGATAATAGTTTTATAGGGCATATTGGTGGGGATGATTTTGTTGCTATAACAGGAGCTGCTGATTATGAAAAAATATGTAGAGATATAATTTCTGATTTTGATACATATGTATTAGGCTATTATAATGATGAAGATGTTGAAAAAGGGTATATAGAAGTTGCAAATAGACGTGGCATTATTGAACAGTTTCCACTTACATCTATTTCTATTGGAGTAGTTGAGGTTACTCCTGGAAGATTTAAAAATACTTTGGAAATTGGTGAAGTTGGTGCTCAAGTAAAACATCAAGCCAAATCTATAATGGGTAGTACATATATTGTAAATAGAAGAAAAAAATAGTTCGATAAGGATTAAATGTGTAAACAAGTTACTTATAATAGTAGCTTGTTTTTTTATATTTTGGAAAAATTTTTTAAATTTATATGTATAGTTTGACTAAAAATTAGAAATATGATTTGTCGAAAAATGACGATTTTTGTGATGTGTTCCAGCTTTTTTAGTGAAAGTCAACAGGTAAATAATAGAGAAAATGAGAGAAAATGAAAGGTAGGACGAGTATTCCATGGAAAAAACTTAAAAATAACTTCTTGAAATATGCATAAAATGATATAAAAAGGGATACCATAAAATATGGAAATTGATAAAAATCGCTACAAATGGTATAATAGATTTTGCGTGACGAAAAAAATAGGAGAAAAGGAGTGAATATTTATAGTAAGTAAGTGTATAAAATATTATGGAAAAAGACTATTTAAAATCTCACTAATCGTGTTGGCTGGTCTTTTAATAATAGCATCATTCATTTACATTAAATATAAACCATTGTATAAAGTTACGTTAAATGGTAAAGTAATTGGATATGTTGAAGACAAAGGAAAAATGCAAGAGAAAATCGAAGAGTTTGCAAATAACTTGGAAGGAAACATCACTTCAATAAAAATCGAAGCAATGCCAGAGTATGACCTTGAATTAGTAAGTAATGATAAAGCTTCTGATACACAAGAAAGCGAAGTACTTGCTACAATTAAGGAAAATGCTGAAATTACATGTAGAACGTATGCAATTAAATTAGACGGAAATGAAAAAGCTTTAGTTAATACTCAAGAAGAGGCTGAAACAGTTATTAATGAAATTAAAAGTTCAGTAACTGAAGGAGTAGAATTAAATCTCGAAGTTGAAGAACAAGAAAAAAATATTAAGGAAATAGATCCTAGTACGACTACAACAGAAGTTGCTAAGACAGAAATAAATAAGGATGTTGAAGTAAAAGTTCAAGAATATGAAAAAGCACAAGAGGAAGCAAGACAAGCGGAAGAAGCTAAGAAAATAGCTGCTGCTAAGGCTGCTGCAAGTGTTTCAGCAAGAAGTTCTTCTGCAAGAGGAACAGCTGGAGCATCAATTCCTGCAACAGGAGCTGCTTTTATGAAACCAGTTAGTGGATATATTATTACATCACCATATGGTTATAGATCATCTGGATTCCATACTGGTCTTGATATGGCTGTTTCTACGGGTACACCAGTTTACGCTGCTGCTTCAGGTACAGTAACATTTGCTGGATATAAAGGAAGTTATGGATATTTAGTTATAATAGACCACGGAAATGGTTACCAAACATATTATGCACACTGTAGTGCGTTATATGTATCTGCTGGTCAGTCAGTTGCGCAAGGTCAAAATATCTCTGCAGTTGGTAGTACAGGTAACTCAACAGGACCTCACTTGCATTTTGAGATAAGATATAATGGAAGTACATTAAACCCACAAAGTTATATTTAATGAAAATTAGAAAAAGAGGAATAAGAAATTATTCCTCTTTTTGTTTTTTAAAATCTTGTATTGAATTGGATACAATGATATACTACTATATATTGATAAAAAAGGAGTTTTAGATGATTTTTTTAGGAGCTGACCATAGAGGTTATGAATTAAAAGAAAAAATAAAGAAATATTTAATTAGTAAGAATTTTGAAGTTAAAGATTGTGGTACAGATTCAAAAGAGATTGCTCATTATCCTATTATTGCGACTGAGGTATGCAAAAAAATGGATAAAGAGAAGGATAAGGCTATTTTAATTTGTGGGTCTGGTATAGGTATGTCAATGGTGGCCAACAAGTTTAAAGGCGTTCGTGCTGGAATATGTACTTCTGTAATGGCTGCAAAAGATGGAAAGGAACATTCTAATTTAAATGTTTTGGTTTTACCAGGAGATTTTATTTCATTTGATGATGCAATAGAAGTTGTTGATACTTGGTTAGAATCAGAATTTTTGAATGGAAGATATTTAGAAAGATTAAATATGATTAAAGAAATAGAAAAAGAAAATATGAAGTAAGGAGTTTTATTATGTGGGGTGATATTATTATTGCATTTTTGCTTGCTTTTATTACGGCGTTTATGATTACACCCAAAACGATTAAGCTTGCAAAAAAACTTGGAGCAGTTGATAATCCAAAAGATGAAAGAAGAATTAACAAGGTTGTAATGCCAAGACTTGGAGGAGTGGCTGTTGTATGTGGCTTCTTAGTATCAATAATTTATTTGTTAGTAAGTTTAACATTAGAAAATCAGATTAATTTAACAGATGGAAATTATCATTTAAAATTATGCGGATTTTTTATAGGGATGGCATTAATTGTTTGTACATGCTTTATAGATGATGTTAAAGGATTGTCAGCGGTTACAAAATTGATTGTGCAAATACTTGCTGCATCTGCAGTTGTTGCTTCAGGAATTAGAATTGATATAACAAATATAGAATTTTTTCAAAAATTTGCAGATTCAACTAATTTCTTAAATACTGTTTCAACAATAGTTACAATTGGATGGATAGTTGGTATAACAAATGCAATTAATTTGATAGATGGGTTAGATGGTTTATCATCTGGTATATCTATAATTTCATGTGTATCAATGCTTATTGTATTTTCATTAAGTAATTCACCAGTATTGGCTATTATAATGATTACATCTTTAATTGGTGCTTTAGTTGGATTTTTACCATATAACTTAAATCCTGCTAAAACTTTTATTGGAGATACAGGTTCAAACTTTTTAGGATATTCATTAGCTGTAATTTCAATATTGGGTGTGGCTAAGACATATACTGCATTAGTTGTTGTTTTACCGATAATTATTTTAGGATTACCAATATTTGATACTGTTTTTGCAATTATTAGAAGGGTTGTAAAAAATAAGTCTCTTAAAGCTATTATGAAGCCTGATGCTGGTCATTTGCATCATAAGTTATTGAAAAAAGGATTTTCTCAAAAAGAGGCTGTCATGATTTTATATTGTATAAGTGCTTCTTTAGGAATGTTTGCAATTATCCTACTAGAAAGTGGCGTTTGGAAAGCGTTATCATTTTTACTTATTGTAATTGCTGTATTTGCACTAGGTTTTAGAGAATTTTTTGAAGAAATTAAAGTTGATGATAATGAAGAAAAAACAGAGGAAAAGTAATAGGAGAAAATTAATATGAAAAAAAGTTTATCAAATGAAAGAGGTGTTACAATAATTACAGTTACTTTGATGATTATTGTAATTACCATTATATTATCAGTTGTGACTTTTTATGCGAGAAATTCTATACAGATGGAGCAATTCGGTAATATGAGAGCTGATATAGAAGAGATAGAAAATAAGGCTCAAATATACTATTTAGAAAACAATGGAGTATTGCCTATTTGTGGGGAAGACGATTCTCAGAGATTAAAACATAGAGTAGATATGTTAGGTGATACAGAATTTTTTAATCCAAATGATTCAGATGATTATTATAAAGTTGATACTTCTAAAATAAATGTTAATATAGCATATGATACAACTTACTATATTAATGATGCTACACATACGGTATATGCTATTGATCCTATTAAGTTATCTGGAAAAATTTATCCTAGGCCAAAAGAAACTTTTGATGAGTTAGAAGCTAATTTAAATATTCCAGATTGGGAAGAAGAATGTTATTCAGAATCAGAAGTAATTTCAAACTTTTTCTTGTATAATAGTGAAGGATATATAACAGGTGTAAATGTGAATTATTGTAATTCACATAGAAATGATAGTTATTATAGTAATTATAATAACTGGAATAAGATGGTTATACCGGCATATCAACCTAATGGCGATCCTGTTTCTGGTATTGCTAAAGGGGCATTTAGTTCTGTATCAAATATTAAAGAGTTAAGAATTCCAAATACAATCCAAAGGGTTGTGGCAGAAAGCTTTTCATCAAATACTAATACTAATTATTTCTATTGTGATGCAAGAGAGATGGACTTAGAGGCATTTAGAGGTTTCAAAGAAGTTGATCAAATTCATTTTGGACCATATTCTACAATACCTGATGCGAATTCTGCATCTCAAGGAATTTTTGCTAATTGTAGTCACTTAAAATATGTTTGGATTGATACAACAGCAATTGGAAAATATGCGTTTTATGGAAATAGGGATTTGCAGTTAATAGTATTTAATAATAATGTAGAGATTATTCCAGAAGGTGCTTTTGCAGGATGTGTAAATGGCAATATGACAATAGTAAGCACAGATTCTTTAGAAGAGTCTTGGCCAAATATTTCTGGAAATAAAGAATTTCCTTCTAAATTGAAAAAAATAGACACTTATGCTTTTTATAATTCAGCAAGTATTTGCGGAACACTTGATTTTAGAAAAAATATATATTTGACAGAGATAGGTGCGTATGCTTTTACTGGTTGTAGATCAATACAAAATGTAATATTACCAAGTAATACAAATTTCGATCGTACAAGTTTTGAAACTTCAACATCAATTAGTCAATAAAATATAATAAAAAGAAATATATGAGTTATAAAGTGAATCCAAATTGTTAGACAAAAAAGTTCAACGATTTGGGTTTATTTTTTTTTGAGGGAGACTCGTTAGAATACAAATATATAAATCATTAATGGTTATCGTTAATGTGTGTTTATATATTTGTTTTAGAAATTAAGAAAATAATGGTAGAAATAAAAGCATTTGATTGTATTGAAGTAACAAATGCTTTTATTTGGGGATTAAATTAATAACATTCCAAGAATTAAAATTCCAATATTTTTGCTATAGATATCTTGAAATTGAGATATTGGTAATGGATTTTCTCCGAGACCACTTTCTATTGTATATCCTGGTAATTTATAGTTTTGAATAAACCAATCTTTGTATCCTGCAAAACCTGAAGTATAAGGAGTATTTTCTAATAAATAGCCACTTACTTGACTAAAATGTCGTCCTATTTCATATGAATTTGGAGGAAGATAATTCAAAAATTTCCAATATATTGTTTCTCCTTGTGTGTGATAGGCTAGAATTAGAGAAAAATTTTTTTGTAAAGTAAAATTATATAATGCCAAAGCTTCTGGTGCTACAAGTGGAGCAGTTCCAACGTAGTCTCGTGGACCGGGTTTTGTGTAACCTTGAGCAAATTTGTTCTTTCTAGCGGTTTCCCATTCTGCTGGAAACTGTAGATTTAAATCAATACCATTTATATTTGCTTTCCAGCCTTGTGGAAATGGAACTTGAGGGTAATTTTGTGATAGACGTTTAGTATATTCATATTTTTGTGGGTTATGTTTGGTCAAATTACCTACAACTAAGTCAACTCCATCTGGGTTGACCATTGGGACAAGGTAAAGAGAATAGTTATTAAATAAATAAGATGCTGGAACTCCCCATATTGTAGAGTTATTTAAATATGCTAAAGATAAATTTTCAAGAAATTTCATTAATAATACACTATTGATCCATTCGTTTGCATGAATAGAAGCACTATAAAAAATTTGCTTGTTTCCACGCCCAAATTTAATGTATTTTAAGCCTTGACCTAAAACAGAGTATCCAATATTACCTTGCTCTAAAAATGGAAATTTTGATTGAAATCCTTTTAAATTGATGTCTAGTATATTTGAGCCATAAGAAATATTTGTAGGAACGATGTAAAAAAATGAAGAAAGTTTGTTCCAAGTGTTTGGTCCTACTATTCCGTCTGCTGATATTCCAAATTCTCTTTGAAAAACTATTACTGAATTTTTTGTTTGATTTCCAAAGATTCCGTCAATATTTCCAGAGTAGAAACCTAGTGTTTTTAATGTGCTTTGAAGGTATTGCACAATGGTTCCGGTAGAACCTAGTTTTAGTGTTTCCATATTTATCACCTAATTTTAGTATATGTGGGTGGAGCTAAAAAGTTGAGAAATGTTTGTGCAAGATAATATTGTTAAATAAAATGTTGAAAATATCATAAAATAATGATAGAATAATGATAATATTTTGAAAGGAAGATGAAAATGATAAATATAAGACCGGTATCAGATTTGAGAAATAAGTATCCTGAGATAGAAAAATTAGTTTTAAAAGAGGATGAGGCTGTTTATTTAACTAAAAATGGTTATGGTTCAATGGTTGTATTGAGTCTAGAAAAGTATTCTAAATTAATTAGTGATAAGGAATATGAAGAATATATTGAAAAATCATTGGATGAATCAGATAAAGAAATTGATGATCCTAATACTAGATATTATTCTCATGAAGAATTTAAGCATATAGCTAGGAGGACACTAGATGGCGAGAAATAAATTAGTATAAATAAACTCCTTGTAAAGAGAACCTTTACAAGGAGTTATGTTTTATATAATAGGAAAGTTATGAAACTTTCCTATTATATAAAACTATACTATGATTGCAAATCAGTTTTTACTTGGCTTATTTCTGACTGGCTTGCTGGTGTGGCAGGAGTATAATATCCTTTTAAATTTGCTACTCTATATAAGTCGTATTGAAATGTTTCACAAGAATTTCTTATTTCTTGAAGAGTTTGTCTTAAGTTAGTGTTTTCTGATTCCACAATTGCATTTTCATAGGATTTTAATGAGTTTTTAGAGTCTTCTAAAATATCATTTACCATGTACTTTTCTTCCATTTTTCCTCCTTTATTCTGTTAAAAATGACATCAATTTTTGTTTTGTATTTAATGTGTCTTGTGCTGACTTTGTAAATAATTGTTTTATTTGTGGATCTGCGCATGTGTTAGCATAGTTAGTTAGTTTTTGAAAGTTAGTATCTTGTAAACCTATGAGATGTCTAAGGTTTTGCAATTCTATTTGATTTAAGTTTGCCATTTTTTCTCCTTTTTCTTTGTGATATTAATTGTACAAAAATATGAGTACAATTGCTGTTTGTATTTATTATGTCTGTTTTTCTAAAAAATATTCTTCAAATAAAAATGCATGAAAACGTTGTTTCCCATGATGTTTAGAGAAATCATTAGAAAAACAGAAAAAAATGGAGTTTTTAAAAGATATATTATATAAAAATAATGATAATGAAATAATTTGACTTTGAGAAAAAAATAAATATAATGTATAATGTATGAAGTTTGGAAAGGGAGATAAATGAAAACTTTTTTTATTCATTTTAGAAAATCAATAAAATTAGTACTAATATTAACTTTTGCTCTTTTAATTGTTATAGGTATTCTATATTTTTTATTTAGACCCATGTATGCTGTAAAGTTAAATGGAGAAATTATAGGATATACTGATACAAAAGGGCAGTTAGAGGAAAGAATAGAAAAATATATAAAATCTGGTGATGGTGACAAAATTGCTTTTGTTGAAATCGATCAAATGCCTGAATATGAGGTTTGCTATTCAAAAAAAGAAGTAGAGGCAAATGAAGATGAGGTGTTTGATACTGTTATAGCTTCTGGCACACCTTACTATAAAGATTTTGCGATAATGCTTGATGGTGAGGAAAAAGCGTATGTTGCGACTGCTGCTGAGGCTGATAGTATAATTGAAACTTTAAAAAGTAAAGAAAGTACTAATGCAAATTCTATATCATATGTTGCTAAGTATTCTTCAGAAAAATTAGAAGAGTCATCTACTAATGCTGTTGTGGAAAGTTTGTATGTTGCACCTGCCCCAGTAGTTCCAGTAGTGACAGCTAAATCAACTGTTAAATCAAGTGGTTCTTATTCTGGAAAGGTTAATACATCGCAAACTGTTTCATATAGTAATCAAGCAATAGGTATATCTTTGGCGAGACCTGTATCTGGAACAATAACATCTAGATTTGGTAAACGTAGTAGAGGAACACATACTGGATTAGATATAGCAACTTCAAAAGGAACACCTGTTGGTGCGGCAGCTGCTGGTACAGTTACATATGCTGGACCAAAAGGAACATATGGTAATTTGGTTGTTATTGATCATGGAAATGGTGTACAAACTTACTATGCACATTGTAGTACTGTTAATTGTTCAGTTGGACAATATGTGTCACAAGGACAAATTATTTCAACTGTTGGAAGTACAGGAAATTCAACAGGACCACATTTACATTTAGAAGTTAGAATTAATGGAATATGCCAAAATCCACAAAATTACTTATACTAAGAATTCATTTAAAATATTATAAAATATTGGGGGAGTATCAGAATTAATTGATATTTCCCTTTTTTTATCATCAAAATTGATGTGTTTTTTAAAATTTGAATTTAAGATAAAGTCTTTGAATTTATTAAAGTATGTTTGATTTTCAAATATTATATTGGATTTGTTTTTAGTAACTAATATAAATTCATCAGAGACTAAAAATATATTATGTATTTCTGTAAAGGGTGAAATTTTATTTGTTAATTTTTTAAGAAAATCTTGAGTTTCTGGGGAATTTTCTAAAAAATCTTTTTTAGAGATGTTTTCTTTTTCTAAGTATGAAATGGGTAAATAAATGTATTTATAATTTGACATTGACATGCTCCTTTAGTTGGTTTAGTACTTAAGTAAATTGTAGCATGGTGGTGTAAAAAAATAAATGATAAAAAAATGGAAAACTAGGAAAAAAACTTGAAAAAAATGACTTCAGAATATATAATACATACATGTTAAAATGTAATAATCCGTAACAAAAGATAAAGGTTAGATTTGAAAAAATAGTACATAAATTTTGATGGCTTTTCAAATTATTT
This sequence comes from uncultured Clostridia bacterium, assembly GCA_934130285.1. Taxonomy (GTDB): domain Bacteria; phylum Bacillota; class Clostridia; order TANB77; family CAG-508; genus UMGS1994. The sequence goes on along the minus strand of CAKOXT010000006.1, from coordinate 45,859 downwards.
TATGCCTTTGGAAAGGAACAAAACTAAAATGATTAGAGAAAAAAATTTGTGGATACTTTTGATATTTTTATTATGTGGAATTGTTATAGGAGGGTTAATTGCTAATTTTGCTTCACAAGTTAGTTGGCTTTCATGGCTTGCTTATGGAGAAGAATTTGGAACAAGTGGACCTGTTGGACTAGATTTAAGCATATTAAAGATTAGTATAGAATTACGTATAAAAATAAATGTGGCAAGTATAGTTGGTATGATTATTGCAGCATTTATATATAATAAACTTTAAACTTTGGGCTATAGGAAGGATGTTTGGTTGACTTTAAAGGTAAAAGAATTGCCAATGTATGAGAGACCATATGAAAAATTAGAATTATATGGTGAAGCTTGTTTATCTAATTCAGAATTGTTGGCAATAATCATTGAGAGTGGTACAAAGGATGAAACTTCTATACAACTTGCTCATAAGGTGATTTCATTGAGTAATAGTTTTATTGGAAATGAGCTTAGAGCATTGCAAGAGATTTCTTTAGAAGAGTTGAAAAAAATAAAAGGAATTGGAAGGGTTAAGGCAATTAGATTAAAGGCTGCTTTTGAACTAGCTAAAAGATTATCAAGGCCTATTGAAAATGAGCTTTTTGTATATTCTTCTAAAGATGTTGCAAAAGTTTTTATGGAAGAATTAAGATTTGAAAAAAGAGAAATTGTTAAAGTAGTTATATTAAATAATAAAAATAAAATTGTAAGAATAATAGATGCTTCATTTGGTGGAACAAATTTTGCAGTTATTGAGCCAAAAGAAATTTTGGCAGAGCCAATAAAAATGGGAGCAGATAAAATTATTTTAATACATAATCATCCGAGCGGTAATGCAACACCAAGTCAGGAAGATTTTGAGGTAACAAAAAGGATAAAGCTATGTGCAGATTTATTTGGAATTAAATTGTTAGATCACATAGTTATTGGGGATGGAGAATTTAAAAGTGCTTTTTTATAAGACGTTTGGAAGGATTGTTGAAAATGAACTTTTTTAAATTGCGTGGTAAGAATATTGGTATTGATTTGGGAACTTCTTCAATATTGATAGTACTACAAGATAAAGGAATTATAAAGAATGAACCATCAATTATAGCAATAGAAAAGAAAACACAAGATGTTGTTGCTATAGGAAATGATGCAAAAGAGATGATAGGGAAAACTCCTGGAAAAATAGAGGCACTAAGACCTTTATTACATGCTGGAATAGCAGATTTAAATGCCATGGAAATGATGATGGCAGAATTTATTGCAGAACTTCAAGCTACAGAAAATATAGGAAGTCCTAGAGTTGTTATTAATTTACATATTGGTATGACAGAAGTTGAGAGAAGAGCTGTATTAAAACTTTTGTTAGATGTAGGAGTTAAAGAGATTTGTTTTGTTGAAGAAACTTTGGCTGCGGCAATAGGAGCAAAAATGGATGTGTCTAGTCCAGAGGCTTCTATGATTGTTGATATAGGAAGTGGAACAACAGAGATTGCAGTTATTGCATTAGGAAAAATTGTTGCTTGTAATTTTGTAAAGGTAGCAGGTGATGATTTAGACCAAGATATTATTGATTATATAAGAAAAAATATGGATGTTGAAATTGGAAAGAATGCTGCTGAAAAATTAAAGATAGAGTTAGCTTCTGTTAAGCCAATTGTTAATCAAATTAGACAGGTAAAGGGAAGAGATTTGATTACTGGTTTTCCAAAGACTATAAGGGTAAATGCTTTTCAGATTCATGAAGCAATACGAGGTTCTATTGATAAAATAATAGAAGGTATTAGAGAAACTCTTGATAGAACACCACCAGAATTATTGAATGATGTTCATATGAATGGTTTGATGATTACGGGTGGGGGAGCTAATATTGATAAAATAGATGAATTGATAAAAGAAAGAGTGATGGTTGATGCTAAGATTGCAGATAAACCTGATGAATGTGTTGCACTTGGACTTTATGAAATTTTAAATGACGATAGTAAAATGAGAGAATTAAAAACTAAGAGGAGAGTTTAGAATATGTATAAAAATAAACGTTCCGGAGCTATGGGAACAGTAATTACTGTAATTATATTAATATTGTTAGTTATTTTGACAAATGTTAATAGAGATAATTTGTCATATGCTGAAGGTTTTGCTACTTCTATAATAATGCCTATTCAAAATGCTTTTACAATCCTAAAACATAAGGTTACAGGAGATACGGAGTTTTTTTCTAACTTAGATACTTTGAAAAAAGAAAATGAAGAATTGAAAGCACAAAATAAAGAACTAGAAACTCAAGTTAGAGAGTTAGAAGTTTTAAAAGCTGAAAATTCTAAATTGCAGGAATATGCAAATTTAAGTGAAAAATATCAAGAGTATGAGACAATACCTGCATATGTTATTGATAAGGATGTTAGTAACTATAGTAGTAATATTGTTATAAATGCTGGATCAAAACAAGGAATTGAAAAAAATATGACTGTAATTGCTGATAAAGGTTTAGTTGGTCATGTTATATCAGTTACAGATAATACAGCAAAAGTTCAAGTAATTGTTGATAGTGCGAGTTCTGTAAGTGCTATGATTAGTACATCAGAAGAGAGTATTATTTGTAAAGGATCTGTTGAAGATGATAAATATTTAAATGCTTCTTATATAGATACATCATCAGAACTTTTAGTTGGTGACAGTGTTGTTACTTCTGGAATAGGTGGTATTTATCCAAAAGGAATTACTATTGGAACAATTAAACAAGTTGTAAATACTAAAAATATTACTGATAGATATGCTGTTGTTGAGACTGCAGTTGATTTTTCTAAATTGTATACAGTTCTTGTAATTAAGTAAATGTATGATTTAGAAATTAATATTTAGTATATGTGATATGTAGAATTCTTTTTATTAAATAAAAAGTAGGAAGGTTTTTTATGAAGAAATTTCTGATTGGGGTTCTTACTTATGTAATTTTTATATTGTTGTATTTTGTACAAGCTGATTTTTTTAATTGGTTTACGATTGCAGGTATAGGACCTAATATTTTTATAATTTATATATTGTTTTTGGGGTTATTTACAGATAATAAGTTTTCAATAATTATGGCTTTATTAACAGGAATTACTTTAGATTTAGTTGTGGGAAAAACGCTTGGAGTAACTGCAATAATGTTTTGCTTAGTTGCAATTATTGCAAATTATTTTGATAAAAATTTTTCAAAAGACAATAAAGTTACTATTTTGATAATGGTTGTAGGAATGACTGTTGTATGTGAAATTGCAAATTATTTCTTAAATATATTAGTTCTTGAAATCCCTGTTGAAATAGAGGCTTTTTCAAAGATTTTACTTGTAGAAACATTATATAATGCAATTTTAATTTTGATTTTTTATAATATGTTTTTAAAATTAGGAGCTATTCTTGAGAGACAATTTAAACAGAAAAATATATTAACGAGATATTTTTAGAAAGAAGGTGTAGCTTGTTTAATAAAACGGAAACTGAAAAAACAAATTTTAGATTTAATTTATTAAATACATTTATTTATATAGTTCGGAATTATTTTATTGATGCAACTTTTTAATTTGCAAATTATACATGGAAAAGAGTATCGTGAAACCTCAAATACTAAATTATCTAAGGAGGCAACGATTCAAGCAGCTAGAGGAAAGATATTAGATAGAACAGGTACGGTTTTAGCGGATACGCAAATGGGATTCAATGTACAGTTGTTTAAATCAAAAGCTTCAGAAGAGGAAATGAATAATGCAATGCTTGCATTAGCAGAGATCTTTGAGAAAAATGGTGATAAGTATATAGATGATTTCCCTATTTCAATTGAACCATTTCAGTATAATTTTGATAATGAAGAACAAATGAATAAATGGAGAGAAGATAATGATATATCTAGCCAAGCAAGCCCGGAAGAAGCTTTTTATGTAATGAAAGATAAGTATGAGGTTACTGAAACTGATATTGCTAAGGCAAGAAAGATTGTTGGACTTAGATATACAATTGAACATGAAGGATATTCATCAACAAGTGCTTTAGAGATTGCTTCAAATGTTTCAAGAGCTAGTGCTTTAGAAATAAATGAAAGAGGAACAGAATTACCAGGAGTTTCTATAGAGACTAAGTCAAATAGAGTGTATACACAAGGAAGTTTAGCTTCTCATGTTCTTGGTTATATAGGTAGAATAAATGAGGAAGAATATAATGCAAATTCTGATAAATATGAAAAAGATGATTATATAGGAAGAACAGGAATTGAGCGTTTGTTTGAAGATTATTTAAAGGGTGAGAATGGTACAAAGCAGATAGATATGACAGTTGATGGAACGTCAACAGGAGAGTATGTTACTAAAGAGGCTGTTGGTGGTGCTAATGTTGTATTAACTATTGATTCTAATCTTCAGAGCGTAACAGAGACGGCATTAAAGAATAATATTGAGAAAATTAAGGCAGGAGGATTCGGAAAACAATATAATGCACAAGGCGGTTCAGCTGTTGTTATTAATGTAAAAACAGGTGAGATTTTAGCAATGGTAAGTTGCCCTGATTATGAGCCTGCAGAGTTTTTAAATGGTATTAGTCAAGCTAAATATGCAGAATACAATTCTAATTCAGCACTTATGAATAGGGCAATTCAAGGAACGTATGCTCCTGGATCAATATTTAAAATGGTTACTGCAATAGCTGGTTTGCAGGAAGGAAAAATTACGACATCAGAGAGAATAAATGATACGGGTATTTATCCTTATGGAAACAGACCACATTGTTGGATATATGATTCATATCATATTGGACACGGAAGATTGAATGTTGTAGGAGCGCTAGAGAAGTCATGTAACTATTATTTCTATGAAACAGGTTGGAGATTAGGACTTGATAAATTAGCAGCATATGCAAATTATTTTGGACTTGGTAGAAAGACAGGAATTGAGTTACCTTATGAAGCGTCAGGAACTCTTGCTTCACCAGAAACTTCAGCTGCTAAAAACGATACGGCACCAGAGAGCACATTGTTATCTGCTTCAATTGGTCAAAGTTATAATGACTTTACACCAATTCAAGTAGCTAAATATATTGCAATGATAGCTAATAGAGGAAAAGTGGTTAACCCAACATTAATAAAAAATATTGTTACAGCAGATGGAAAGCAGGTTTCAACAACGGAAATACAAGAATATATAAATCAAAAACTTGGTATTACAGCTAAAGATACAGAGAGTCTACAAATAAGTGATGAAAATATGAATGCTGTTTTAGAAGGAATGAGAGGAGTTACTGATGATACTGGTACAGCGGCTTCAATTTTCCAAGGATTTAGTATAGCTGTTGGTGGTAAGACAGGTTCAACAGAAGCTGGTGTAGATGCTAATGGAAATGACATAATAAATGCGTGGTTCGTTGGTTTTGCACCATTTGATGACCCAGAAATTGCTGTTGTTGGTATGGTTGAAAATGGTGGACATGGTTATTATGTTGCAGAAGTTGTTAGAGATATAATTAGCGAATACTTTGGTATGAATGTACAAGAGGTTAATGAAGATGTGTCTGCAACATCTGAAATGGAAGTTATTAGATAAATGCAAAATAGGAAAATTCATTGAATTTTCCTATTTTTTTATTAAAATAAACACAAATATGAAAAATGATGATATAATATGTTTCAGATATAAAAAGAATAATTAGTCTTGAAAAGGGAATGATGGAAAATGAGAAGTTGTATAAGAATTTCTAGTACAAAAGATGAAATTAGAATAATGGTAAATGCAGCTACAGAATTTGACGAAGTTTTAGAAGAATTTAGATCAAAACTTCCAAGAATAAAAAAATACTATGAGAAAAATGGATTGCCTATACATATTGTTGGAAAAGCCTTGAAAGAAAATGAACAAACTGCTGTAAGAACAGTTTTAAAGCCAGAGATAGATACTAAAATAACATTTGGCGAAGCCAGCGAAGTATTGGGGTTACATGCAATTAAAAGAACATTTGAAAGTTCTGTTGAAACATCAGAAACTAAGTTTATTAGAGGTAATTTACGTTCTGGTCAGCGTGAAGAATTTTCTGGTAGTATAGCTATTTTGGGTGATTTAAATTATGGTGCTGAAGTTATTGCTGGCGAGAATATTATAGTTACTGGTAAAATAAGAGGGCTTGCTCATGCTGGTGCAAATGGAAATAAAAAGGCAATTATATCTGCTAATTCAATTGAACCCACACAGGTTAGAATTTCTAATATATTAAAAGAAATTCCAGAAAATGATTATAAATTGCCATTTATATATTTAGATGGTGAAAATATAGAGATTGGTTAATTATTTTATATGGTTTAAAGAGACCAAGATTAATAGTTTAGTTGATTTTACTATGAGTATAGTCAAGGTTATTCATCATCAAGTAAAAGAAGTAAAAGACATATCATTAAAGGCATATTAGAAGATTTTTGGGTATATAGAAAATATAATAGAGCTAGGATAATAATATTATCTGTTTCTTGTAAGTAATTACTAAAAATTCCTAAATTAAATGGATTTTTGTAATTGCTTTTTTTATTGTCAATATGGTTTGTTTTTTCTTCTGAGAATTTAATGTTTTGAGAATCTATATTTTTAGTAAGTTCTGAAAATTGAGTAGAAGAAGCTTGATAATTGTTTTGACTTTTTGGTTTTAAAGATGAATTTTGATGGTAGTTATTCACATTTTTTGCATTGTTTGTGGATTGTTTATTAAAAAATGGAGGATAATTAAAGAAAAGAGGATTATAAAAAGTCATTTATATTTCCTCCCATTTCTTGAAATTTCTCGAACATATTAATAATGTGAAGTAATTTTATGTATTGATCTATTTTTTCTTTTTTTGAATCTCTCATATATGGTTTTAATGCTAAAAGTAAGGTTTCATCTTTTGAGTTTGTTTTTTTAGAGTTGAGTAGACTCATGATTTTTTGTAATTTTAAAAGTGTTGCAGGATCTATTTTACTGAAGTCGTTTGTTTCTTCGGAAGCATTTTCACTTGATGATGTGTTTTGAAAATTTTCTAGAATATCATTTATATTAATGTTTTTTTCTGAGAGTATGCTTGATAATTTATCTAATAGTTCTTCATCCATAAAATACCTCCTTATTTTTAATATAATATGAGAGTAGTATTACTGTCGTTATACTACATTGTTTATAGAATTTATTTCATAAATTTTTGTACGCGAATAAATTTATTGAAAAATCTGATCTGTTCATTTTATGTATATTGAAAATTGGGCGTTTGCAGAACGCCCTTTAATAATGTTAATACATTATTATGTCTTTCAATTTTTAAACAATTACCAATAAAAATGTTGAAAAAATAAATATTTTTCAAAGTAGAGTATCTTTGGTTAGTTAGTGCTTCCATTATTCTTTTGCTTTAAAATCTCTTGTGCCTTGGCAAGCCCAGCTTCCAAGTCTTTTTTATCCATTTTTGAAATGATTTTCATAAGAGCGTTCATATCTAAATTATTCATCTTAAATCCCCCTAATCATAATATATGCAGCGTTTTTATATATATTATGAATGTGATACCAAAAGTGTGATAAAAAATCTCAATTTATAAAAATGTAAACAAAACTTAATAAAGAACAAAAAATGATTTTTCCCCTGTATATCCGTAATAAAACGACAAATTCTCAAAGTACTGCTGGAAAATTGTTGATATTGACAGTTATATTAAAAATATTAATATAAATATTAGATATGCTAAAAGGCGAATAGTAGAAGGGAAAGTTATTATGCAAGAGAAAAAATTGATTTTTAAGAAGTTAGTTGCTTTGATGGTAACGTTCTTACTGATGATGTTAGAATGCATGCCAATACTGACTAATATAAGTTTAGCAGCAGAAGATTATGAAAATTCAGTAGAAGTGAAAGGGTATTTTTCAGGTGAAAATATAGAAAATACAAATTCGCTTGATTGTAATGCTGATAATAATTCGATTACTTTAAACTTTGATGTAAATGTAAAGAATAAGGGATATTTCAAGAGTGGTACTTTGAAATTTGAAGATAATTTGAATTTTTCAGTAAAAGAAGATTCAGCAGTGAAATTAAAAGATAATCAAATAAAACTTCAAGTATTAAATCAAAATGAAACTCAAACGATTACAATTCCAATTGAGTTTAAGAGAGGAGATACATTAAAAGTATCTGACATAAGTAAAGTAAACAAAGTAACTTTTACTGGTGCATTTGTTGATAATGAAGGAAACGAGCATAAAATTGAAAAGCAACTTGAATTAAAACTTTCTTGGAAAGAAACTACTTCTACAAAAATTGATTATACTATCTTAAAAAATATTGATTATGAAAAAGATGGCGAAAATGGAAAAATTCTACAGCTTAATGTTAAGACTTCTGGAGTTGATAAAAATAATAACTTACCTATAAAAAATTCAAAAATAAAAATAGATATACCAGAAATACCTGGTATGGAATTTGATGATGCAAAAGTTGAAGCAAATAAAATTTCATATACTCAAGGTAGAGAAGATTATGAAATTGATGCAAGCAATATTAGTTCATCTATAAATGAGAAAGTATTAGAAATTAATGTTTTAAATAAAGAACAAGATGGTAAAATATTTAATTCTTTTGGTGAAGATTCATTTACAGTTACATTTTTATATAAAGGTGTAAAAGAAGGTGAAGATGTAGTTACAAATAATATCAATGTAGAGATTGAAAATTATGCTGGTAATAAAGAAGAGAAAAGTACAGAAGTAGTATATGATTTATCAAAACCAGTTGGAAATGTAGTTCAATATACAAGAGAAGACAAAGAAGATTCAATCAGTAATGGATATTTAATGGCAAATACAGATGAAGAAAAATATTCAATTACATATACAAAAAAAGATGTAATTAATATTAGTAGAGCTGATTTGATTTCTGGTTTGGAAATTATGGATAAGGATGAGTATTTTGTAGATTCTGATTCAAATGCTTATTCAACAGATACACCTGATGTTTTGATTTCTACATATAAATCTACAGAATTTTCTAGAGATAATTTAGTTAATATTCTAGGAGAAGAAGGAAAAGTTTCAATATTAAATATGAATGATGAAGTAATTTCAGAAATTACATTTGATAAAGAAGCAGATGAAAATGGAAATTACGTTGTTTCTTATGAAGAGGCAATTTCTAAGATTAAAATTTTAACAACTTCACCAATAGCAGATGGAAATATTACATTTTTAAGTACAAAGGCAATTAAAAAAGTTAATTATAACCGTAGTTTTGTAAAAGAATTTACAGCTTTGGTAAATGTTTCTCAAGGATTTGCAACATATAATGAAGGAGCTGTTGATGATTTAGGTGAAGTATCATCAGAAATTACTATTAATGAAACTACTTCTGCAGCAACTGTTGAAATGGCTCAAACTGAATTTCCAACAACAGTAACAAGTGAAGGAGTAAACTTAAAAGTTAGATTAAATAATAGTGAAGAAACATCTGATTTATATGAAAATCCTGTTTTTGAAATTAGATTACCTCAAGCAATTAAAAATGTGACAATAAAGAATACTGATTTATTTTATGCGAATGGTGAATTAGAGATTGCAAATGTAGAAACTTTAATTGATGGTGACAATAAAGTAATTAGAGTTACTTTAGCAGGAACACAAAAATCTTACAATTTAAATAAGGAAACAAATGGTACAATTATTTCTATAGACATGGACTTAGAGATTGATGAATTTACAGGAAACATTAGTGAAATGGTTGAAATGTACTATTATAATGTTACTTCTAAGAAATATTCAAATGAATCAGAATGGCATATGCTATCTGGGGCAGGAAATGTTTCTTATGAGATGAATGGATATGATGGTGTTCAAATTTCATATAAAGCTCCTGAGGAATTAGTTAATGGACAAACTTCAGAAACTAAAGATGAAAATACAGAAAATGAAGATAAAGGAAAAGTTTCTTCAGTAAAACAAGGTGCTGAAACAGATCTAGTTGAAGAAGGTGCTGAAGCTAAATTAGCAACAATGGATATAACTGTATTAAATAATACTGGTAAGAGTTATTCAAATTTCAAGATTTTAGGAAGAATACCTTTTGCAGGAAATAAAGATGTGACAACTGGTGAAGATTTAGGAACAACAGTTGATACTATATTAGATACAGAAATTTCTTCTTTAAAGCCTGATTTAGCTTATGCAGTTTACTATTCAGAGAATGGAGAAGCAACAGCTGATTTATATGATGAAAATAATGGATGGCGTACAGATTTTTATAAAATGGGTGCAATAAAATCATATTTGATTTTATTAAATAGTGATTATGTTTTAGCGCCTAAGACTAAGCTTCAATTTTCATATGATTATGTTATTCCAGCAAATTTAAAAGCTGGTGATGCATTCTATGGAACATATGCTACTTATTATGAAGAGACTTCTACTAATGTTTCATCAAATTCTTCTGCTAATAAGATAGGATATGAGACTGCAAAAGAGGCAAATATTGAAGCTAGTATGGTGTTGAAGAGTGATGTACTTACTGAATTTACTGATGCCGAGTATGAAATTACTTTAAAAAATACAGGAGATGTAGCAGCAGAAGATATTGTTATAACAATCAATGTACCAGAATCATTATCAGTAAAAAATCTTGATGCAGATGATCTTGAAGGAACTGTTGACAATGGAGTGGCTAAAATAAATCTTGCTAAATTAGCGGCTAATTCAGAACGTTCATTTATAATTAGATTTAATGTTTTATCTAAAGATGAAAGTGTAGAATCTGTAAAATTAGCAGCATCTGTTGAAGGAAAGAATTTTAATAAAGTCGATTTTGAATCAGAAGAAAGTAAAGTGTTAGAAAATAATGTAAATATGGTAGACAATATTTATTATATGCCAATAGTATTGAATGCAGAATTTCCAGATTATTTTACAGTATATAATTCTAGTGATAAATCATTTAATAATGTGAAAATAGTTAAAAAATTTGATAGCGATTTTTCTATTATTTCTGCGATTAATAATTCTTCAATAGATGTAGATGAGCAAATTGATTATGAGAATAATCAAATAACATTATTGATTAAGGAGTTTAATCCAGGTGATTCATTAAATTATGAATGCAACTTAAAAATGACAGGTAATAATAGTTCTGTATCTAAAAATATTGCGACTATTAACACAGTTTGTGATTTAAATAATGGTGAGAATGCAATTGAGAAAAATGAAAATGTTACTTATTATAAACCAATCATTAGTGTTGAGAGCGTTAATAAAAGTGATATGGGATATTCTAATGCTGATGAAGAATTAAACTATGAATATATTGTAAAAAATATAGGAGAATGCATGGTTAATTCAGTTGATTTAGATAATATTGTATCTGATAATGCTGAAATTGATTACGTGAAAGTCGTAGTTGGTGATGCTGAAACTGTATATGATTTATTAGATAGAGAAGATAAATCAATTCCGTTATATTTACCTGAAAATTCAGAAGCTAAAATTTTAGTTAATGTTAAAATAAAAAATTTAGATAAAAACTATGTTTATAATGCAATATCACTTAATAGCGTTGCTGGAGTAGATACAAAGAAAGAAACATATACACTTTTAGAAGATAGTACAACTGGTGATAATAAATATCAGGTAACTGGTGTTGCTTATATTGATGAAAATAGAAATCAACAATATGATAACACAGAGCAAGCCATTAGTGGAATAATTGCTAACTTGTATAACTCAGAGACAAATGAACTAGTTACATCTGCAATTACTGATATTTCAGGAAGATATTGGTTTAGAGATTTAGAAAAAGGAATTTACTATGTTAAATTTAATTATGATGATTCTAAATATATTTTGAGTAGTGATTATAGTTCAAATTTACCAGCACAGATAATTACAGTTGGAGATAATCATTTAACAGATAATATAGAAATAAGTAATTCAAGTGTGGCTAATGTTGATTTAGGTTTAGCAGATGATGGAGTTTTTGATTTAAAACTTGATGCATATGTTAATAAAATGACTGTACAAAATTCTGCAGAAAACAATGAGTTTATACCTGAAAATAAAAAGCTAGGTAAAGTTGATATTGATCCTAAATTAGTTGGTGGCTCAAAGGTTATGATTGAGTATGTGGTAACAGTTACAAATCAAGGAACAATACCTGGAAATGCTAGTAAAATAGTAGACTATATGTCAGACGATTTAGAGTTCGATTCTTCTTTAAATTCTGATTGGTATTTAGATAATGATGGTAATGTGTGTACAAGAAGTTTAGAAGATTATATTATACAACCAAATGAATCAAAAGAATTGAAATTGATATTAGTAAAAAATATGACAGAAGAAAATACAGGATTGGTTCATAATACATTTGAAATTGCAGAAACAACTAATGATAAGGGGATTGAAGATATTGATTCAACTCCGGGTAATAAATTGTTGGAAGATGATTTATCTTATGCAGATTCAATTATTGGTATTTCAACAGGTTTAAGTATTTCAGTTATTCCGATAATTATTGTTTCAATTATTGCAATTATACCAATTGCCTTTCTGATTTGGAAAAAAATTGATGAAAGGAGGTATGTATAATGAAAAGATTCATAAAAAATGTTTTGATAATAATATTTTTTGTAATGCTTTCAACAGGGCTAATATATGCTGTGGATGTAGTTATCGATCAATCAAGAAAGGTAGAGACACAAATTAGTTATTCGCCTGATGCTAATCCTCCTGCTTCTACAAATGTATGGTTTCCTGATTTAAAAAGTCATACTTCTTGGTTGTGTGGTCAACATGGAGCAACTTTTTTTAGGAGGGTTGATCCTCAAGTTACGATTGAGGCTTCTGCGTGTGGACATAATGCTAATAAGACTATAACAAGCATTACACCTGTGAGCGATAGTTTTAATGTGTTTGATAATGATACTTGTGGAAATGGTTGGACTCCAGAGCATAAAAGTCTCACGGATGTTAGTTTAAAAATGAATGCTGAAGAATATTCAGGAAAATATTATAAGGCTAAATTAGGAATTGGAACAGATGTTGCTTCAACGAGTTCTTCAGAAACAACTATTAATGTTTTTACTACAGGTATGACACACTTTAAACCAAATGGAAAAACTTCTGGAAAAAATGAAAAAAATAGTGCATTAGCATACATATTAGCAGAGTGCCAATATAATGTAGGTGCACCAATAGGCTCTTATGTACAGGTTGCTTTTTGGCAGGCAATGATTACGCCTGATGCAACTAGTGGAAATATTCAATCAGGTTTATTTGATAGTGGTAACTTACCATTTAGTAATCAAACTGATGCTAAACAGGAAGAAATTACTAACTTGCAATATCAAATAGCACAATGGAATCATCAAATTTCTCAAGGCGTAAGTGCATCAGAGGCTACTAGATTGAACAAGCAAATAAAGGCAGCAAATGATAGAATTAATCAATTAAATAAAGAAATAAATCAACTTATATCTTCAAGCACAGGAAATGTTAATTTACAGGCAACTAGTTTGTGGAAAGAGGCAACAGATTTTGGAGAGATGTGGGATAGAATAGTAGCAGCGGGTGGATATGATAATACAATAAAAGATGTTACACCTAAATATAGTGATGGATCAACTAAAGTAACAGTTGAATATGATGCTACAAATAGAAAGTATAAAGTTGGACCTTTTAGTGTGGAATATCTAGAAAGATATACTGGTACAACACAATTATGTGGAATGACTGGTATACCGGAACTGATTGTAAGAAAAGATGGAAGGAATGCGAGCTTAAAATTTGATTCTGATTGGAGAATAACATATGCTTCTGGAAGAAATGTAAGTAAATATCCTTCATCATATAATGTATATCCACATACAAAAGAAAATTTTTATATTGAAATAAATTATCAAGAGGGGATAGAAAGCATTGTAAATCTTAAATTTTATTTTAGATATTTAGAAGCTAGTGGTGGTTATACATTATATGAAGGAAATATTGAAGAAATACAATGGAGTGCTGTTGTAAAATCAAGTACATGTAGTGACTGGGAGTTGTGTGATGAAGGTTCTAGACACTTAAGCTCACATAATCATGGTGATTCCGAAGATCCAGATTATTGTTCTCCTGGTAAATTATGTCCACATGGTTTCTATTACAACCATATAGATCATGTATGGGTTAAATATTCATCAAAAATAATAAGCAAAGATAAGGATATACAGGATATTGCTTATTGTACAGGAGCTTCCAGATCATATGCTGGAAACAGATATGGTGGAACTGGTTCTGCTAATCCATCAAGAGTATTTAATTGGAGTATTGATTTAACAACAAGGCTAGAAGGAGATGTCTGGTGTGATGCTAATCCAGAAAAAACTAATAATACAGTAATAGGTATTAAAGAAAGTAATGATGCACCGTTAAAAAATATAGCTGTAACAGTTTATTTATACGATACTTCAGGAAATGAAAGAAAAAAAGCTATAGCACATAATGCAAATGGAACTCAAATTAGTTGGCCACAATATACAGATGCAAATGGTCATTACAAAATTGATAGATTAGAAGCACCTGGAACTGGTTCAAATTATTTCTATGTAGTAAAATTTGAATATGATGGACAAGTTTATAGACATACAATTTATATGTCAGACAGAAATAGCGTTGTGAATGGTAGGGCTGGTCAAAGATATGCAGCTAATTACAAAAATAATCCAAATTATTATTCTACGAGTTCAATGGCTGTTGAAGAAGTTGTAGATAGATATGCATTTGATCAATCATTTGGAGAGATTACTGGTGAAGAACCAATCAAGGCTAATGATTCTACAAATGGTTTAACATATACAACAGATGAAAATGGTGTTGGTAAGGGAGCTAGTGGTAATTTAAATTACTATGGTAAAAAAACAACTGCAACAAATGATACTACTTTTATTGATTCAAAATTGGAATCACCTGCTCAAAACCAGGATAATGAAAATAAGAAAATCACGGATAAAGCTGAATATGCAAGATATAGAATGTCTGCAAGTACATATTATGATAATACTGATATGAAAGGATTGCATGATAGAAATAATTTCAGAATCCAGTATCCTCTTGAAGGATGGAAATATAATATGAATGGTGTTGCTGTTCAGACTGGTGATAAAAATAAAAGATATATTGCAGAATATATGTTACATATAAATTTAGGTCTTCAAGGAAGAGCATATACTGATATGAGTGTTCTTAAAGACTTATATAAGGTAACAATGGTTGTTAATGAACAAAAACTTACAAAACAGTTTAATTCTATTGGAGGAACTTCAGATAATGTTCAAAATAGTTCTGATTATGAGGCTACTTTGAAAGCTACTCTTGAAAAGAGAAAAACAGGAAGTTCAGAGTATAAATATTCTTTAGGTTTATATTCTACTGATTTAGCATATCAATCATATCAAAGATACAAAAATGCTATAAAAGAGGTTCAAGACATAAAGAAAGGAACTGAATTAAGGGTTTATGTAACATATGTTGTAAGAGTTTATAATAATTCGGAAACAAATGATGTAGAGTTTAATGAAATTACGGATTATTATGATGAAAATTATACACTTGTTGAACCAACAAAATATAAAAATACTGATGGAAGTTTTAAAGTTTCTATTGTTGATGAAAAATTACAGAGAAATGAAGAAACTGTAGCAGATTTCCCATATTATAGAATAATGGATAATAAAGATGGGGCTGCAAATAATGTATGGCATGAAACTAAAGATGAAAACATGAAAGGTCATCAAGGCGAAAGCTTGGTATGGGATGATGATGGTTCTGTAGGAACAATGCATAAATCAACAACAGCTTCTTTGGATACTTTGAAAATTCATACAAATCAGTATGCTGAGATATTTACTACATATGAGGTAGATTTAAAGGGATACCAAGATATGCAGTATACAAGAGCAGATATAAAAACTAGAGTAAATTTATTGGGTGATAAGCAAAATGTTGCAGAGATATCAAGTTATTCAACATTCTATACAAAGGTTGATAATGATGGATCTGGATTATACACAGGATTTAATAGCGGTTGGGTATCTGGTAAAGTTGATAGAGATTCTGCTCCAAATAATATAGATACAAGTAATGTAATAAATAGAGATAAATATGAGGATGATACAGATAGAGCTATTCCAATAAATATTGCAATAGATACTCATGAAAGAGATATGTATGGATATGTATGGGAAGACATTAAGAATACTGAAACAGGTTCATATGGTATAAAGGTTGGTAATGGTTCATATGATTCTGAAGATAAATTAATACAGAATGTTGAAGTGACAATGTATGAAGTTATAAGTCTTGGTAAATTAAATAGTGATGGTACATATAATTCAACTTATGATAGTTTTGATTATTATTATAAAGTACCAACAGAGTATTATAATTATGGTTCAAAGAATGCATACAATATAGATGCTTCTAATTCAGAAAATGATGATATAGTAAAAACATCATCAAGCGATGTACAAAATATAGATGGAAATACTGTTCAAGGTAACTATTATATATATGGTTATTTGGCAGGAGACTATATATTAAGATTTGACTATGGTACATCAAATTCTATTGATACTAAAGAGACAACTTATTATAGTAATGCAAATGGAAGTGCAAATAAAAATGAAATAAATAACAATGTTTCAAAATATAATGGTCAAGATTATGAAAACACCCAATTCTTAGATGGACAATTAGATACATTGAATGATAAGTACTTAGATTTAACTGCTAAAATAGACGGAAAAAGCTTTATTGATACGGCAGTTTCTAAAGCAAGAGATAATGAATCAAGAAGAATGGTTGTTGATGCATATTCAAGAACTATTGAAAATGATAGAGGCGAGTTATTGAGAGAAAGAAATTCAGCTGAGTTTATTGAATCAACAAGAATGTTTGCTGAAACTCCAATAATGCAAATCGAAATCGAGGATCCTAGAACTCTTGAAAAACCTTCAAATGATTTATATCAAGAGAAGGTAGAAAAGGATGCTGATAAAAAACAACGAGTTGAACAACATAGATACACAATTAAAAACATCAACTTTGGTTTAGAGGAAAGAGCTAATACAGATATTAAACTTGAGAAATACATTAAAAGTATTAGTATGATTAAGAGTGGTGAAGTAATATTTAATGCTACTATGCTAGAGAATGGTGAGGTTATTAAAGAAGATACAAATGCTATGCATCTTGATAAGTTAACATACCTTTCTCATGAAAAAGCAGGACTTGTACAACAAGGATTCTATGCAATTGCTGTTGAAGATGATTATTTAAATGATTTAACTTTAAAAATTACATATAAGATTAAAATTAGAAACGTGTCTGAGGTAGATTTCACTGGAAAAATTGCTAACTTATATAGAGCAGAAGATATTGTTAATATGGCAACAATTGCTCCAACAGATAAATTAACTGAGAACATTATTGATGATATGAAAAATAATGTAGATAATGATGAAGGAGTGGCTTCAAATGCTACATTAGCTGAAATATTGGCAAAAGATGATCCAGGATTGAAAGATATTGTTATAGGAGCTAATGAAAATCGAAATGAAGATACAATTAGACCTAAAGTAATAATTTATGGTAGATATGTAGGAAGATTCTATTATGAAAATGCTATTTCAGAAACTGCATCTGGAACAGTGATAGTAAAATCTTATTTGAATGATGCAGTACAAAATCCAACAGTTATATATCCAGCAGATAATGTTGTAAAAACAACAGTTGATCAAGTTGTAGATTATATTGACATAGATGCAAGTTTAGATTATCAAGGTTCAGTAACAGATGCTACATGGGATCTTTCAGGATTAGAAAAAGAAGCAAATGGTTATAATAAATCATTAAACGGATTATTGTCAAAATCATCATATAGAAAGATTTCAGATAATGGATTATTTAATATTTATGATGATAAGGATAGAGAGTATATAAATAATACAAGATCAAATATTGCTATATCATATAATGAAAGATTAGGTACTTTACAGAGCCATAGAGAAATGTCAACAACAAAGGACAATGACAAGGATGCAGGAAGAGTTGAGTATTTAAACGGTGTTGGCGCAGGTACAAGTAGATATAATACAGATTTAACCAGAGAATTAATTCCAGAAGCATATTCTAAATTGGAGGATAAGCAAGATGCAATATCTAATATTGAAATAACAGTTGCTAAGACTGCTTCTTCAGGAACAGATGCAAATCAAATGAAGATTGACAACTTGGCAGAGGTATTAGTATATTCTAACCCAACAGGTAGACGTGATACAAATTCTGTACCAGGTAACGCAATGGCAATAGTAAATAATTTAGCAGTAGGTACTGGAGAACAAGGCGTATGGTATGCAGGATTTAATAGTGAGGCATATTGGGATGTTGCAATTAATAAAAAAGTAGATGAAAAACCTGAATTTGCAAGTCTTACTGCAGAGGAGAAGCAACAGAAAAAAGAAGAAATGAAAAAAGACTGGACGCAATATCCAGAAAATGATGCATGGTCACCTGAGTATGTAACAGTTATAGCTCCTACAGGTATAGCGTTAAGAACATATATTAAGAATTACATTGTACCAATAGCAATATTAGTTGGAACTATAGTAATTATGATGGTAATGTTTGGAGTAAAACAAGTACAGATATTTCGTAAAAGAAAAGAAGACTAAGTATATATCTAAATTTAAAGAACGTAGATTTTAAATAATCTACGTTCTTTTTCTGTATTCATACTTGGTGATAATTATTGCATTAATTAGATGTATTGCTAGGCTTAGC
This sequence comes from uncultured Clostridia bacterium, assembly GCA_934130285.1. GTDB lineage: Bacteria > Bacillota > Clostridia > TANB77 > CAG-508 > UMGS1994. The sequence continues at coordinate 27,010 of CAKOXT010000006.1, read as the reverse complement.
TGTGATGATTTAAGAATAAGTTTGATATAAAAGAAATTCGTTAGTTAACATTAATAATTACAAATATCAATATTGCACAAAAAATATATGAACTTTTTCCTATTATCAAAAATAAGTATTAAATGAAATTAGATGTGTTGTTCAACGAGGGTGAAGAAAAAGCAAAAGTTATCCACAGAGGTGTATAAGTATGTGGATAACTTGAACAAAACAAGGAAAAAAGGTTTCCATAAAAATAATATGTAAACTAATCGAGCATATTCGATAAAATGTGTCTAAAAATTTAATCAAAATGTAAAATAGCTCATAATGTACTATTTTCCGTAATAGTATTTTTGTGTGTGAATTCTTAAAAATGCAATATTGGAAAAAAATAAAATTGACAGATTTTTTTTACTCTTTAAAATAAGGATTATAAGAATAAAAAAGCCAAAAGATTTGTGGAGGTAAATAATGCAAAAGAAAAGAGATTTCAAGAACAAGTTCATAGCTAGCTTAATTGTATTTATGCTTGCATTTAGCAATTTTGCAACCCTTGGATCTGCGTTGGTTTCTTATGCAGCTGATGACTCAAGTGATGTTATCAATTATTCTGCACAGTTTGTGATGATTACGAATACACAAGATGAAGAGCAGACAGATCAGACTGAAGATACAACGACTGATGTACAAGTTGGTACAGATGAGGCTAATTCAAGTACAGATACAGTGGGTAGTGTTGAACAAAATGTGGTTGATGAAGAACAATCACAAGATGATGTTGAAAATCCAGTAGAGGATACAACGTCAGAGAATGTAGTTGCAGAATCAGATGAAAACACGGCTGATACGGAAAAAGATACTATGACTGATGAAAATGTTTCAAATGAAGTTGTGGCTACAGATAATACAAATGATTCAACAGATGAAGAACAACCAGTTGAAGAAGATACGAAAGATGCTCAAGAGGAGAAAGTAACAGAAGGACAAAAACTTCAAGATGGATTAGCAATCGAAATTACATTAGGTGTTAAATCAAGTGGTTATTTAAAGAATGCTAAAGTTGATATAAAAGATTTAGCTAATCAAACTTTCAAATTAAAAGACAATATTTCATTTGGAGAATATATTCAATCAATTGATGAAAGCAAAATTAAGTTAAAACAAATTAATGGTGGAACAGAAATAAAAGTTTATATTCCAATAGAACTTAAGAATGAAGAATCAATAGATATGAATAAACTTCAATCTGGAGTTGAACTAAGTTTATTAGGAACATATGTTGATGAGGAAGGAAATGAATCAATAATAACAAAATCTACTAAACCTGTTTTAGATATTTCTAATGATATAAATTTAGTAGTTGGAAGTGATGTTGAAAAATTTATTCCTTATAATAAAAATGGAGCAAGACAAGCATTAGTTCAAATAAAAGTTACAGTTGGAACAGATACTAAAAATCAATTACCTGTTAAGGATACAAACGTAAAAGTTGAATTACCAGCTATTGATGGTGCTGCAATAAAAGACGTTAATGTTACAGCAATTAGTACAGGATTCACAAATGGACTTTTAAATGGTGAAACATTATTTACTGTTGAGAACTGGTCTTATGAAAATGGTAAAGTCTTCATAAATGTAAACAATCCAGAAAAAGATGGAAAATACAAAATGAATAATGGAAATGATGAATACATTATTTCATATACATATGAAGATTATTCAGATTTAACAGATGGAATTTTAAAAGCAAATGTTAGTGCAAAATCAACAGTATTTACAAGTACAAACACAAATGAAATCTCTAATGCAATAGAAAAAGAATATGATTTATCTCAGGCAAATTCAAATATAATTACTTATGATGTTTCAAGAAGAACAGCAGAAGTAAGCAAAGGATATTTATATGCAAATGGTAATTCAAATGAACCTGAATACAGCATTGTATATGACAATACATTTGATATAAATATTTCAAGAGTAGATTTAGTAAAAACAGTTCAAATAGCAGAAGGAACAGAATATTTTGTTGATGATTATGGAAATGGATATAACACATCAACAGAGCAAGGAGAAAATACTTACTATAAAGAAATAAAATTAAACAAAAGCAACTTGCAATCAATTATTGGTGATACAGGAAGTTTTGAATTATTACGTGAAGATGGAACTTCATTAATTCAAATTAATAAAGATACTAATGATGATGGCGATGGATATATCACAATTGACTTTGGGGAGAGTAAAATTGGAAAGATATTAATGAGAATAAATAATCCAACAGGAGATGGAATCTTAAATGTTGTTGCTAAAAAGACTATGACAAAAACAACTTATGAGAAAGTTGATTTAACAATGTTTAGAGGTTTAGAGGAAAGCTTTACTGGTTTAGCTGAGTTGGAAGAAGGTATTGTTACAGAAGTTGGTGATAAAACAGTTTCAACAGATCTAACAGAAACATCAACAGGAGCAACACTTTCATTAAGTAGAACAGATCTAAGTACATTAGTTGATAATGAAGATATTGAAATTAATATTTCATTAAATAATGCTAATGCAACAAGTGATGTTTACAAAAATCCAGTGTTTGAATTGACATTTCCAAAGGAAATAAAAAATATCAATATTAAAGATATGAACTTATTATATGGAAATGATGAATTAGAAATAGCTAATGTTGAAACTTTAAGAGATAGCGAAGATAGAATAGTACTTAAAATTACATTAAACGGAACACAAGCTCAATACACAGCTGGTGATTCTGCTAAGGGTACAACAGTTATTTTAAACACAGATATGAAAGTAGATATGTATACAGCCTCAAAAAATGAAGCTGTTATAATGAACTACTACAATGAAGATGCTACAAATTATGTTATGAGTTCAGATTGGACAATGATAACTCCACCATCTTCTTATATGTTAATAGGAAGACAGGGAACATATGATACAGAGCTTAATATTGTTGCTCCAGAAGGTCTTGTAAATGCTCAAATGGTTTCAAATTACAAAGCTGACAGTTCTTTGATTTCTGTAAATCAAGGAAGAAAAGAAGATTCAATTACACCATTTACAGATGCTAAGGCAGCTGAGATGAAAATGATTGTAATTAATAATACAAATGAAGAGTTAAGTGATGTTCATATTTTAGGAAGAACAATATTTGATGGAAATAAATCTATTGTTTCAGGAGAAGCATTAGGTACAAATACAACAGTTCCTATGACATCAAAGATTATTTCTGAAACTGGTGGATTTACAACTACAGTTTATTATTCAGAAAATGGAGATGCTACTGATGATTTAGAAGAACCATCAAATGGATGGACAGTAGAACCTGAATCATTAGCTAATGTTAAATCATATTTAATAGTAGTTAATGAAGTAGTTAAATCAGGAAGCATATTATCATTTGCTTATGATTTTGAAATTCCAGCAAATTTAACTAATAACTTAGACTTAATAGGAACTTTTGGAACATATTATACAGGAACTAAAACAGAAGGAGTTGTTGAAGCAGATAAGGTTGTATTAACAACTGGTAATGCTCCAGTTCTTAAAGTTGAAACTGTTTCTGATACTGATGAAGCTTCAGTTGTTGAAGGACAACATATTAAATATACAGTTAGAGTTACTAATGAAGGTAGAACAGTTTCTGCTGATACTGTTGTAAATAGTATTATTCCTGATGGAACAACTTATGTTGAAAATGGTGAATTAAGACCAGATGTTACAGAACTTAAGATTAATTTAGGTGATGTGGCTCCTGGAAAAACTGAAGAAGCTACATATGAGGTTGAGGTTAATAAAGAAACAGCAGATAGAACATATATAGAAACTAATAGCAATGTAGAAGCTGAAGGATTGGAAACACCTATTTATACAACTACTGAGTCATTACCAATACAAGCAGCAGAAATAAATATTGAATTGGATGCTAACTTACAAGATAGAGTGATTGCAGAAAATAATACAATTGAATATACAACGCATGTTGTTAATGTTCAAGGAAAAGATTTAAGTAACGTAAGAGTAATTCAGACAATACCAGAGAATGTTGATGTTGTTGATGCATATGTAGAAGAGTTTAATGATGATGGACTTACAACAAGAAGAGGTGCAAATGGTATATACGATGCACAAAACAGAACTGTTACATGGAATGTGGATAAATTAGAAATATTTAAAACATTTAAATTAACTATTAAAACAAATAATATTTCAGATTTACAAAGTGATTTAACTACTTCATCTAGAGTTATAGCAAATGGACTTACAAAAGAATATGTATCTAATGAAGTTAAGAACACATTGGGTAGACCACAAATAGAAGCAACATACTATTCAACTAATGATAACAGATATGTAAAAGAAGGCGATACAGTACAATATGTTTTAAAACTAAAAAATACTGGTACAGCAGAAGCAACGCAAATTGATTTGAAAAATGAAATGCCAAGTGAATTTAGAGTTACATCTGTTGAATGTAATAAAGAAGGATATGTATTCTCAGCATTATCTTCTGAAAATCCAACATTAACATTAAACTTAGGCGTTGGTGAGACTGCTGAGGTTGTATTGAACTGTACAGCTCAGAATTTATCTAACGTAGTAGATGAGACTTTGGCAGAGAATAAATGGAATATTGGTGGAACTAACTTATCTGTTGCTAGTACAAATAAGATAGAGAATATAATTCAACAAAGTCCTGATGTTACAGATAATACGTATGAAGAAATAATTATTGGAACAAATAACGAAGAAAAAGAAACGACAGAAGATATTGTTGTTGTTAATGGAACATCAAAAGAAGCTCAAAAATCAGAAGTTCAGATTTCTAATAATGTATATAGAATAATAGGTAAAGCATTTGTTGATATGAATAAAAATGGACAAAGAGATGATGATGAAGAGGGAATGGCAAATGTAGTTGCTGTTTTATGTGATGCAGCTACACAAGATGTTGTAGGACAAACAGTTACAAACAATGTCGGAGAGTACATTTTTGAAAATGTAACTCCTGGTGAGTATTATGTAAGATTTGAATATGATTCTTCAAAATATACAGTTACAGATTATAAGAAGCAGGGTGTAAATTCTGATAGAAATTCAGATGCTATAGTTTCAAATTATAAAGCAGTAACTGATAAAATTAAAGTAACAGATACAAGTATATCTGATATTGACATTGGTTTAGTAAGAGCAGGAATATTTGATTTATCATTGGATGCTAACCTTAATAAAGTAACAGTTCAAAATGATGAAGGTGCAAATACTTACGAAATGGAAAATCCTAAACTTGCTAAGATTGATATAAATCCTAAGTATGTAAATTCTTCAAAAATATTTGCGGAATATACAATTAGTGTTACAAACAGAGGAGAGATATCAGGATATGCCAAATCAATAGTTGATTATTTACCTGAGGGATTAGAACTTGATACAAGCATGAATAATGGATGGTATGTAGGTTCAGATGGTAATGCATATACAAATCAACTTGAAGATATATTAATTCAACCAGGTGAAACAAAAGAAATTAAATTAATATTAACAAAACAAATGACTGAAAATGGAAATGGAATTATAAATAATACTTTTGAAATTGCAGAGACATATAATGAGTATGCAATTGAAGATATAGATTCTATTCCTGGAAACCAAGCTCAAGATGAAGATGATATGAGTAAGGTTGATTTAATCATTGGTATTCAAACTGGTGGAAGTATGATCAATTTAATGATTATAAGTACTACTCTGATAACGGTACTGATTGCTCTGTATGTAATTAAGATACAGATTGATAAGAAAAATAAGGAGGTGATAGTATGATAAATAAATTAAAGAAAACGTCTAAAATAATATTTACAATTGCATTCATACTATTACTAAGCTTATTTATATATGCAAGAATTACGAATCAAGAAGTTTGGGCTGCTGCTAAGTCAGCGGCACAGACTACAGCGGATTCTGTTGCGAGAGGTACTACTGCTGTTGCTGAATGGAATGGAAAAAAGGATTCAGATGGAAAGGTAATTTTAAAAAATCCATCTGCACCAACATTATCAGAATTAGTTGATTCTAGTCAGGTAAGAGATGGTGGAATTTATATTACATATGAAGATTTAATTAGCATACCTAGTTTATTCTGTTCTGCTAAAGGTGTTGCTTTACCTGGTATGGGAAGTACAGTTGTAACAAGTGGTGGAAGATCTACAAGTACTACTGACCAAGGAAAAGAAACAGCTTATTTAACAGCAAATGATATACCGGCTGCAACAGTATTTAGAAACTTGAACGAATGGACAGGTTTTGGAGCAACATATACAACAAAATATGAAAATACAACAAGTAAGACTTTAGCTAAATTTAATTTAGCTGAAACAAGATTATGTACTCCAGCTGAGGCTTGGGTTTTGGCTGAGTTTGATAATAATGTTCCTGGTAAAACAGCTACAATAGTAAGTAATACAGGAGAAGAGTACACAGGACCTACTCCTTCACAAACATTAACTACACAAGGTAATACAATGTCAACTTTTGTAGATAATGTTAGAAGTATTGCAAAATTTGCTAAGTCAAATGGATATGAGTTTGGAGATTCAGATACTATACCTTTAGATAAGAATGTTGTTTGGAATGAAAAAATTAACAACACTCATCTTATAAAATGGGCATTATATTCATGTGGATATGATGTTGGAGATGAATCTATTGAAGATTACTGCAAGAATCAAGGATTTACAGAGATCACAAATATTGATGATTTGCAAGCCGGAGATATTGTTTTCTTAAATAGAAGCGGTGAAGAGGGAATTGTAATATATGCTGCTAAGAATAAAGTATATGATTTAAGTAGTAATGACAAAATTAAATTGGAAAATTCATACTCAGGATATAATTCACAACCAATTAAAGAAGATGTTGCTAGTTTAGGTTTTAGAGTTGCATATAGATTAAAAGAAATTAAAGGTAATAATGTAACTGCTGCAACATCTAATGATGCAACAAAAACAAATATAGATGGACAAGAAATTTATATTGTTGGAAACCCTGGTGAAGAAAAATATGTAAGAAAAGAAGGAAATAAATTTTACTATGTACAAATTAGTGATGAATATGCTCCTTATACATATGTTCAACATGCATGGTGGAAAAAGAAAACAGTTGGTCATAATGCTGACTCAGCAAGTATAAAAGATACTGATTTAGCTAATGAGGCTACTGACTTTGAAAATTATATAAAACAAGTTACAGGTGTAAGTGATGTATCAAAATTAGAAAGAAATGAGGATACAACATTTAAAATTGACTATAAAGTTTCATTTGAACCTGAAGATACTTCAAAAGTTCAAACAAGATTTAATAGTGATACAAATAAGTATATAGTTGGACCATTTAAGGTTAACTATTTAAGAGCTGTTACAAAACAAGGTGACAGACCTAAGGTAAGTTTTTCAGGAATTTCTAATTCAATACTAGTTGGAACAGATGCTCAAGGTAATGAATTAGTTGATGAAGATGGAAATAGTGTACTTCAATTAGGAAAGAATTATAGATTTGTATACTCAAATACAAATGATGAAAGTACAAATTATGGCCATGATACAGCTAGAAATGCATTAGATACTGATGAGGATTATCCATATCCTTCATCTGGTGAAGAATTTTATATTGAAATTGATTATTTAGATAATTTAGCCAAAATTAAAAACTTTAAATTTGATTTTCAATATTTAACAGCTGGTGGAAAATATGAATATTATAAAGGTAATTTCTTAGAGATTCATTGGACACAGGGTGTAAATGTGTTGTCAAAAACTACATCAACAGGATCTGGTTCAGCAAGTGCTGGTGATGTTCAAACAGTTGCTGCTACATCATCAAGAGATGATAGTAATATGGTTGGAGGAGCCAGTGGAGGATCATTTAATTTCACAGAAACTAGAGGATTTGATATAGCAGAACCTGAAGAATCAGACGGCTTCGGAGGCACATGGAGAATGGATGTTATACGTGATAGCTGTGAAGCTAGTGGGGATAACATTATTGTAAAAGGTCATATTAAAAGGAATTGGTATAGTACAGTTGATGGTGATTCTATTAGTTTGAGAAGTGTAAGTTCTGAAAAGGGTACATGTACAATTGATGGAAATTCTTTCACGGTTACATTTAAAAGAGATTATACAAAAGCTAGGGTAGATGAATCATATCCAATAAATATAGAGGCTCATATCACTGGTGGAGAACATGGAAGAAGTAGTACAGAAACGTGTACAGTAAATGCAGATATATTCTATGAAAATAAATTATTAGGAGATTCTGCTAAAGTTAAATCATCATCTTCTAAAGTTGAAATTAATGGCAACAAGATTTTCGTTAGAGGATTTATAGATCGTACAGATCAAACAATAGATTTTGATGCTGATATGATACATAGTGAAACGAAACAAGATGCAATATATTCATGGTGGACAGAAGATGGAGATTGCTTAGAAGTTAAAGATGAGAAAAATGGTGTATTTACAATAAAGAAACCTGGGAAATGCAAAATTGGATGTGCAACAGGTGATGGTAATGGTCCATCAGTTGAGATAAAATTGTTTGAAGTAGAAATTCCAGAATTATGTTTTGATACTTCAGAAACGAGATCAACTAATTCAACACAGAGAGGTTCAGTTAAATTTTATAATGGAATGGGAGATTTTATAGAGTCAATCTTATGGGGAACTTCTGATTCATATCCGGTACAGTCTAATACAAATGATGGACAGATTAATTTTAGTGAAACTAGTGATTTAGATACATATACTTATAAAGATTCAGACTATGAACCTATGAAATTTAAATTTAAAGATGATAATTGTGAAATAACAGTAACTGTGTCATGGTCACCAAAAATAGCAAACGGAGAGGGCGTTACTGACGGCAGAAATGATGATAATGGAAATGGAAACGGAGACGGAAGCAATAATGGAAACGAAAGCAATAACGGAAATGGAAGTGATAACGGAAATGGAAGTGATAATGGAAACGGAAGTGATAATGGAAACGGAAATGGAAATGGAAACGGAAACGGAAATGGAAATGGAAACGGAAATGGAAATGGAAACGGAAACGGAAATGGAAATGGAAATGGAAATGGAAATGGAAATGGAAACGGAAACGGAAATGGAAATGGAAACGGAAACGGAAACGGAAATGGAAATGGAAATGGAAACGGAAATGGAAACGGAAATGGAAATGGAAACGGAAATGGAAATGGAAATGGAAACGGAAGTGGAAACGGAAATGGAAATGGAAATGGAAATGGAAACGGAAACGGAAATGGAAACGGAAATGGAAATGGAAACGGGAACGGAAATGGAAGTGGAAGTGGAAGTGGAAACGGAACAAATATTGGAGGCAGCGTAAAAACAGAGTATAATTATTGTTACTTCTTAAGAGCAACTAGTGCTACTATTAAAACTGCACAGGATCAAATTAATGCAGTGGGAAGTCATGAAGTAATTGATGTAGATGCAGAAAACGGATTAAATTCTACTGTTTCAGGAACTCCTGTTGAGTTGGAATTTTTAAGTACAGACATCAACTTAAGAACTCACTTATCTGGTATGGTTTGGATAGATAATGATGAACAAAAAGATCAAAGCATTGGAACATTAGGAGTAAAAGACAGTGCTGAAAAATATGCAGACGATAACAGTGTTGAGATAGTTGTATGGAAAGTTAAATACCAAAAAGATGGTGATAAATTAACAGAAGTTGAAAGAACTAAAGCAATAGCTTGGGATGAAGAAGGAAAGAAAATAGATTTCATTGATAATAGAATTTATATTAAAGATGGAAAATATTCTATTCCAGAAATTCAAGTTCCTGCTGAAGAAGGTTTAGATACTTCAAAATATGTAATGTCTTATGATGTTGAGTTCGTTTATGATGGACAAACTTATGAGGCTACTGAATACTTAAAATCTTCAGGAAAAGATTCAGTTAGTGATAAGCTAGCAGAATTTAAGAAAACTGCTGAAGAAACAAAAGGTGAGGATTCAGATTATTCTAAGATTAAAGGTACATCAGCAAAAACTGATTACTCATTAGATTCATACATAGTTGAAAATGCTGATGAAAGAAAAGATTTTGATAGTTACTTTACTGAATTTTATGGTTCAGATAGTACAAATGGAAATCCAGGAAATTCACCAATAAATGAAGATGGAACAACAAATGGTAAGGCAACTGGTGGCGCTGGACAATCTCAATATAATTATGTTGAGAAAGGTGAAGAAGCAAATAAAACTGCTGATTTACAATACACATCAACAGATGTGGGAACAAGTGAAGCTGATACTAAAAAGGCTTCAACATTAGTAACTCATGATGATAAAGGTTTTATATATGACCAATACAAATTGGCAGCAAGAACTTCAGAAGGTGGATTGGTATTCCCATATGAAACAAAATATCATGTTGAGAAAGAATATTATGATAATTTAACATTCCAAAATAATGCTTATAAACCAGTTGATGAATATTTCAATCAAATAAACTTAGGTTTACTTGAAAGATATCATACTGATATTAGTGTATTAAAAGATTTATATAAAGCAAAGGTTGTTGTTGATGAACAAGAAACTGATTATACATATAATTCATTAGGTGCATTAACAGAGGACAGTATAAATAAAACTGTATTGGCTGGTTATAGAGAAAAAACATATAATATTGGTTTATATAATGCAGACTATAAATATAGATCAAGTGTATATAATACAATTACTGACCCAATAACAAAAACAGTTTTAAAAGCAATTAAGGATGAAACAGAATTACGTTTATTTGTAACTTATAAAGTTCAAATTTATAATGGTTCTGAATATACAGATGTTTCTATAAATGAATTTAAAGATTATTATGATGATTCATTAACAATGGTTACAGATACTATTAAAGGATATATTTCTACTTCAAATCAGTCTGAACAGGCTAGAGCAGAACAAGTTTTAGCTGAAAAACCATATGCAAGAAAATTAGTAGCTAATAAAGATGTAAGCAAATTGTATAAATGGAATAAAACAGATGACTTGAGTAATGAATATATTGATAAACTTGAAAGTGATAATACTAAATTAGCTGTTCTTGGTCAAAATGATAAAAATGACTTGAAGTTCGAGAAGATTGAATCTGGAAAAGATGGTTATAGTGCAGCTAGATGTACAGGATTAAGTGCATTATCTTCAGATAAAAAATCTGTGAATGGTGACTTAATGTTAGAACCTGGTGAAGTATATGAAATTTACATTACTTACGAGGTTGACCAAAAAGGATTTGGTTATATTCAAAATGCTAAAGCAACAGATCCTAATAATCCTGAAGCTGGAAAAGATGTTGAAAGAAAAGCATTATTAGATGATAAGAAAAATATTTTTGAAGTTTCAAGATATACATCAGCATATACACAAGAAGGTGTAAATAGACATAAGACAACAAGTTATAAAGCTGGACAAATTTCTGGTAGAGTTGATAGAGATTCTGCACCAGATAACGTTAATATGAGTTTAACAAATGCAGATGATAAGTCAAAGATAAATTCTAAATACTTTGAAGATGATACAGAAGCAGCACCAGTAGTACATGTTGGATTGAAAACTTCTGATGAAGAAAGATCATTAAATGGTGTTGTTTGGGAAGATTCAAGAGACAATTATGGTGAAGGCGATGGAATTTATAAAGATGGTGAAACATTAATTTCAGGTGTCGATGTGACTATGGTTGAAAAAATTAATGTTACAAATAACGATTTCCAAAGAATTAAGGATTATATAGAAAAGAATAAAGCGACAATAACTGCTGAGGAGAAGGCGCAGTTCGGAAATTTAACTGCTGATAAGTTTGAGTATGAATTTGAATATATATGGCCAGATGGTACTTTTGATAACTTTAATTCAACAACTAGATCTGAAGGTGGTAAATATGAATTTAAGAATTTTGTAGCAGGTAATTATGTTGTAAGATTTGAATATGGAAATAATGAAAAAAATTTAAAATATAATGGACAAGATTATAGGAATACAGCATATCAAACAGGTATGACAAATGCTAAAGCTCAAACTCAAACTCAACCAGATGGTGTAAAGAAAATTTATAATGGTACAACAGATGGTTTAGATGTTGAAGCTGGAAAAGTATCAACATTGAATAACCAATGGCATGATTTATCAAATAATGAACAAGCTAATGAAATGAATAATGCAAGAGTTTCAGATGCAAGAGATTATGAGCCAAGAAGATTGATGGTTGATGCTTATTCAAGAACAATTACAAATAAAAATGCTGAAGTGTTAGCTGCATATACAGATGATGCTGATACTAACTTAACAAATGAATATAAAGCTAAGTTGGCAGAGAATAATGCTAAATTGATGGAAAATACATCAATGGTTGCAAATACAGCTAAGTTTGTTGTGGATATTGAAAAACAAAGTGAAATTAAATATGAAGAAAATTCTGATAATACAGAAGGTGCAAATGCTTCTGGAAATGAAGTAAAACATGAATATGTAATTGGCAATATGGACTTTGGTCTAGTAAGAAGAGCAGAAACAAGAATTTATACACAAAAAGAAATTTCTAAGATAGAATTATTAAAGAATGACGGTAAAGAAGTAGTTCTTTCAGTATCTTGTGATGATGAAGGAAACATTATAAAAGCTGGTGGTACTACAGATGAAAACAAAACTGTTCGTGTAGACAAAATTACTGAAATAAATAAGGAAACATTAGCTGCAGGAACACAAGGTTTTAAATATGTAGCTGTTGAAGCAAGTTATCTAAGAGGTTTACAAGTTAAATTAACTTATAAGATTACAGTAACAAATAAATCAGAAGAGGATTATACAACACAATATATTGCAAATATTAAGGATGCTAGAGAATTATATAAAACAGCAGTAAATTATCAAGCTTATGGTTCTGCTAAAGAAGAAGATAATCCAGATATGATGAGTTTATCACCGTTTAATACTGGTAAAGAAATTGTATATGGTAAGTATGTAGGTTTACATTACTATACAAATAGTACAGAAGCTACAGAAAATAAAGACTTAACGGAAAAATATAAATTTGCATATAATGGCCAAAGTACAGATGTTATTGTAAAAACAACTGTTGACCAGATAGTTGATTATATTGACAATGACATAAGTATAAGCAAAGGTGATACAGAAAATATTGCTAACCAAACTTGGGTTGAATCATCAGCTAAAGATAGAGAAGAGAAATTATCTTCAATGTCATATGTTGAAAATACAGATAAAACAGATACTAATAATGTAAAAGATGATAACTTGGTAGATAATAAAGGCAGAAAATATGTTGGTACAGGAAAGAATAATATTGTATTAACAGAAAATGAAAATATGACAGCTGAACCTGAAAAAATAGATTATGAATATACAGAGTTGACAGAGCAAAAAGATAAGGATGGCAATGTGATAAAGAGTGAAAAAACAGGTAATTCATTGATGGTTCCAGTAACTAAAGTTGGTGAAAATGGTGAAATTATACCTAGTTTAGTAAGTACAGAAGGTACTGATAAAACAGTAGTTATGTATACAACATTAGAGAATAGTAGTGTAGTATCAAGTACTGTAAGTAAATTTAATACAGAATTTACTAAGGAATTAGCTCCTAATGATAAGACAAGTATCTCAATAGTTACAACAGCACAAGCTAGTGAAGAAGCAATTAAGAATATGAACTATGATAACTTAATGGAAATTGTAATGTACAGTAACCCAGTAGGTAGAAGAGATACAACTGCAATACCAGGTAATGCTAATATGATAGCTAAACAAGAAGTTGCATATAAAGCTGGATATGACAGAATTTATGAAGATCAATTAACTGATGATGTTAAGAATAACCTTCCATCAGAAGCTAAAGAAGTAGTGGAAGACGAAAATGGAGAGGAGAAAACTTATTACTTCTTACCTAAATCAGTAGCTATTGATGATAGTAAGAGTGAGAATGAGTTGGGTAAAACAAGTGTAACAACAGAAAGAGATGCATATGCTGCTAAAGATACAGTAACATTCTCAGAACCAACAGGTTTGAGTTTGGAAAGACAAAAAGCTAATATGGCAATAAGAATTATATTATTAAGCTTAATAATTGCAGCAGTAGGAATAATGATAGCAACAGTTGTAGTAGTATTTAGAAAAACTAAGTATGATGACACAGATTTATTAAGTGGTGATAGAAAGTAAATAATTCAATAGATATGCGGGGAATAAAATCCTCGCATATTTTTTTATATTATATGAAAGTTCTCTGAACTTTCTATAATATAAATACTTTGCACAGAAATTATCATAGCAAATTTCGCACACGAACAATTAAATGTAGGCTGAACTCTATAATTTAAAATATAGAAAAATTTAATCAGCCCACTATTGTTCTATAAAATATCGGTGTAGAGAAATTTGCTAAAACTTGCAGTTTATGGGATATCGTAGTATAATCTTAAAAAACTTTGGAGGTGCAGGCATATGAAAGTTGGGTTCATCTTTTTATTATTATTGCTTGTATGGTGGATTGTTTTTAATCGTTACACGAAATGGAGGCTTGAGTTAGGAATTGATTTTTGTGCACGGTCAGAAGAGCTTATAGGAATTTATAATGATTATAAGAACTTAGAATCGCAAAATGGAACTTTTGAACTTGGTCGAAGGTATTTTGTTGCGGAATATAATTCAGAGGAAATTAAAGAGTTTTTCATGCAAATGGAGTATGCATTAGCAGTAATGTTTGATCAGTATGACGTTATTGAAAAAATGGAGTATGATTTTGCAGAAGAGGATTGGGATTATATTCAGGAGCAACATCAGAAACTTCAAAATATCGAGAATAACCTTCGGTATGAGAAGTGGGTGCATGGTTTAGCAAATAATTAACTGGAAAAAAGCGGGGAGATGTCCCTGCTTTTTTCTTGTAATCTTTTGTAAATAATGATAAGATAAATGCTAGAATGAAAGGTGAGTTTAATGAGAGATTTAACAAATGATATTGTTGTTCAAACAACTAAAGATGGAATGAATTATTTACAGTTTAGAGTTTTATTAAATTTAGGGGTAAAGCATGCATATGCTATGAAAAGCGATAAGCTTAAGCTTAAATATTTTGGAAAAACTTTGGATAAAACTGGTGAGAATGAATCATATAAAGTGCTTTGTGAGAGCATTGGTTTAGATTCTAAAAATTTGGTTAGACCTTTACAAAGTCATACTGATGTTGTTAAAGAGATTGATAAGGTTTATGAGTCTTTTTTACTTAGTGATGTTGATGGTTTGATTACTGATAAAAAAGATATTGTATTAGCAACTACAAATGCTGACTGTATTTTGTATTTGTTGTATGACAAGAAAAAGAAAGTTATTGCTAATGTTCATTCAGGTTGGAAGGGTTCATATCAGAGAATTATAGAGAAAACTGTTGATAAATTGATTAAAGATTATGGATCAAATCCTGAGGATATTATTGTTTGTATTTGTCCAAGTATTCGTAAATGTTGTTTTGAAGTTAGTACTGATGTTAGGGATATGTTTTATGATAGATTTTCTTTTTTAGAAAATATAAATGAATTTATCTTGAATGGTTATAATGAGGGAAAATATTTTATTGATACTGTTGGAATTAATAATTGTTTGTTAAAAGCTAAGGGAATTGAAGCAAGAAATATTTATGATTCTGGAATTTGTAGTTTGTGTAATAGTGATGTTATTCACTCATATAGAGGTGAGGGAAAAGAGTATTCTTTATCTACGGCTATTATTGCTTTACCAGAAGATGAATAAGTAGGGGATGTTTAAGTATGTATGAGTCTTTTGAAGAACTAGAAAATGGTATACAAAATTGTAGTAAGTGTAAATTATGCAAGAATAGAACTAATATTGTATTAGGTGTTGGAAATAAAAATGCAAAGTTGATGTTTATTGGAGAAGGCCCAGGAGCGGACGAGGATATTCAAGGAATTCCTTTTGTGGGTAAGGCTGGTAAACTTATGGATATGGCTTTTCAAGGTTTAGGAATAGATAGAGAAAAGGTATATATTGCTAATGTTGTTAAATGCAGACCACCTATGAATAGAAATCCAGAGCAAGATGAGATGAATGCATGTTTAGATTATTTGAGAAATCAAGTAATGCTTGTAAAACCTGATGTGATTGTGTTACTTGGAAGTGTTGCTTTGAAAGCAATTTTGGGTAAGGAATATTCAATTACGGCTTCAAGAGGTAAGTGGGTTGATAAAAAAGGGATTAAATATATGCCTACTTTTCATCCAGCTGCTTTGCTTAGAGATGAGTCTAAAAAGATTAGTTTTTGGAAAGATTTAAAAGAAGTTATTAGGGTAATGGATAAGGAGTATAATGGAATTTAAAATTATTTATGGTAGAAGCGGTTGCGGTAAGACTACTTATATTTTTAATGAAATTAAAGAGAAGATAAAGGGTAAAAATAAGATTTATATTATTGTGCCTGAACAGTTTTCTTTTTCTGCGGAGAATCATTTGCTTGAGACGATTGATGGGAACAGCAGTATTAATGCTGAAGTTCTTACTTTGAGTAGAATGGCGAATAGGGTTATTAATGAAGTACTTGGAAATGTGACTACTCATTTGTCTAAGATTGGTAAGTCTATGATTGTTTATGATGCAATTGATTCTTTGAAGAAGGATATGAATTTTTTACGTAATTCAGATAAAAATTTGGAACTTTCTTTGAGAATGATTACTGAATTTAAGAAGCATAATGTTAATGCTGAAATGATTGATGAGGTAATGGAGAAGGTTGATAATAAGTATTTACAGCTTAAGCTTGCTGATGCGAGAAATATTTTGAAAAAGTATCAGGACAGGATTCAAGGAAATTATATTGATGAAGCGGATAGTTTGGATTTGCTAGCTCAAAATATTGAGTTGGTGGATTTTTTTAATGATGCAATTATTTATATTGATGAATTTGCAGGGTTCACGCCGAATGAGTATCAGATTATTGAGAAGTTGTGTACTTTGGCAAAAGAGATTAATGTTACGATTTGCACAGATTCTTTAGAGAAAGTGGATAACGTTGATGAAAGTATTTATTATTTTAATCAAATTTATGCGGAAAAATTGATTGAGATTGCTAAGCGTAATGGTTGTTTTATTAATAAGGTTGATTTGGGGGATTCAAAGAAGTTTAAGAGTAAGGAATTGGAGGTTTTGGAGAAGAGTATTTATTCTGTGAAACCGCTTGTTTGCAAAGAGGAAACGAAGGATGTTTCTTTGTTTATTGCTCAAAATCCGTTGACTGAGATTGAGAATGTTGCTCAGAAAATCTTGAAACTTGTAAAACAGGAAAATTATAGATTTAAAGATATTGCTGTTGTTTGTGCGAATATTGATACATATGCAAGTGATGTTAAGTCTGTTTTTGAGAAATATGAGATTCCTGTTTTTATTGATGAGAAAAAAGATATTAATAATAATGTTTTGATGAAGTACATGGTTTCTTTGCTTAACGTGTTTACTACAAATTTTTCTTATGAGGCGATGTTTTCTTATATTAAGTCTGGGATGTTTGATATTCCAGAGGATGATATTTTCTTGCTTGAAAACTATGTTAATAAGTGGGGGATTAGAGGTTCTAAATGGTATAAGGAAGATTTTGAATTTGAAGAAAAGAATGATGTACAAGATAGGATAAATAATGCAAGAAGAGCGATTGTTGTTCCAATTATGGATTTTAAAAAGAGCTTGACTGGAGAAAAGACTGCGAAGGAAATTAGTTTGAATTTATATGAGTTTATCCAGAAAAATGGAGTTCAACAGAAAATTTTGAACAGAGCTGATGAGTTTGAAAAAGCAGGAGATGTTGAGCTGGCTGAGGAATATAGAAATGGTATTAAACTATTTTTTGATGTGCTTGATGAGATGATTTTGATTTTTGATGATGAGAAGATGTCATTTGATAGGTTTAATAAGATTTTACAGATTGGTATTTCAAAGTCTGAATTTGGTAAGATTCCAACGTCTTTTGATCAGGTTTTGTTTGGAGATATTGATCGTTCTAAGTCAAAAGAGATTAAGGCACTTTTTTTAGTTGGATTGAATGATGGTGTGATTCCTAGTATTGTGAAGGATGAAGGTTTTATTAATGACAATGATAGAGAGTTACTTAAGGAAAATGATGTTGAGCTTGCTAAGAATTCGATTGAGCTTTTGTATGAGAATCAGTTTAATATTTATAAAGTTTTAGCAACTCCTGAGGAGAGCTTGTTTTTGTCTTATTCTGTTGCTGATGAGGAAGGCAAGGCTCTTAGAAATTCTATTTTGATAGCACAAATTAAGAAGATTTTTCCTGAACTTTCTGAGGAAAGTGATGTGGTTTCTAAAAACTATGAGATTACTACTAAGGAAGCTACGTTTGATTGTGTTATTGATAAGTACAAAGAGCTTATTGATGAAAATGAGATTGAGCAAGAATGGAAAGATGTGATTGCTTGGTATAAGGAAAATGAGGCTCAGAGAGTTAAGAGAGTTTTTGAGGGTGCAAATTTTACGAATGTTCCTGAAAAAATTTCTTATGAAAATATTAAGAAAATGTATGGAAGTAGTTTGAGAACTAGTGTGTCTAGACTTGAACAGTATAGAAGATGTCCGTTTTCATTCCATTTGAAGTATGGTTTGAAACTTAAGGAAGAGGATGAGTTTAAGATTAGAGCTCTTGATACAGGTAATTTTATGCATGAAGTTATTGATGAGGTGTTCTCTAAGATTGAGGATAAGGATTTCGATGTGAAAACGATTTCAAAAGAGGAGCTTTATAAGATTATAGAGGAGATTATTAATCAAAAGCTTGGAATGCATAAGAATTATATTTTCTCAAGTTCACCTAAATTTGTGGTTTTGACTAGAAGGCTTAAGAAGGTTGTTTATGAGTCTATTGATTATATTATTGAACAGTTAAAAAATAGCAAGTTTGAGCTTTATGGTCATGAGATTGAATTTAATGAGAAGGCTGAGTTTAAGCCTATGAAAATTGAGCTTGAGAATGGCAATCAGGTTATTGTTACTGGAAAGATTGATAGGGTTGACGTGGCTAGAACTGCTGATAATACTTATGTTAGAATTATTGATTATAAATCTTCTGTAAAGGATGTAGATTTGAATCAGGTTGTTTCAGGTATTCAAATTCAGCTTCTTACATATTTAGATGAAATGGCTGAGCAGAAGAATTTTGAGTCTGCTGGAGTGTTGTATTTTAATTTACTTGATACGATTGTTAAAGCAGATAAGAATTTGAGTGATGATGAGATTAAAAAGCAGCTTAACAAGAAGTTTAGAATGAAAGGCTTGGTTGTGGCTGATTTGGATATTGTTAAGATGATGGATTCGCGTATTAGTCCATCTAATTATTCTGATTCTGTTCCTGTTTATTTGGATAAGGAAGGAAATATTAGCAAGTCTAAGTCAAATGTTTTGGATAGAGAGAAGTTTGATAGGCTTCAGAAGTATACAAAGCATATTATTTCAGAAATTTCTAATGAAATTTTTGGAGGAAATGTTGATATTAAGCCTTATTATATGTCTAAGAAGACTCCTTGTGAATATTGCGAATATAAGTCTGTTTGTAATTTTGATCCAAAGCTTAAAAATAATGAGTATAGGTATATTAGGAATATGTCTAAGGATTATGTGATGGATGAAATTATGAGTAGAGAAGAGTAAGATAAAAAATTTAAAAGCAAGATGTGATAATTAGTTATTTATCATATCTTGCTTTTTATAAAGAAAGTTCTTTGAAATTTTTATTATACAAAAACAATAATGCAGAGAAATTTATTTTGCAAATTTCTCAAACGAACAAAGACATAGACTATTGTTATTCTCCGAATATAAAGTCTTTTATTGTTGTTATAATTTCTTGAATTTTGGACATTTTTTTAACTGATGTTTCCATTGGTAAGTATGCACCATAATTTTTTGGAATGTCTATTACAGTTCCATATTTGATGATTTGATTTTTCTTAAAGTTTATATCTTTTTTCATTTGTTCACAGAAAGTATCATAAAATGTGTAATTTTCTGGTGTAATTAGATATTTTTTGAATTCAATTAGATCATTTTCAAATTCTCTTATATCATCAAATGTATCTATTTTTATAAATTTCTTTTTAAAGCAGTTTTCAATTATTTTATTTTGAATTTTGATTGTTATATTTCTGATTGATTTTTTCTTTGACTCTATTTGATGTTGAAGTAGCCTTGATTTTTCTAAGCTAGATTCTGAATACTTTAATTTTTGAGATAGAGTTGCTAGTTCATTTTCTATGTGTAATAGCTTATCTAATTCAATTTCTATTTCAAAGAAAGCATCGGGAGTAGAGGCACTTGTGAATGCTCTTTCAAACATTGGTGAACTATATAATGTACTAAAATATAAAGCTTCTTCTCCTGTGAAATATGTCATTTGAGATACTAAAGCACATTCTATTGGATAAAATTCTGGACTTTCAGAAATGAATGTCATGCCATAGTATGTAACTGTATCAAAATTAGTAGATGAAGATGTCCTGCCAGCTATAAGTTGTACAGCAGCTTCATTTAGGGCTATACCTGTTTCTGCGTTAAGGTCGTATAGACCTAATTTTACTAAATTACCTTTTGAATCTTTAAATTCTTGAAGGTAGTGTATACATTCATGAATTGCTGCAATATCCATTTTATTTAAATCTAAATTTTCATTGAAATATATAGAGTTATTTCCATATACATATTTTGCACTTGCATTGTCTTGCATTGATGCAACATACATATCTAGTCTTGAAATTTGTATGAAAAGCTCACTTTGAGATAAGTGCAAGTCTGGAAATGAAGTACATAGCTTTTCAGCAATAAATGATGCGATTTTATTTATATGCATTGTATCAAGTTTTCTTATGTTTTCTATTCCTTCTTTTCTTAAAAGTAAGTTGATTCCCATTTTGTTCTCCTTAGATTTTTATACATTTTTATTATACTAGGTTTTATTTGTAAATGGTATATCTTTTTAATAAAAAAAATATTACAGTGTGGTTACAAAGTTTGTTATGAATGTTGGAAAATTTTTTATAAAAAATTTTTATTTTGATGCAAAAAATGTAAAAATGCACATTATTGAAATAAAAAACGTGTGGTAAGTTTTAATGATTTTTTTGGGGATTAAAAAATTTAATAAAAAAGGGTGAAATAAAAATGAATGAAGGATTATCAATAGTCCCTATGGGTTTTGTTGATTTTAAGTGGTTTTTGTAAAAGAAAAGATATATTAAAATTATATATGGCAAAAATGCGGGATGAGTAAATATTTCCGTAGGTTTGGTAGATTTACTAATATTATATATTACGTAATAGGGGGCTTGAAAAAATTTTAAAAACATTTAAAATGCAGGTAGTATAAGGAGAAATATATATGAAGAAGAAAAAAATAATTCCTGCAATTTTGGCGGGTGTTGCTTTGCTTTCAATTAATTCGAGTGTAAAAGCAACTGATTATTATGAATTGAAAAATGTACAACAAATGTTAAGTGATGATGGAAAACAGATGAGTATTGAATATCGACCTAAAAGTTTGAGTTCTTCTGGAACTAAGTTTTTAAGTAATGTTTTTTCAAGATTTGCAGAAAATAATGTTGGAGTTTCTTTGCCATCTTCATATATTCCAACATTTAAAGGTGATTTAAAAGTTAAAAATCAATTAGTTAATGGAATTGATTCTACAGAATGTTGGGCAAATTCATTTGCATCTGCATGTGAGGCATATAATTATGCTAATGGTTTGGCAAACAGCGGTGAAGAGTATTCAGGACGTCATATTAATTATTCATGTAGTAATGTTTTTGCCGATCAGACTATTACAAAAAATGCTTTTAATAGAGATGCTAAAATGTCAAATGGTGGAAATTTTTATCTTGATTTTGCTTATGCAATGAATAAACAAGGTCCTGTGTTAGAATCTGATATGCCTTCAACAGGGAATGTGTCTTATATAAATTCTGATCAACTGGAAACAGAAAATGATATTCAATTAGATATTAAGGAATATTCATACTTTCCTGCAGTTTATAAAAAGTACTTAGATGATGGTTCAATAGAATATTATAATGGTTTAAAGTATGCTACAAAAGAATACAAGGATAAAATAGATAATGTAAGTTTGATAAGAAATACTATAAAGCAACAAATTAAAGAAAATGGTGCTGTTATGGCTACGATTTATCAAGTAGCTCCTGATAAAGATATATACATGCAACCAATAGAAGGGAGTAATCAAATAGTACCTGCTAATCATGCAGTATGTATTGTGGGATGGGATGATAATTATTTTCCAGAAAATGATGATTATATTTATGGAAAAATGACAGGTTGGAAAAATAAAGGAGCATACATTGCCCTAAATTCATATGGCGATGATATGTATTATGATGGTTATGTATATATTTCATATGATGATTTTTACGTTGAACAGTTTGTTGCAGGAATAAAAACTGCAGAAATTGCAGATTCTGATTGTGTATATTTACATGATGAATTGGGAACTGCATCAAATACACCAATAAGTAAGAATGATGGTTCGGGAGAAGCTTTAAAAAATGTTTCTGTAGTAAATATTTTTGATAGAACTACAGTTATGAATGAAAAGTTAAATGGAATAGGAATTCCTTCTTATGCTGATCAATTAGCTGATGTATATTATACAGAAACTTTTAATACAGATGGAACTCCTACTAATTTTAAAGTATTAAAGCAAAATATGGATATTGGAATTGGAGAGACATATTTAGACTTGAGTAATATAAAATTAACAAAATCAAAATTTGCAATTTGTGTTACTTATAAAGGAAAAGGTTCATATGCGGCAGAAATTCCGATTGAGCTAAAAAATGATACTTTATATAAATATGCAATTTCTAAAGAAGGCGAAAGTTATATAATTTATACTGATACGTCTGATTTAAGTTTTGATTATACATCATCATCAATGTATAAGTTTACGACTCTTAAAGATAATGAGAAAAATATCGCAAATTTTGGTATAAGGGCATATACAGAAGAAGAAAACAATAATCCTACTCCGACACCAACTCCATCTGAATCAGTTACACCAACACCTTCAGAAAGCCCAACACCTTCAGAAAGCCCAACTCCTTCAGAAAGCCCAACACCTTCAGAAAGCCCAACACCTTCAGAGAGCCCAACACCTTCAGAAAGCCCAACTCCTTCAGAGAGCCCAACACCAACACCGAAACCTACAAGTAAAATAACAAGTACAAAATATAAAATAAATAATAATTTGATAACAAGAGTGCCAACTAATACAACCATGAATGAATTCAAAAATAGTATAACCGTAGATGGTGAATATCAAATTGTAGATAAAAATGATAAAGCTGTTGCAACCACTTTGGTAAGAACAGGGTATAAGGTAAAAATAGGCAATGAAGTATATACTATTTCAGTAGTATCTGATATTTCAGGTTCAGGAGCCAATGAATACACGAGAGTACTTGATATTGCTAAAATAAGAGCTCACATAGTTGGATTGAAAGGTTCAATCTTAACAGGAGCACAATTAGATGCAGCAGATATAAATGGAAATGGACAGGTAGATGTTATAGATTTAGCAAAAATGAGGAAAATATGTGTAGAATAAAGGCAATAAGGGGTTGACGTAAAATGGAAAACACGTTATAATAATGTTTGTAAAGGAGAAATTTGAATGGAAAGAAAGAAAATTGTAATTACATTGTTGACTGTTTTGGTAGTAATGTTTTTAATGGTTGGAAAATCATTTGCTGCGGGTTCTTATTCTGCTAGCCTAACACCAAATAATTCAAAGACTTCAAAAGGTTCAGAAGTAAAAGTAACATTAAAGCTTTCTGGTATCAGTGTTGATGGAGGAATAAATGCTTTAACAGCCACTTTAAAATATGATTCAGATGTTTTATCATTAAAGAAATCAGATGTTAAAGGAATGAATGACTGGTCTGTTACTTATAATGAAGATAATAATAAATTAGCAATAGATAGCGGTGAGCCTGTAACAGAGGATACAGAAATTGCTACATTTACATTTAAAGTAAATGATAGTACATCAGCTACAACAGCAGCAATACAACTTGTATCAATTGCCGCAGGTAATTCATCAATAAGTGAAGAAGTAAAGATTTCTGATATTACAACAAATATTAGTATAGGAACATCTATTAACCCATCTACATCACCAAGTGAAGAACCAAGTGAGTCACCAAGTACTTCACCAGTAGAGAATACAACAAACAGAGTGGTTAATAATACACCATCAGAAAACAAAACTTCAAATTCAACAACAACTAAGAACGAAGCAATGCCATATACAGGTGCTGAAAATTATGTTTTACCATTAATGTTAGCACTAGTTGTTCTTGGAATAGTATCTTTTGTGAATTATAAGAAAATTGAAAGCAAATAAAAAATGTTTTTTTAGCA
Organism: uncultured Clostridia bacterium; assembly: GCA_934130285.1. Lineage (GTDB taxonomy): Bacteria > Bacillota > Clostridia > TANB77 > CAG-508 > UMGS1994. The sequence continues at coordinate 2,483 of CAKOXT010000006.1, read as the reverse complement.
ACTCCATGTAAGGGGTTGTTTTTTTATATAATAGGAAAGTTATGTAACTTTCCTATTATATAAAAACTACATTGCACAGAAAATTTATTTCATAAATTTTCGCACACGAACAAATTTACTGAAAATTTCAATTTTATTTAGTACGATAAAAAGTAGAGTTAAGACTGAAAATTGAAAATTTTCAGATTTGTTCTGCCTAAAAAAGTTAAGAGAAATTAATAATAGGGCATATAAATTTTAATTATTTTTTTGCCTTATATTGTAGTTTTGGTGTATAATTATGCTTATGAAAAAAGAGTAAGGATGTTATATTAAAATGGCAAAAAAATTGTTAGTAACAGAGAAACCAAGTGTGGCAATGGAGTTTGCTAAAGCACTTAAATTGAATACGTCTAGGAAGAATGGTTATTTGGAATCTGATGAGTGGATTATTACATGGTGTGTTGGTCATTTGGTAACAATGTCTTATCCAGAGAAATATGATGAGAATTTAAAAAAATGGCGTTTAGATACACTTCCATTTATTCCAAAAGAATGGAAATATGAGATTATTCCTCAGGTGGAAAATCAATTCAATATAATAAAACAATTAATGCAGAGAGAAGATATATCTGAAATATATAATGCGGGTGACTCTGGGCGTGAAGGAGAGTATATTCAACGTTTAGTGTTTATGATGGCTCATCCAAATCCTAATGCTGATATGAAAAGAGTGTGGATTGACTCACAAACAGAAGAAGAAATTTTAAAGGGAATTCGTGAAGCTAAAGAACTTTCATATTATGATAGTTTAGCTGATTCTGCTTATTTAAGAGCTAAGGAAGATTATTTAATTGGTATTAATTTTTCTAGATTATTGTCTATAATTTTTGGTAGAAGATTGGCAAAACAATTAGAAGAAGAACGAGTTTCTATTTCTGTTGGTAGAGTTATGACTTGCGTTTTAGGTATGGTTGTAATGAGAGAAAGAGAAATTAGAAATTTTAAGAAAACAAAGTATTATAAAATTTCTGGTGAATTTGGTGAAAATGATTTCTTTAGAGCTGAGTGGAAAGTTAGTGAAGGTTCAAAAATGTTTGAATCTCCATATTTGTATAATGAAACAGGTTTTAAGAAAGAAGAAATTGCAAATAAATTTATAGATTCTTTGAAAGGAAAGGAAGCTATAATTGAAAATGTTAAAAAGTCAAAACAAAAAGAGAATCCACCTTTATTATTTAATTTGGCTGAAGTGCAAAATGAGTGTACAAAAAGATTTAAAATTAAACCAGATGAAACTTTAGAGATTATTCAAGAGTTATATGAAAAAAAATTAGTTACTTATCCAAGAACCGATGCAAGAGTTCTTTCAACTGCAATAGCCAAGGTAATTACAAAGAATTTGAATGGACTTGCTAAAGGTTTTAAGAATGAGGAAGTACAGGGAATTTTGGCAAAGATGTCAGCTGAAAAGTATTCAACTAATTTGACAAAAACGAAGTATGTTAATGATTCTAAAATTACAGATCATTATGCTATAATTCCTACGGGACAAGGGTTTGAAAACTATGATGGCTTATCAGAATTAAAGAAAAATGTATATATATTAATTGTTAAGAGATTTTTGAGTATTTTTTATCCACCTGCTGAATATAACAAAATAGCTGTAACGGTTAAGATAGATAATGAAGAGTTTTTTGCAAATGAAAAGGTTTGTGTAAATAGAGGTTATCTAGATGTTATAAAAGGCGAAGCTGATGAAAAAGAAAGCAATATGGAAACATTGAAAAAATTGAAAAAAGGTGAGAAGATACCGGTACATTTAATGGAAACTAAAGAAGCAGAGACTTCACCTCCTTCAAGATATAATTCAGGTTCTATGATTTTGGCAATGGAGAATGCAGGAAAGCTTATAGAAGATGAGGCATTAAGAGAACAAATTAAAGGCGCTGGAATAGGTACTAGTGCTACAAGGGCTGAGATTATGAAGAAGCTTGAAAGAATAGGATATATTGCTATTAATCCTAAAACACAAATTATTACACCTACTGAAAAAGGTGAGGCAATTTATGATGTTGTGTTTGCATCAATGCCTGATATGCTTAATCCAGAATTAACTGCAAGTTGGGAGAAAGGCTTAGATATGGTGGCTAAGAAAGAGATTGAACCAGATGTGTTTATGGGAAAATTGGAGACGTATATTCGTAAAAAAGTTGGAAAGTTAGTAATTAATATGTGATAAAAAAACAGCTGAAAGGCTGTTTCTTTATTGGTTTATGCGAATTCTAATTTTGATTGAATTATTTTTTAGAAGGTAGTGTTGAAGAATGGATGATGTTCATAAAATAATATTCAATATGAAATTTATTTAAATTGTGGAAAAGCTGTTTTAATTTGAAAAAAAACTGTGGATAATAGTAAAGTGCTTGTTTTACACAAACTTCCAATAACATTAGATAAGTGGCGAGTTTCAACAAAAAACGCTAAAATGTAACAAAAAAGAA
>CAKOXT010000005.1 GCA_934130285.1 uncultured Clostridia bacterium | reverse complement strand
GTACTTGCTGGTTGCTGTACCGGTTGTTGTGGTACTGTATCAAAATCATCTAATCCTGGTAATGTACTTGTTGGTTGCTGTACTGGCTGTTGTGGTACTGTATCAAGATCATCTAATCCTGGTAATGTACTTGCTGGTTGCTGTACCGGTTGTTGTGGTACTGTATCAAAATCATCTAATCCTGGTAATGTACTTGTTGGTTGTTGTACTGGCTGTTGTGGTACTGTATCAAAATCATCTAATCCTGGTAATGTACTTGTTGGTTGTTGTGGTACTGTATCAAAATCATCTAGTCCTGGTAATGTATTTCCTGATTGTTGATTATTGCCTGGTGTTGCAAATGGATCTGCATCCCAGTCATTTGTTCCTGGCAATGTACTTGCTGGTTGCTGTACCGGTTGTTCAGCTCTAGCATCAATTTGATCTAATTCTGGGAATGAATTTGATTGTGGCTGTGCCACTTGTTGTTGAGGAACAGTTCTTTGCTGTCTTGGTTGTTGCGCCATATTATTCAATTCCTCATCTGTATATATTTTTCTTTCATTTCTTATATTCATATTTGTTGGAATTATAACATTTCCCGTCATTCTTTGCTCTTTACGTTTGTTATCTAATAAATCAATTCCGCTTGCAGTTGGCTGTGGAGTTTGAGCAGGTTGTCTGCTTTGCATTTTTTCCCTTAATTGATTTTCTTTTTGAGCATTTCGTTCTGTTTCTCTTTTCTCTTTTTCTATTTTTTGTTGTAATTTCTTTTCATTTTCTATTTGTTCAATTCTTCTTTGCTCTTGTAACTTTGCTTTTTGAGCCTTTTCTTCTTCAGTTTCTTCTGCATAAGTTACTAATTCTTGATATTTAGGACATTCCGCTTCTAAAACTGCTCTAACATTTATTGGTAAACATTTTATAATTATTTTTAATTGTTTATCTGTATATTGTGCTGCAATATTGTTGAAACTGTCTGTATATCTATCTTCATTTTTTCCTAATCTTTTATAATGAATAAGAATATTTTGTACTTCTTGTTCTGATACATCATCTACTGAACTTGTATCTACTTGACTTTCTATATTATAATATTCTTTTGCTTCTTGCTGTGTACGTGGGTTATATAATAGACTACATACATTGTCTATTCTTCTGTCTGTTCCAACTAACGCATTATATATTCCGTATTCATACATCTTTGATAATACATATCCGGCCTTTGTTCTTCTATCTGTGCATATTACAACTACATCTATAAATTTATCTTGTGAACTTATTTCATAAGATATTTCTTTTAATCTCTCTAATATAAATTTATCTATTACATCATAGTTATTGTTAGAAAATGGTTCTAAGTCTTCACTTATAACTATTCTATCGTATGTTTTATCTTTATGTATTTCTCTTATTATTGCATTAAAGTAAAATACGTTCTTATATGAAACTGCCTCTCCATATTTTTTTTGATAGCTATCTACAATTTTATTTGAAACATTTTCATTACTTACTGCAAATAAAATTTTCATTTGTTAACCCCCAGACTTTTCTGTATTATAAAACCCAACCTTTAGTTACTATTGTAAATACTAATGGTAATACTTGAGCAATTACTAATATTGTTACAAAAGCTATTATTAAATTAAATCCTTTATCTCTTATATCTAATCTTCTTATTCCTATAATATATTGATAAATTGCTCCTACTGTTATTCCTAACAAACAGAATGGAATACTATAGATTCTAACTGTATCTAGAATCAAAGCTGTTATTCCATAAGCTTTTGAACCATATTTTTCACTGTATTGTTCAATTCTTCCGCCAGCGTCTTCTTTTATTTTATAAAAATCGCTTGCATTATCTGATTCAAGGACTTCATTATTTTCATCTAAAATTTCTGTATCTGCGTATACTGGAGTGATTACTGTTAATGTTAACATTAATATTATAGCTATGAATGATAGTACTTTTTTCATTTTTTATCCTCCCATTTTTTCCTTTTCTGCCTAATTTTATACATATATTATAATACAATAAATACAAAAAAATATCAACTAATTTTTTATATTTATTTGTTTTACTGGTATAGTCTTATAATATTTGATTTATCTGCTATACATAAAATTTAGGGACCACTTTGAGGCCCCCATTATTTTATAATCTATTATATAGATATGTCATCCACTTAAAAACTGCATTTGCCCAATTTTTATCACTTGCATATCTTGTGTTTACTCCTGTAAGAGTTGGCCCATTATAGTACATTCCTGTTGCAATTTGGCCATCATATATTTCTGTACCTTTTAGATTCAAATAATTCTTTACTAATACTCTGGCAACTAAATCTATGCCTTCTGCATATGTACTAAATGAATATGAACCTCCATAAGGGTTACTATCATATGCACCATATCCAAACAAATTCTTTTTATCATTTGCTATTTTAGATGTTCCCCATCCACCTTCATGGATAGCCATTGATGCAAGATATATTCCATTTATTCCATATTGTCGTTCTGCATAATAGAAGAATTCTGCATTTGATGCTAATACTCCTTGTGTATCTCCACTGTTTCCAGATAATACTTTTTGGAATTGTGCTAATGTTAATCCACTTGGCTTTGTCAAGTCCATGTTAAAATCAAGACTAGCTAATAATTCTTCTTTTGAATACTCTACTCCACTTGCAAAGTTTTGTGATGTCGTTCCTTTTGGATTTATATTTGTGAAGCATGCTCTGTCCACATATCCAATTATTGTGGAATACTGTATTTTAAGCCAGTTGTTATTTACTACTTCCATAATTACTGCTTTATCATCTTTAGCCATTGTATATAATTCTGATGATTTTTTACTTGGTGCTTCTCTTATTTTTACTTTTTCTGGCGTAGCCCATACACTGTCTCCTGCCTTTGGTGTATAGTTATTTACACCTTCTCCAACTCCGATCTCTACGACTTTATTTATAGAATTTGCTGTAACTTCACCTGGTATTCTCTCTTCTCCTATGTATTCGCTACCTTTATATTCTTTTACTATAATCATTTTTTGTGTACCGTCTGTGCCTTCTTGTGTAACTCTTAAAGTTCCTGATGGCAAGTCTGCATTTTCTATGTATTCTGTTGTATAGTCTAAATCTACCTCATCTACACTTAACGTTTTTTTGCAAACTTCTTCTGTATTTTCTTTTATAATTTCTTGCACATCAATTTTATTTTTATTTTCATCCATTGCCACTTTTTCATTTTGCTTTATTTCTGTTTTAGCTTCTTGCTCTTGAGTTATTGATGAAATTGCTTGTACACTTTTTATCGATTTAACACATAATATTAATGTTAATAATAGTATTGCTAATGTTATTGCATATACTATTATTCTTTGCTTTATCACTTGTTCTCTCGTCTTTATTACATATTTTACTTTTCTCATTATTTCTCCTATTTTAATACTCTGTAAATATTTTAATATTTGCTACTTTTTTTGTCAATTGAAGTTTTTGGATTTATTTATGCTCTAATATTGAATATTCTTGAAAATTATTATATATTAAATAGGTACTTTGAATACTATTTTCGTATTATATTTGAAAGGAATTTTGATTTATGTTTCAAGATAAACAAATAAAAATAGTTTTAGGTATTTCTATAGGAATTTTTATTGTTCTATTTTCAATTTTTCTTTTTAATGCAATAAAAAGTCATAATTCAAAGCAAGCAGATACAAAAGATGAACCAGTCCTTTCTATGACGACTGATAGTAATATTTTTAATGTTAGTTCTATACAACTTTATTCATCTGCAAATGCATTGAATAATTCAGAAATGCAAAAAGACTATTGGGACTTAAATTTATATCAGTATTCTGATATAGCAATTAATATTGATAATCACGTTTCTATTGATGGACTTACTCTAAAAAATACTATCAAAGAAATGTATATTGATAATATATCTTATCCATCTACTCCAGATAAGGGAAATCCTCATTTGTATTTTAAAGAATCTGAATTTCTTGGAGTTGGTGTAATTAATGAAGAAAACTTAATAAAAGATAAACTTTCTTTTAATATTGTTTCTTCTAATAATACCGAAGTTAGCGAACCTACTTTTTATGCAGATTGTTCAAATCCAATTTTACTTTCTGCTATAAATCAGGATATTGTTTCTAATTTTGTTATTAGAAATACGAATTCTGCGGTTACATTTGATGGTAATTTATTTTTAGATGCAAATATTTTGTTAAGTAATATTGAATATTCTGTTTCATTTTCAATTCATATTATAAATGGATTAGATGAAGAATATATTTGTACTTTAACAATTCCAATAAAGTTAAGTGATGATAATGATATAAATACCATTTATGATGGTTCTTATCAATCTACTCTTACTAATTTAAATACTAGTAAATTTTATAAAAAGGAAAATTAATTTTTGAAAGGATATATTTTAAACATGAAAAAAAATAACGACCCTATTTCTTATATGAAAAAACATTATTTTAAAAGAGAAGATTTTTCGACATTACAAGAAATGCTATATTATGTTGGTAATCAATATAGTGACAAACCTGCTTTTGTTTTAAAGGATAATTCGGGGTACCCATATACAGTTTCTTATTTTAATTTTTTGAAGGATGTTGAAGCTGTTGGAATTTCACTTATTAATAGTGGATTTTTTAATAAAAAAATAGCTGTTATCGGTAAAAATAGTTACAAATGGGCTATTACTTATTTAGCTGCTTCTATTGTTGGTGTTGTAGTTCCTATTGATAAAGAATTACATCCAGATGATGTTATTAACTTTCTAAATATTTCAGAAACTGCTGTTATTTTAGGTGATGATAAAAACTTATCTGCAATTCATGAATCTATTTCAAAGATTGATCATAAAATTGATTTTGTAAATTTTGATTTAAAAACTAATAATGATTATTTCTATGGATTTGATTCATTTAGAAATTCTGGATTATATAATCTAGAAAATGATCAAAATCCATTTAAAAATATAAAAATTAACCCTGATGACATGCATTTTCTTTTGTTTACTTCTGGTACTACTGGAAATTCAAAAGGTGTTTGCTTATCTCATAGAAATATATGCTCTAATATATTTTCTGTAGGTAGTATAGTAAAAGTTGATACACGTACTTCTATTTTATCAATTTTACCAATGCATCACACATATGAATGTACTTTGGGATTTTTACTTGTAATTTCTAGTGGTGGTTCTATAGCCTTTTGCGAAGGTTTTAAACATTTATCTAATAACTTTATTGAATATAAACCTAATATCATTTTGAGTGTTCCTCTACTTCTTGAAAAATTACATAAAAAAATATATAAAGCCTTACAATCATCTTTACCAGAAAAGTATTTTAAGACAGATAAGCATATTATGGATTCAGTTCCATTCTTTATGAAACCTATTATTAAAAAGAAAATTGTAAAATCTCTTGGTGGAAGATTGAAAAAAGTTATTGTAGGTGCTTCTGCTATTGACCCTAAATTACTAGAGTCATTTAGTAAATTTGGTATTGTTGTTTTATCTGGATATGGATTAACAGAATGTTCTCCTCTTGTATCTGGTAATAATGATTTCTTCCATAGTTTTGATTCTGCTGGTTTGCCTATACCTAATGTTGAATTTATTATTGATTCTCCAAATGAAGAAGGTGTTGGTGAAATTTTAGTAAAAGGTCCTAATGTTATGCTAGGATATTATAAAAATGAAGAAGCTACGAAAGCTACTTTTAAGGACGGATATTTCAAAACTGGTGACTTAGGAAGAATTGATGAAAATGGTTGGCTATATATTACTGGTAGATGTAAGAGTGTTATTATTACTAAGAATGGTAAGAATGTTTACCCAGAAGAATTAGAAGAACTTTTAAATAAAAATGACTTTATTGAAGAATCTTTAGTTACTGGTGATTTTAATGAATCTCGTGATGATACTGAAGTTACTGCTTTAATCGTACCTAATATGGATTCTATTAAGAAAAGTATTAAAAAACCTACTAAAGAAGATATTACTAATATTATAAATGCAGCAATAAAAACTATTAATGAAAAACTACCTAACTTTAAACATATAAAAAATGTTTCTATTAGAGAAGATGAATTTGAAAAAACAACAACTCAAAAAATTAAACGTTTTGGTGATAATTTAAAAATTCAAAAGAAAGATGATAAGAAATAGTTAATAACTAAAAATGCGAAGATTTTAATTCTTCGCATTTTTTATTATCATATTATAATTTATATAATATATACAAAATTTTTTCATAAGATTTTTAACTTTCATAACTATTTAAAGCTTCTTTTAATTGAATTAACTCTTCTTTTGTTAATGTAATTCCTTTACCCATTTTGTCATGATTTTCATTCCAGTCTCTTAAATCATATTTTGGTTCTCTTTCATTCCAACTAATTAAATTTAGCTCTTTGCTCCAACCTTTTTCTGTTGTTGATAATACAGCTATTTTTTCTACTATTTCATACTTAATATCAGGCATATTGTCTCCCCTTAATCTTTTTTTATTATTTATATATCTTTTTTATTAATTTGTAAATATATTATTTAAAATAATACTTGTATTTTAATACTAATTCATTAGTATCTAGATTCTGATTGTTGCTCCTATTATACCTGCATCATTTTTTAGTTTAGCTAGTTCTATTCTTGGCATTTCTGTACTATTGAATCTACTTCCTTTTTCACTTATTTTTTCTAATAATCTATCATATACGGGGTTACCTTCGTAGTATGAGAAACTTCCTCCTAACACTACTATTTCAGGTTCAAATAAGTCTATTACATTACAAATTCCTATTGATAAGTCTTCTATAAATTGTTCAACTACTTCTTCTATTTTTTCATTGTTAAAATCTAATAATTTTTCTCTTAAATATTGTCCTGAAAAATCATTATCTATATCTAGTACTTCTGCAATTTTATTTCTAAAAGCTCTTATAGATGCATATGTTTCAAAGCATCCTCTTTTTCCGCACGAACATTGTCTTCCACCTTTGTTTATTACCATATGTCCAAACTCAAATCCTGAAAATCTTTTTGGAACTAACATTTCTCCATTTAAGAAAGCAGCTCCTCCTATTCCTGTTCCTATACAAAGAAATACACAATCATCATAATCTCTCATGGCTCCATAGTGTTTTTCTGCAAGAGCTGCACATTTTGAGTCATTTTTTATTTGCATTGGTAAGTTTATGTATTTTTGTAATTCTGCAATTAGATCAAAGTCTTCTAGTCCTAAGTTTGTTGCTTGTTTGATTATATTGTTACTTATTGTTCCTGGTGATGCTATTCCTATAAATTCTATATCATTCAAGTCTACATTTGATTCTTCTATTACTTTGTTTAGCAATTCTATTATTATTTTCACTATACTTTCTTTTACATTTACTCTATCTTCTCTTGTTAAATTTCTTTCTTCTATATTTAATATTATTCCGTTTGTTTATTAGTCCCACTCCTACGTGGCTTCCTCCAATATCAATTCCAATTCTCATAGGCTACATCCTTTCTTTAATTTGTTTGTAGTTATACTAGTGATTGATTATCACCAATTTCTAAATTAATTTATATGTATTTTTAACATTTTGTCTTCTATGGTGATATTATATTATTTAATTAAATAAAAATAAAGAACAAAATATAAAAAGAGACTTTTTTTCCAAGTCGCTTTTTACATTTTACATATATGAACTACTGAACATGAATCCTCCCATGTATACCTGGATACATGGAACAAGTACAACACATACGAAGAAAATTAAAACTGTTCCAACAAGTATATAACTTACTTCTGGTAATACCTTCATTATTCTTTGCAAAATTGTATCTATATCTGATTCAATAAAATCTAGTAATTTATCCATCATTTTTGGTAAATCTGTTTGCATTCCTATTTTTAACATCTCTGCTGACATTGCATTTCCAAATCCAGATTCTTCAAATGGTTCAACCCATGATTTACCTATCATACAGTTATTTATTGCTGTTTCTAGGATTGATAACATTACATTATTCTTAGCAACGTTTTTACTAACTTCAAGTGCTTGTTGAATTCTCATTCCATTTTTTAAATTTAATGAAATAGCTTTCATAACTCTTGAAAAATCAACTGCATAAATTAATGATCCAAAAATTGGAGCTTTATATTTAAATAAATGCCATTGATATCTTCCTTTTGGTGTTCTTATATATGCCATTACCGTAACAACTGCTAGAACTATTAAAATTACTGGATAGAACCACCAGTGTTCTGCATTTTTTAAAAATGCTGAGAATTGTCTTGTTAACCATGGCAATTCAGCTGATGATCCCATTTCATCAAAAACGTTTTGAATTGTTGGTATGATGAATATTGTACCTACAATTAATAGTAATAACATACCTACGAATTGAATTACATTTGGCATTATTATTTTCTTTACTCTTTTGGCAAGAGCATTTGATGTTTCCAAATAATCTAAGGCTTGCTCAAGTGATTTAACTAAAGATCCTGATAATTCACCTACTTTTACCATATTAACATATATTACTGGGAATATATGATCATAATATTCCATTGTTGTATACATGTTTTCACCAGATTCAACACCTGCTAGAATGTCTTCGAGAACTGATTTAAATGATGGATTTTCTGTTGAATTTATAACCGTTTCAAGAGCATGAATATTATTAAAATCTGCTTTTTTCAATAGTAAAAAGTTTTGCGTAAATATTTCAACATCTCTTTGTTTTATTTTATGACCTCTATTTCTGGCAATTCCTTTACTTTTAGATGTCATACTTTTTGTTTTTTTTGCAGCTGAATTACTGTTATAAATCAATTTTACTTGATTTGGAGATAAATCTCTTAATATTTCTTCTGATGTTCTATGTTTTTTTACTGGTTGTTTTTTTGTTGCTGTAACTTCAAGGGCTTGTTGAATTTCTACTGGTGTTAAGCCATTTTTTTTCAACATTTTATATAATTCTTGTTTGGTTATTCCATTTACAGTATTTTTTACTGTTAGCCCTGTTCTATTATCTATTGCTTTATATTGAAAAGCTGGCATATTTCACCTCCATTATTTATCTTCCTGTTTTTGATTGTTGAATTGTTTTTTCTAATGTTTCAAAGTTCTTTTCTTCTATTTGTGCTTTTGCCTGATCTAATGTGATTTTTCCATCTATTACTAGATTTGCAAGTACTGTTATTAATCCTTGGCTACCTTTATCTCTTGTTGATTGAATAGCATCTTCAATTTCTGATACACTAAATTTTTCTTTTCTGATACATCCGGCAACAACGTTGTCAACTACCATAACTTCTGGAACCATTACTAGTTCTGATTGATCGGCTGACTTTATTAATCTTTGTGAAACTATTATCTTTAATAATGATGCCATCAAATATTTGATTTGTGCTTGATCAGAGAAATCATAGAAGTTTATGATTCTATCAAGTGTCTCAGCACAAGACTTAGTATGAAGTGTTCCTATAACCAAGTGACCAGATTCTGCCATGTCTATAGCTGCTGCCATTGTTTCTTTATCTCTGATCTCTCCTATTACTAGGATGTCACAGTCCTCTCTTAGGGCATTTCTAACACCGTCAAAATATGTTAGTGAATCTCCTGCTGGTCCAACTTCTTTTTGAACTATAATAGATTTCTTAGTTTTATGTTTGTACTCAACTGGGGCTTCTAGCGTTAGTATCTTTCTGTTCTGATTTTCATTTATATCATTTATCAAACAGTTAAGTGTTGTTGTTTTTCCAGAGTTTGTTTTTCCTGTAACTAGTATAACACCTTGTGGTTGATATGTCATTCTTCTTATTACATCCGGAACACCTAAATCTTCAAATCTAGGCAATGAATTTTTTATAATTCTTAGTGTAAACAATGGGATGTCATCCATTTTTGAAATATTTACTCTTAGTCTAACGTCTTTATATGCTATAGCTGTATCAAGTCTTTTATCTCTTTTAAACATCTCATCATTTTCAACGCTACCTTTTACTATGAAATCATAAAAACCATATATATCTTCTTCTGTTACCACTGGATATTTTGATGGTATTAATGATTTTGTGATTCTTAATACTGGCTTTAATCCACATATAATATGAATATCTGAAGCATTTTTTTGTAGAGCTTCTTCAATTATATCTTCCAAATTTAACATACTTTTCCTCCCTAAATTAACTATTAAATAATAATGTTTTATTGTTTAATTCTTGTAATGTAATTTTTCCATCAACAACTTTTTTTACTCCATCCATTTCAAATGGTAAGAATCCTTCTTCTAATGCTGCTTTTCTTATTTCAAATGTTGATTTGCCATCCATTACAAGTTCTTTTATTTTATCTGTTAGTGTTAAGATCTCTATTATTGCAATTCTTCCTGAATAACCTGTCATATTACATTCTTTACATCCGATTACATCATATGTGTATTTATCTTTAAAATCAAATTCCATATTGTATTTCTTTGCATAGTTATTAATCTTATTTTTCTCATCTTCTGTGAATTCTCTTTTTTGTGCACATTTTGGACATACTCTTCTTACTAGTCTTTGTGATACTGCTGTTGCTAAAGTACTTGCAATATCGTAGTCTGAGATTCCAAGTTTTCTAAGTCTTGTGATTACCTCAATTGAATTAATAGTATGGATTGTTGACAAAACATAGTGTCCTGTTTGTCCTGCTTCCATTGCTATTTCTGCTGTTTCCAAGTCTCTTATCTCTCCTACTAGTACAATGTTAGGGTCCTGTCTTAAGACAGTTCTTAAGGCACTAGCAAATGTTGTTTTTGCATCCATTTCAACTTGGTTTAATCCTGGAAGTCTAACTTCAACGGGATCTTCAAGTGTTATGATGTTTACTGAACTTGTATTTAAAACTTTTATAATACTATAAAGTGTTGTTGTTTTACCTTCACCAGTTGGTGCTGCAACTATTGTTACCGAATTTCTTTTATCAAAGTATTTTGATATTAAATTATCTTCTCTTGGAAATCCTAGTTCGTATATATCTCTAATTTTTGCATCTTTTTTCAAAAGTCTTAGAACGAATTTCTCTCCATATATTGTTTTTTGTGAAGATACACGAATATTGAATCCTGGATACATTATAATTCTACCATCTTGGGATTCTGTTTTTTCTTGATACATATTTGATATAGCTTTTAATCTACCAATCATTTGTGATTGATTTTCTTTTCCAATTCTTGCTACTGTAATCATATCACCATCAACTCTATATCTAACTCTTATGTCTTTTTCCATTGGTTCAATGTGTATATCTGATGCTCTTTTTTCCATTCCAGTTTTTATAATTGTGTCTACCATTTTTGTAATATCTTTTGAGCTTGCTCCAAAATCTTCTGTTGTATCTACTTCTAGACTTTCTAATGTGGATAAAATTTTATTTGAAAATGATATATATTTTTCCATTGAATATCCACTATGTAATAGCATTAATCTTATTTGCTCTACTACTTTTGGATCATTTACATCTGAAAAACATACTTTAACTTTTCCGTTTATTTCGTCAAATGGAATGACTTTATTCTTTTTAGCTGTATCAATTGATATATATTTTGATATGTTGATATTTACTAGCTCTGGTCGCATTATTATAACTTTTTCACCTAAAATTTCACTCATTGCTTGTACTAATTTTTTTTCGTCAATTGTACCGATTTCAGCCAAGGCTTCTCCGATTTTTGTATTAGGATGTTCTTTTTGATATCTTATAGCTTCTTTTACATCAGCTTCTGTTGCAACTTTTCTTTTAACTAGTTCTATTCCCAAAGGAACTTTCTTTCCAGCCATTTATTTTCACTCCTTTATCTATTTTGTATTATTAATTTTGTGCTTCATTGTCGTGTCTATTAAAATTATTTAATGCAGATCTTGTTTTATATGGCAATGCATTAACAATGCTATTTCCATAAAATCCATTTGATCTACTATATCTTACAAGTACACCTCTTGCTGTGCTTGGAAATATTGATTCATTATAGCTTGATAATTCTGGAGTTTTTAATACATATCCTCCTCCTGTTTGTTCAACAATTTCATAATTTGTTGTTTCAAATGCATATCCATTATAATATTCAGTTCCAGCTATTCTCGGAACCCACACATATAAATCTACTCCACCTTGTTGATACCAACCATATCCTGATGGTTTTAGTGATTGATTTATTATTTCATATGTTTTGGTTGTTCCATCTGGCATTCTAAATGTTCTTTGCGCTCTGCTTACTGACGCTTTTACATATGTTGGATATATTCCTTCTTCTATTGAATACCATTCTTTGTCATCTTCTGTTGTGGTAACCCAGTATCCATTTTTTCCATTTTGATAAAATGCTGTCCATACAAACTTAACTGGTACTAATTCTTCTCCTTCGAAGTTTCCACTATTCTTAGGTATATTGAATGGATATTGATACATACTTCCTATTGATGGAGTAATGTATCCATCCTCTCCTGTATTGCCATTATTTCCGCTATCAGAGCCACTGGCATTTTTCTTTTTTATTGAAATTCTTACAGTATTATCTGCTCCATTTACTTTGTATGTTCCTATTAATGTTATTACTTTTGTTGGATCATTAGTATCTCCTTCTGTTGATACTTTATATTTCATCGTAATACCATTTGGAATTTCATATGATCGTAATTCACTAACTTCGGAAGTATCCTTTTCTTCTGTTGTATCTTGAAAATCATTATATCCCATTTGATCAATTTTATCTGCCATTTTACTAATTAACTCTGTCATTTGTTTCGTTTTATTTATTTCATAGCTAGTATTGGATAAATTTATTAGCATGGTTACGATTAAAGAAAGAAAAGCACTTGTTATGAAGATTGCTATTAATATGTCTTGTCCTGTGAAGCCTTCATCTTTTTTTAATTTTTGAATCAAAATTTTTTTCACTCTTATTTCTCCTATAATTTTATGATTTCAATTCCTTGTATTAACATTGCAACTATATTTGATATGCATAAACAATATGCAATCGGTAAATCTAGGTTTACATTCTTTTCTGCTAATATATCGCTTTTATCTATTTTGGTTTTTCTTTTTCTTATTGCTATTCCCATTAATAAAGATATCATTGTTAAAATAGCTGTTATAAGGAATACTTCTGAAATTACAAACATATTTATATATATACATATCATCAATATTTCTAGAAGGTATGTATATCTAAAATATATATGTTTTGACGTAATTAATGATAATGCACATACTATGATAAAGTATATGACATATTTATATATACTAATTATTGTTGCATTTTTTATTATATATAAATATATGATATGGACAAAACCAACTATACAGCCAAAAAATATGATTGATTTGTTGATTTTTTTATTATTTTTATCAATTCCTGCAATTAATACTAATGTTGTTACAAATATCATTAAATATAAATATTCTACTAATGTTAATATAGACATTGTCTCCCAAGTTGCATGTAATGATAGGTATATTCCAACTGATGTTAGCCCCATTAAAAATTCTATTATGAAATAACTATTTTTTATTTTTTTACCACAATATCTACATTTTCCTCCAAGAAATATGTAGCTAAATACTGGGATTAAGTCAAAAAATCCCAATCTGTGTTTACAATTAGGACAAAAAGATCTTTCATTTGTTATGTTTTTCTTTAAGGGAATACGATATATTGCTAATGTACAAAAGCTTCCAAAAACTGTTCCCATTATGAAAATTATTAAATATAGTATTAATTCCATCTTTTCTCCTTTTTTTTCGTTTATGATTTTAATTGTAAATTTTTAATAAAAGCATATGCATATATAAAATGCATATGCTTTTTATTTTATATCTTAGTCTTTATTGCTTGTGAAACTGTTGACAGTTAATGTATCTGTTATTGTAGCTGTAAATACATATCCATCTTTTTCAGATGTCATTGTGATTGTTTTTCCATCGTCTGAGAAAGCGTATGTGTATCCAGGTGCTAAAGTTGCTAAGTTTACATTATCACTTTGAAGATATTGTAACATTGTACCTGTGCTAGCTCCATCTTTAGTATAATAATCTGTAGAAACTGAGCTTAATGCTGTTGCTAATGCATCATTAGCTGTACCTTTTGCTGAATTGTCCTTTGCTTTTTGTGAGTTAGTTAAAACTCCATTTGGTCCTAATACCATTGATATTGTAACACCAGCTAAGATCAATAATACAACGATTGTGATAACTAATGCTACCAATGTAATACCTTTTTGATTTTTCATAATTTTCCTCCTTGGTTTTTTAATTGTGTTATATATATAAATTTTAAATATAACCGATATTTAATTATTTTCCACCATTTCCTTTTGTTAAATTACCTGATGTTGTAGACGGTGCTGTAATGTCTTTATCTGGTTGGTATGTTGAATTACTTGTATTTGTACTTGTGTTTGTAGTTGTTCCTGCTACTGATTCACGTACTACCGTACCAGTTGTTTTATTTGATGAGTTTATTGATGAAGTTATTTGATAATAAGCTTTTCCTTCTGCGTCATAGATAACGTCTGTTATTGGAGCCTCATCAAATGGATTGCTTTGTCCTGTTTTTAATTGATTAGTAGCCTTGTAATTTTGTAAGTCACTTGAATCTATTGAATATGCTGATGACAAAACAATTTTATTTTGAGAATTTATATAATTTTGTCTTTCTTTTAATATAGTACTTTCTTCATCTGACATTTTATAAACTGCAGATTGTGGTTGATCCGCTTGATCTTTGATGTAGTCCAAGAAGAATGTAACTGTTACTAAAATTATTGCTGCGACTAAAATTATCATCGCAATTATTTCTCTAATAACTGTCTTCATTTATTTTTCTCCTTTTTTTATTTTGATGTATTTTTTTTGTTTGCTGTGTTAGTTGTATTTGTTTTACTTGTAGAATTTGTAGTATTTTTTGCTGCTTTAGCAGCTTCTTCTTCAGCTTGTTTTTCAGCTTCTAGTGTTTGCTCATTTTCCACTTTTGATATTGATGTTTTTGATATTGGTACATCAGTTTTATAGAATTCTGTAACTAACATTAATTTGGTATCATATGCTATTGAATTATCTTCTGGATTCAATACTTTTACTTGTCTATATTCTGAATATAATTTTAAGTTTTCAGGAATAAATCCTAAGTCAGCATCTTTACTAATGTCTTCTATGAAACTTGTTATTCCATCATACCCACTAACTATTTCAAATTTCAAATCACATAATACATAATTTTCATCATCTGATACATCTTTTTCTTGTGATACTTCTAATGTTAAATCACAGTTATTTTTTGTTGCACAGTTTCCTAATTCTACCCATAAGAAACTTAAATCATAATCTTGTCCAAGTAATGCTCTTTGTTTTTGTTCTTCTGTTTTTGTACTAGCAACTTTTTCATATGTACTTTTTACTTCTAAATGTTTTTTTACAGTTCTTTGTAAATTTGCTTCTGTTACTGCATATCCTTCTGATTTTACTTTAGTTAATTCATTCATTTTTTGATTAGTTGCTTTACTTTGTGTTTTTAAATCTTTGTAACTATAAATTCGAATTGGTCCTGTCATTCCAGATTTCACACACACAAAAGCAAAAATCAATGTAAAAATCAAAACTCCTGAGAGAATTAGTTTTCTCATTTTTTATCTCCTTCTTGAATTATTCTGTTAGATCTCCTTCTATAGTAATTAATATATAATCTTCATCTAATGTATCATCATGGTATCTTATACCAGTGCTGGCTTTTACATTTGATAATATTGATTTATATGAACTACCTTCTTGTGTTTCTGCTTCTAGTAATGCTTTGAAATATCCTAATTGTTGATATTTAGCAGCTCTTGCTTGAATTACGATGTGTCTTTGTTCTGTATTTTCTAAACTTACTAATTTAACTTCTGTTGGTATTATTGATTTCAACTTTGTTAAGAAGTTATTTAATTCATTTGTTCTAAATGCTGATGTTCCATTTGTAGCTGTTCCGCTATTTAATTTTGCAATTATTGAATCATATTCTGAAGTTAAATATTCAATTGATGTTTTTGTTTTTGCCATTGTAGCTATTGATGATTGAGTATCTGCTATTTTTTGAGTAGCATCTGCTGATTTATCTGCTAAGTTATTGTATATTGTTCCTGTAATAGCTGTATATGTAATCAAAAATATAATTGATAATATAATCAATCTAAGTGCAAGCTTTTCAAACGCATCCAATTTTTCTTCTGCAGTTTCTTTAAGTGATTTTACTTTTGGAGTTTTTCCAGCTGGAAGTCCAGTTATTTCTAATCCTTGAATCTTAAATCCTTTTTTTCCAGCAAAGTTCAATTTATTATCATTTGATAATCCTGAAATTGCTAATGAAATTGCGCTGTTTACTTCTATATAATCTTTAATTCCAATTTTTAATGATTGCGAATCTAAGAATGAAGGTTTTATCAAATCGCATTGGATATCATTTAATCTATCTTGGAAATACATATCTACATTGTTTATAACAATTCCTGTTCCTGTGAAATATATTTTATGTATTTGTCTTCCAAAATCGCTCATTTTCTCTTTTAATTCATTAAGCATTTTGAAAAGAACTGGAATAACAACATCCATATATTCATTTCCATCTTGCAATGTATCCATATCTTGTGATGATATTGTTATATTTTTCAATATTTCGTATGCTTTTGTTTTTGAATTTTCTCTTTTTGTTATCTCTCTTAAAGCTTCTGAAATACTTGTCTCTATTTCTTGAATTGAATTGATTTGACCATTTTCGCAAAATGTTAATGTTGTTTTTTCTTCCATATTTACTATCAATTCATTTTTATCGTCATCTAATTTCACTAGATTCATTATGCCAATTGGTAACGGTTGAATTGTACCTAGCATATACTTTTCAAACAAGCGTTTTTCATCTTCAATTGTGCTTTTATCTGCTGATACGTTAATTGCAATCATTTGATCTGCATTGTCTTGGTCTATTATATATATATTTCTTCTTTCTAAATCATCTTTATTTACGCCTTTTTCTGCACATTGCATTTCGAATTCCATGCCAAGTGATTTATCTAGGTCTTTTTCTTTTATTCCAGAATAAAAGCTAAAGTAGTCGTATGACTCTCCTGTTATATTGGTAGAAATTGGAATCTTAGAGCTATTAGTTTCTACTACAATTTGTTTAATTGCTTGGTTTATATCTTCATAAAATTTTGTTCCAGATGATTCGATTTTATAGTTATCTTTTTCCTTTGAAACTTTAGCATATTTAATTAAATTATCGTCTATATATACTCCTAAACAGCTTTGCATTTTTATCTCCTTTTACCTGCATAAATGATCTGTTTTTTTACGACTTTTTTAATCATTTATACTTATATTTTTACCTATTTAGGCACTAAAAGTCAATAAGTTTAATATAAGTGTTAATTAAAAGTAACAGTAATGTAACATATTTTTAATTTTACCTTTTTGGGAATATTTTTCTATTTTTCGGAAATTATATTTAATAAAAGGAGGCTTTTTATGGAGTCAATAAATACTAATAAAGATTATCAAAATTACGTTGATAAAAAATCGCCAAATTCTCCTATTTTTAAAAATTGTTTTAATGCATTTTGGGTTGGTGGATTAATTTGCGTAATTGGTCAATTAATTTTTGATTATTTTGTTTATAGAGGTTTTTCGTCTGAAATTACAGGTACTGTTGTTTCAATATGTTTGATCTTTTTGAGTGCATTTTTAACTGCAATTAATGTTTTTAATAAAATTGGGAAATTTGCTGGCGCTGGTTCGCTCGTTCCTATTACAGGTTTTGCAAATTCTATAATTTCGCCTGCAATGGAGTATAAATCTGAAGGATTTGTTATGGGTGTTGGAGCAAAAATGTTTACTGTTGCTGGACCTGTCCTTGTTTACGGCATTTCTTCTTCTGTTATTGTTGGACTTGTTTATTTGTTATTCAATGTTCAATCTATCATGTTAGTATAATTTAATTTTTAGAAAGGAAATTGTGTATGAAAAAAATTGGTTCTCAAACTTTTAAATTAGATAATCCTGTTACGATATTAGAAACTGCTAGTATTGTTGGAAAAAAAGAATCTGACGGTCCAATGGCCAAATATTTTGATGTTTGTTTAGAAGATGAATTTTATGGTGAAAAAACATGGGAAAAAGCTGAGTCCAAAATGATTAAAACGGCTATTGAAACTGTTATTAGAAAATCTGATCTTTCTGTTTCAAGTATTGATTACTTATTTGCAGGAGATTTATTAAATCAATGTATTTCCTCAAGTTTTGGAATTAGAGATTTTGAAATTCCTTTTTTCGGAGTTTTTGGTGCTTGTTCAACATTTGTTGAAGGAATGATGCTTGCATCTATGTTATTGGATGGTGGTGCTGGCAAATATGCTATCGCTTCTACTTCAAGTCATTTTTGTAGTGCAGAAAAGCAATTTCGTTTTCCTCTTGAACTTGGGAATCAAAGGCCACCTACTTCTCAGTGGACTGTAACCGGAAGTAGTGCTGCTGTTTTGTCTAGCGACGGATTAGGACCTTATATAACTCATGTTACTCCTGGCAAAATTGTCGACAGAGGAATTAAGGATGCTAACAACATGGGTAGTGCAATGGCGCCTGCTGCTGTTTCCACCATTTTAACTCATCTTAAAGATACTGGACGTGCTCCATCTTATTACGATGCTATTATTACTGGCGATCTTGGACATATTGGAAAGGAAATTGTTCTTGATTTGTGTAAAGCTGATGGATATCAATTATCTTCTAATTACAATGATTGTGGTGTTCTTATGTTTGATAAAGAAAAGCAAGATACTCATTCTGGTGGTTCTGGTTGTGCGTGTTGTGGAACTGTTTTTTCTGGTTACTTTTTTCAACAATTAAAAAACAAAAAATTAAAAAAAATATTACTAGTTGCTACTGGCGCTTTAATGAATTCTACTTCAAGCCAGCAAGGTGAATCTATTCCTGGTATTGCACATGCTATTAGTATTGAACTTTAATATTTGAAAGGAGTCGTATGGGAGAATTTATTAACAATCTAGATTATATGATGCTTTTAAAAGCTTTTGTTGTTGGAGGCATTTTATGTATTATCGCTCAAATTTTGATTGATAAAACAAAACTTACGCCAGCTAAAATTCTTGTTCTTTATGTCACTGTTGGAGCTATTTTAGGTGGACTTGGAATTTATAAATATCTTGTTGATTTTGCTGGATGTGGTGCTACAGTTCCGCTTACTGGATTTGGATATAATCTTTCAAAAGGAGTTATCCAAGAAGTTCATCAATCTGGTTTCCTTGGTGTATTCACAGGTGGTATAAAAGCTGCTGCAGGTGGAATTACTGCTGCTATTTTCTTTGGATACCTTTCAGCTCTTGTTTCTAAACCAAAAATGAAAAAACAGTAGAATCTTGTGATATTACTTTTATATTAATGTAATTTACATTATGTAAATTTTATGCTATAATGTTTAGCATAAAAAATATAGGAGGTGGTATCTATGATTACTTTAGACTACGATACCCTTAGGCTGAAATGTCGGCCTTTAGCACGTAAAGATTTTTCTGCTTTTGCAGAAAAGGTTGTCGCTGATAAAGAAATACAGCATTTCTTTGATTTTGGCAAATCAACCATGGATGTTTTGGATTTTTTAGAAACGCTTCATCGTACTGAATGCATTCCTATTGGTATATTTTCAAAGTCAACTAATATGTTGATTGGTTACATCAATGGCAATGTGTTTGTTTCTGGTGAATTATTAGTTGAATTTTTCATATTCAGCTCTTATCGCCGGAATAATTATATGCTAGAAGCACTTAACAATTATATCAATTTTTGTAAGTTAAAAGGATTTAATGCCTTCCGGTTTGATGTTGAACCTGATAATGTTGCTTCACTTTCTCTTTTAGAAAAGCTTGGTGCGTCTCATTCTGATTCTCAGGATTTTACTGCCAATATTCCTAGAAAAGGATCAACATTTTTTCAGGTATACCACATCTATCGTTAGTACGTGCAAAAAAATGTCGAGAGGTTTTCTGAAACCTTTCGACATTTTTCTTTATTAGATAATATATTTTTTCTTCTCTATATACTTTTTATTTTACAACTATGTTGTATATTTTTCCTTTTACATATATTTTCTTAACAATATTTTTTCCTTCTAGCAATTTGCTTACTGCTTCATTTTCTGTTATTGCTTTTTCCACTATTGATTCATCGGCATCTTTTGGTACAACAACTGTTGCTTTTACCTTTCCATTAATTTGTACAGGAATTTCAATTTCATCATCTATTGTTTTTGCTTCATCATATGTTGGCCATGGAGTTTGTGAAATTTCTTTTTCTTCTCCTATCTGGTTCCATATTTCTTCTGTCATATGTGGTGCAAATGGATTTAATAATTGTAAGAAAGTTTTATATTCTGCTCTGTTAATTTTCTTAGATTTTGTGAATTCGTTTAACATTGTCATGAAAGTACTTACGGCTGTATTGAATTTCATTTCTTCTATGTCATTTGTTACTTTCTTTATTGCTTTATGCATCATTGACTCATATTCTTTTGAATACTCTGTTCCTTCAGATAATATGTCTTGTAAGCTCCATACTCTGTCTAAGAACTTACTGCATCCTCTAATGCTTTCCATTGACCATGGTGCTGTTTGATCAAATGGTCCCATAAACATTTCATATACTCTAAAACTATCTGCTCCAAATTCTTCTACTATGTCGTCTGGATTTATTACGTTTCCTTTTGATTTTGACATTTTTTCGCCGTTTCCACCTAAAATCATTCCATGTGATGTACGTTTTTGATATGGTTCTTTTGTTGGAACCTTTCCAATGTCATATAAGAATTTGTGCCAGAATCTTGAATATAATAAGTGAAGTGTTGTATGTTCCATTCCGCCATTATACCAATCTACTGGTGACCAGTATTCTAATGCTTCTTTTGATGCAAATTCTTTATCATTGTGTGGATCCATATATCTTAAATAGTACCATGATGAACCTGCCCATTGTGGCATTGTATCTGTTTCTCTTCTTGCTTCTTTTCCGCAATGTGGGCATTTTGTTTTTATCCATTCTGTTTGTTTTGCAAGTGGTGATTCGCCATTTTCTCCTGGCTCATAATCTTCTATTTCAGGTAATTTCAAAGGCAATTCTTCTTCTGGAACTGGAACCCATCCGCAATCTTCACAATATACCATTGGAATTGGTTCACCCCAATATCTTTGACGAGAGAATACCCAATCACGTAATTTGTAATTTACTTTTCTTTCGCCTAATTTGTTTTCTTCTATATATTCAATTGCTTTTTTGATTGCTTCTTTACTAGCAAGTCCATTTAAAAATCCTGAATTAATAGCAATTCCATCATTTACATCTGTATATGCTTCTGTCATCTCTTTTTCATCTATTTTTCCGTCTTTTGGCATGATTACTGGTTTAATTGGCAAATTAAATTTCTTCGCGAATTCAAAGTCTCTTGTATCGTGTGCTGGAACAGCCATAATTGCTCCTGTTCCATAAGTTATTAATACATAATCTGAAATCCATATTGGAATTTCTTCTTTTGTTAATGGATTTATTGCTTTTATTCCCTTTATTTCAACACCTGTTTTTTCTTTGTTTAATTCTGCTCTTTCAAAATCAGATTTTAATGAAGCCTGATGTTGATATTCTTTTACTTCTTCTAAGTTTGTAATTTCTTGTTCGTATTTTTTTATAAACGGATGCTCTGGTGAAATTACCATATAAGTAGCTCCAAATATTGTATCTGGTCTTGTTGTGTATATTCTTAAATAATCTTTTTCGGTTTCTTTATTTTCAGCCACAACTTCAAAGTTTACTTCTGCGCCTTCGCTTCTTCCTATCCAATTTATTTGTTGTGCTTTTATCTTATCTAAGAAATCTAAATCATCTAAATCATCAATTAATCTTTGTGCATATTTTGTAATTCTTAACATCCATTGTGATTTTTCTTTTTGAACTACTGGACTTCCACATCTTTCACACACACCGTTTACAACTTCTTCGTTTGCTAATCCAACTTTACATCCTGTACAGAAGTTTATTGGCATTGTTGTTTTGTATGCTAATCCGTTTTTAAATAATTGAATAAAAATCCATTGTGTCCATTTATAGTAATCTGGATCTGTTGTATTTATTTCTCTTGACCAATCAAATGAAAATCCTAATGATTTCAATTGTTGTCTAAAGTGATTTATGTTTTGCTCTGTTGTTATTCTTGGATGAATGTGATTTTTGATAGCATAGTTTTCTGCTGGCAAGCCAAATGCATCAAAACCTATTGGATACAAAACATTATATCCTTGCATTCTCTTTTTTCTAGCTATTATATCTAATGCTGTATAGCTACGTGGATGACCAACATGGAGTCCTTGTCCTGAAGGGTATGGAAATTCAATTAAACCAAACCATTTTGGTAATGTATAATCATTTTTTGCATTAAAAGTCCCTTCTTCTTCCCATTTTTTTTGCCACTTGTGTTCTACTTCTTTAAAATTGTATGCCATGTTTAATCCTCCTTCATTGCATGTTTTACTTAGGAAATAAGTATTCATGCTATTTTTATGATGTTTAATATTATATAACACCATTTGTTTTTTTTCAATTATTTTCATGTAAAAATATGTATTGTCTATTACTCTATTAGCTACTTTTTTTCATAGAAATATAAAGCATTTGTAATTTCACGTAAAAATGCACCTCTATATGTCAGATATACTTTCTAACATATAGAGATGCACTTTAAAATTTGCTTTTTATTTTTAATTAAGCTTTTTTAGCTATTTCAGCTATTTCAGCGAAAGCTTTGCTGTCTGATACAGCTATTTCAGCTAACATTTTTCTGTTTATAGCTACATTAGCTTTCTTTAATCCAGAAATTAATTGGCTATATGTTAATCCGTTCATTCTAGCTGCAGCATTAATTCTGATTATCCATAATTTTCTAAAATTACTCTTTTTGTCTTTTCTTCCAATATATGCATACATTCCAGATTTCATAACAGCTTGGTTTGCCATTCTAAATCTATAATGTTTTGCTCCATAATATCCTTTTGCTCTTTTTAAAACTTTTTTATGTCTAGCTCTTGTAGTTCTTGCTGTTTTTACTCTTGCCATTTATTTTTCACTCCTTTTTCTCAAATCTTTTAATTAGTCACCATATGGTAATAATTTTTTTACATGTGATACGCATGTTTTATCCATTATTCCGTCTTGTACTCTTGCTGTGTGTTTTGTTCTCTTTGTTTTGTTTGCTAATAAGTGTCTTCTATTAGCTTTTGTTCTTTTTACTTTTCCTGTAGCTGTAAATCCATATCTTTTAGCTGCTGCTTTATTTGTTTTTAATTTTGGCATAATAAATTCTCCTTTCTATTTCTTAGCTAGTATTAAAAACATACTTTTACCTTCTAAATGAGGTCTTTTTTCAATGTTAGCTATATCAGATAATTCTTCGGCAAATTTATTAAGAACATCTTCACCTATCTTAACATTGTTAAGTTCTCTACCTCTAAATCGTACTGTGAATTTTACCTTGTTTCCAGACTCTAAAAATCCTCTTGCATTTTTACATTTAAAAGAAAAGTCATGGTCTCCAATATTTGGAGTTACTCTGATTTCTTTTGTTTCAACTGCTTTTTGGTTTTTTCTAGATTCTTTTTCTTTCTTAGCTTGTTCGAACTTATATTTTCCATAGTTCATAATTTTTGCAACTGGCATTTCTGGATTTGGTGAAACTAACACTAAATCTAAATCTTTGCTTTCTGCTACATCAATAGCTTCTTCTAAACTTAGCTTTCCTAATTTTTCTCCAGTTTCGCTAATTACATTAACAAAGCTAAATCTTATTTGCCTATTAATAGGTAATTCTTGTTTTATAGTAAAACACCTCCGATTTTTTGATTTCTCATTTCATAAAAAAATGACTTGTTTTCAAACAAGTCAATCCGCACAAAAATATATATTATTATTGATATTTATAATATGTATTTTTTAACCTTTTGCCTTAATTAGCTAAGGTGAGAATTGACTTCTGCTTTTGAACGTACTTATAATAACACCTTTTTAGTGTAGTGTCAAGGTTTTTATTAAATTTTCTTGATTTTTCATTGATTTTATGTTAACATTATGCATGCAAATCATTTTATTTAATGGAGGTAGAGATATGTTAGCTAGCATCTTCCTGTTACTCGTCAACTTTCTCATTTCCTGGGGCAACGCTAAGAGCGTTGGTCGGTACTGGAGTGAATCCAAAGAGCTTGGAGGTTTCTTCTGGCTGTATGTATGGATTGGCTATATCATGTCAATTGCAGGATTCACAATGGTATATGGCTATATTCTGTTAATGGCGTTACCTTACATTCTGCCATTAGTAAGGGACACTTCTCCTGAAACGATAATGGCTATTCAGCAGCTTGCTTCTGATGCTTTATATGTATTAGTTGGTATGGCTGTTATACCTACTGGATTTTTAATCTGGTTCCAGTCTGTTGCAAACTTTTGGGAAAGAAAAACAGTTCCTAATGCAATTGTTGCTGGATGGAATACTTATGCGCAGTTTAAAAATACTGTAACTGCTGCTAGAGAAATGCCTAGTGCAATTGGTAGACTTGCTTCAGCTCTTTTTGGCGGAAAAGGCAAAAAGAAAGCAGATACTTATGTTATTCTGGTAGCAATTTTTGTTGTTATTGTAGCTGCATTAAGCGGTTATTTAACTGCTTCTGCGATTCTAAAAAAGGCTGATCGAGAGTATAATGCTTTTGAATATGCAGAAAAGCATCAATTAGGAAACTGATAAGATTAAATTTTTAGTAAGTACAATAAGTCCCTGTGAGAGCATTTTCACAGGGACTTTCACGTATATATAAATAGCTATCCAAAATATAATGAAGTGGTAGGGTAAAAGTAGACACAAAAGTCTGATTTTATCTTACCACTTCACATGGCTGATGGCTTATCATTAAAGTTAACAAAAACCTCGGTAATTTTTTACCGAGGTTTGATTTTGAAATATAAAATTATCTCTTTGAGAATTGTGGAGCTTTTCTTGCTTTTTTCAATCCGTATTTTCTTCTTTCTTTCATACGTGGATCTCTTGTTAAGAATCCGTTTGATTTTAATGCAGCTCTGTATTCTCCGTTTGCTTCTAATAAAGCTCTTGAAATACCATGTCTGATAGCTCCGGCTTGACCTGTATATCCTCCACCTTCAACTTTACAAATAACATCATATTTTCCAGTTGTGTTTGTAACTGTTAATGGTTGATTTACTATAACTTTTAATATTTCTGTTCCGAAATATTCATCTAATTTTTTTCCGTTAACTGTTATATCGCCTTTTCCTTCTACTAATCTAACTCTAGCGATTGATTTTTTTCTTCTACCTGTTCCGCAGAAAACTATTTTTTCAGATTTCTTAGCCATTATTTAACCTCCCATACTTCTGGTTTTTGTGCTACATTTTCGTGTTCGCTACCAGCATATACTCTTAATTTTTTGATCATTTGTCTTCCTAATTTTGTATGTGGAAGCATTCCTTTTATAGCAAGCATCATTGCTTTTTCTGGAGTATTTTCCATCATAACTCTTGCTGATGTTTCTTTCATTCCTCCAATGTATCCTGAATGATGTCTGTACATTTTTTGATCTAATTTCTTTCCTGTTAAAACTGCATCTTTACAGTTTATAACGATTACGTGATCACCTGTATCTATTGTTGGTGTGTATGTTGGTTTGTGTTTTCCTCTTAATAATTTTGCTGCTTCTGTTGCAACTCTACCTAATGATTTTCCTTGAGCATCAATAATATACCATTTGCTTTCAATTTCACTTTTCTTTGCGCTATATGTTGTATTATTCATGGTAATAATTACCCTCCATTCAATTTTTATATTTTATATAAAATTTATTACAATACCACCGGGGAGAAGTATTTAATAAATTCATATTACATACAATGCGTTAATATTTTAATACAGATATTTCAAAAAGTCAACAGTTTCTAGGATTTTTTTATTTTTTGTTTATTCATACTGGTATTTTCAATTAAAATTTATATATTCCTTGACAATTACATAGTGTTGCGCTCCTCTTTTTTATGGTAAAAGGTTTAATTGATCACTTGGCGTCATGTTGTCTATTTTGTAATAATTTTCAGGTGTATTCCCTACAATTACTGACTCTGATAATAATATCTTACTTTCTATGCTTTGTGAAACTGTTTCAAATGGAGATAATATACTTACTGTGCAATTTATAGATAAAAATATTCTATGTAATGATTGATTTACTCCTACTGAATAAAATTCAGTTTCTAGTGTACTTGAAATTGTTCCTGATGGTACTACTTTTATTTTTATTTTTGGTCCCATATTCGATATTAATCTGCTTCCTGTTAATGCACCTGCTCTTATCTCTATATTTGTATCTTTGCTTTCTGCAAATCTTTTTTGAATGTTTGTTACTATATTTGCTTTTATTTGATTAATTAATACAACATTTGATTCTAAGAATGTAACATTTCCGTCTGAATCTTCTTCGATATGCACTAAATCTTTATAAGTATAATTTTTCATTATATTTTCTGTCTCTTCATTACTAACCTGTGTAACAATTACTTTAGCTTTATATATGCATTTTTTAGAAAACAATGGATATATTACTTTATTTAATAATAGTACAATCATTGTTGCCAATATTATAAGTACTATGATAATTCTATATTTTCTCTTTGGAAATTTTATTTTTGGTCTTGAATATATTTTTTCCATTTTATATTGCTCTTGGAATATATAATTTATCACCTACATTAATTTTATCTTCATTAGCGATTTCGTTTAAATTTGAAATTTCTTTTATTGTACTTTTAAACCTCTTAGCAATTTTCCACAATGAATCTCCTGGTTTCACAAAGTAAATTATCATACTATAACCTTCATCATTTTCTTCATCATTTATTTTTATTTCATTTATGATTTCCATTTGGCTTGATGATTGATTATATATATTAATACTTAATTCGGTATTAATACTTGAGTCTGGTAATACATTGGTACTATTTTGCATTATTCTTGCAGATACTTCTGTGAGATTTTTTTCTAATTGTATAGTTTGTGAAAATGTTTCATTCTTTCTGTTTATTGTTTGATTTTCAAACGAACTATATAAATATGTGGCTTGAATTTCTAATTCTAATTCTCTTCCATTTGTTCTAGTATTTATTATTTGATATTCAGCATTATATACTTGATTTATATCTTGAACTACTGTCTTTGGGTTAATAGTTGCTGTTTGTAATGGAACTGTACTAGAATTTTCTATCATTACCTTCTGCTTGCTATATTCTGTTTTATAATTTAAATCATATAAGTCATTTATCATATTAATATCTTTACTGTCATACACATCTCCTATCATGTTTATTTCCATTTCAATATCTATTCCTGGCTTTATGTCGTTTTCATTTTCTGTTATATTTATGTTTTTTAAATTAAACTCAGTATTCACATAATTGCTCTCTTCTACATTTTCTATGTCTAAAAATCCCATTAAAGGAACATCTTTCTTAGCTACATATATATGTCCATTCTCTGTTTGATATAAACATTTCATTTCACAATCGGCTTTTATTAATACCTTGTTATAACTTATCTTTTTTTCTATATTTACTATTCTATGTGTCATTTGTACTACTTCTATGCTTTCTTGAAGATTTTCTATCTCCATTTTTTCTTTTACACTTAATTTGGATTCGCCATGACCAACAAAAGTATCAATTCTTCTTTTTTGTGTTAATGTTTGTAAATTATGTGATTTATTTATTTCATATATATATTCCACTTCTTCCTTCTTAGATGCTTTTACCATACAATCTATTTCAACTTTATAATGTATTTTTCTTTCATTTAGTATTGTAACATTTGTGTTCCTTATATTTAATGAATCATTTATATATGTTTCTTCTGTTACGCCTTGTATTTCTAATACTTCACTAAAGCTCTCTTCAATTTTTAATACTCTACATTTTCCTTCCCCAGTTAAATATGAAATTCTAGTTGCTACTCCACCATCAATTTTAATTTTGTTTTCCATATTTTCTTTTTTCGTTATATATGCATTACTGCTCTCATTTTGAATTTTTATTATATCTGGTTTACTATCTGGTAATATTACATCTTTTTCTATTACTATTCTTTTATTTTTTTCACCTATTTTTTTCTTAATATTTATCTTTTCCTTTTGAATTTGTAAATCCATATTTGACCTCCTTTTTCTTATTATTAATATATATTTAAAGGTCAAAAAAAAATTCCTTTTTCAAGGAATTTTTTATGCAAACTCTTCTCTATTTTTCTTAGAAATAATTGCTGGTGGTTCTAAAGCTTTAAATTGCTCTCCATCATATATTTGAACTTCCACAGATTTTGTAAAAATATCTGTATAATTGTAAGAACTTCTTCTTTCGTTTTCTTCAAATTTTACTCTAAAGTAAGTTGGATAAACTTGTTCTATAATAGCTGCTTTTTCTAATGGTTTGCTTCTTTTTCCTGGTGACTCTTTAACTATTATTTTATGACCAATTTGATCCTCCATATTCTTTTTTAGACTACTAATATCAGACTTATAAATCATTTAATCACCTACTTCATTTTTGATAGGCTAAGTATACCACCGTAGTCGATTTTTGTCAAAAATGTTGTAGCAAGCCTGTTTTCGTCTTTTCTTTATATTTCAGTGCTTTCGTGTCTTTTGTTTTTTCATTTTTCTTTTATATTACTTTTATATTACAATACTGTTACATTCTCTTTTTTTGTCTTTTTGTCAGCCGTTTTTCTTTCCTTTTGCCCTTGTTCCACCCATTCCGTTATAATTACTTTTCAAATAAGGTTTTAGATCGTTTATACTTACATATTTGTTTGAATCTGTATACGCAATTTTACTTGCTATTATAAGAGGATCTCTATATTCTATCATTATCCTTGCTGGTGATGATGCAAAATTTGCGCCTTCTAACATAATAGCTTCAAAAAAGCTTTCACAAGCTCCTGCTATTATTATTAATTTCTCTTCTGATTTTTCCCACATCCTCGCATTTCTAACTGTTTGTATAAAATATTTTGAATTTTTATAGTTTTCAATTTTGTACAAATCTTGTCCCTTTTTAAACATTAGATCATGTCCTGTTGTTACTAATATATTAGGTTTATATCTTTCCAATAAATACACAACTTCCATTGGTTGTTGTCTCTCAGTGATATTTTCTACTGCTGCTTTTAAATTCAAATTATTGTAATAATTTAATGCTCTTTTAGAATATTTTTTATCTCCGTCTAAATGCAATATAATTGCCTTGCTAGAGCTTTTTCTTTTATTTTTTAAGGTTTCTGTAATCATGTTCATCACCTATAATAAAATATGTAATCTTTAATTATAGTGTGATGATTCGACAAAAAAATATGGAAACCTACGCTTCCATATTTTTTTACTCTGGATTATTAACTTTTATTGAACCTGGTCCAACTTCTATTGTTAGTATAAATCCATCCTCTATTATTTCTGTTTCTACTGTAATTAACTCTTTTGATGGATTTGCTATTTTTCTTTTATTTGATTCGCTCATATTCATTTCAATGTAATTTCCATTATCTTTTAAGTAATTCATATATTCTTTTACTGTATTTTCGCTATCGTTATCTATAAATGTTAATTTTAATATTTGAACTCCTTGGTTACTCTTTGAATACGTTTTTATTTTTCTTTCGCCTACTACCGATTTTACAGAAGCTATTTTTTCACTTTTTACTTCATATTCATCAGCTTTTGTGTATTGATTTATTTTATATTTTCTAATTCCAAACCATATTGCTAATGATACTAAAATAATAGCTATAATTGCTACTACAACTATAATTACTTTTTTATTCTTCATATTTCTTCTCCTTTGTGCTTTATATATTTATTTTAGCTAATATTTATATATAAAGTCAATAAAATATATATTACATTTTCATTTTTTCATATTTCTTTTTTGTTGCTAAACCTCCTCTGATATGTCGCTCTGCTTTATTTTCATCTAAAACTTCTCGAACCTCTAAGTATAAAGAATGATTTATGTTTTCTAATCTTTGACTTAAATCTTTATGTACAGTACTTTTACTTATTCCAAATTTTTTTGCTGTTCCTCTTACTGTATCTTTTGAATCTATAATATATCGTGCTAGCTTTACTGCACGTTCTTCAATTGATATTTCTCTCATAAAGAAACCCTCCACTACGAATACTTTGTTTAATAGTATTCTGTGAAGGGTTGTATTAGAACGTTTATTTTTGGCTGCTTAATATTTCTTTATTAATTGTTGAAATTAAATTTTCTGCATTGGGTACATTCTTAGTAAAAACTCCTATTAAATATGGATTATTTGAATAGCAAATTCCATAATCATGAACATTACCCTCATAACTTCCATATTTATGTGCAATTTCGCAATTGGTTATGTCTTTTTTCAAGTATCCACCACCAGATGATTTTTTCATAAGTTCTATAAGTCTTTGATAATCATCTTGATTGTTATATATCTTTTTAAGTACATCTAGCGAATATGCTGCAGATGTTATGTTATCTTCATTAAATTCACTTGGAAGATGTATTTGAGTGTATTGCTTTATTAAAATTCTGTATGCCTTTTCTCCACCTAATCCTGTTTTCAAAATATTTGTTGCTGTATTATCTGAGTTAACTATCATCTGTTCTAATAAATATTGTAGTGGGACTTCTTCGCCAGGTTTATATAATGTTGCTATTGTTCCTGCACCTTCTTCATAATGCTCTTTGTTATATGTAAAAGTTGATTTTAATGTTAAATCTCCATTATTAATTTTATCATAATATATCATAGCTAATGGTACTTTTATAGTGCTTGCTGCTGTAAAATACGAATTCTCATTATAAAAATAACTTTCATCCGTTATTGGGTTATAATAGAAAAAAGCAAAATTATCTTGATTCAAATTATTCTTATCTATGTATTTCTCTACTATTTTTCTTACGGTTTCATTTTCTTTTTCTTCTACAACTTTTTCTACTGTTTCATTTTTTTCTGTATCTTCGATAATTACGTTTGAAACTGTTTCTATAGTCGTATTTTGGATAATTTGGTTTGTTGCATTTGATACCGTATTTTCAGTTTTAGCAGAAATTCTATCTTTTATAAAATTTCTTACTTCTTTTTCTGGTGTATTACTTACATAGAAAAAAGAAGCTATTATTACTATAAAAGCCATACATTTTAATATTTTTTTTCGTTTTCTGGCTTTTTTTAATTTTTCTAATTTTCTATTTTCTCGTCTACTCAAAAAAATATATCTCCATTATTTTATTACTATTTCCATTAATTTTGATAGTTCAATTGCTTGAAAACTGTTTACTATTATTCCTTTTATGTCTTCTATACTTGTGACTATTCCATGAATTTCGCAAGTTGATACATCTATGCCTTTTAATTTGGTTCTAAAGAACTGTGTTTGTATTAATTTTGATTTTTCGAAATATATATGTTTTATTTTACATTCAGAAAAACTACTATTAGCAAGATCACATTCATTGAAAATAATTTCTTCTAAACTTGTATTTGAAAAATTCGCATATTTAAAAATAGATTCTTCAGCTGACATATGGTAAATTCTTGATTCTGAAAAATCACATCCTACGAATTTGCTATTTTTGAAAGCTACTCTTATAAAGCTTCCTTCCATAAATAAACTATTTGAAAAATCACAATTTTCGAATATTACATCATGAAATACTGCTCTTTCAAAAGTTCCTTTTATTTTGCAATCTCTAAAAATACACTTTTCAAATTCAATATCTTCTGCATTTAAATCAATTTCTTCAAGTTTTGTTATTATTCTATTTTCTATTATTGTTCCGTTTTCTTTATATAATTCAATTGATGCGTGTATATCATTTTCTTCAGTTAATTCTCCTATTATGGGTTTATATATATTCATCCACATCACCTTTCTCTTTACATAAATTATTATATAATATTTTTTTCAATTAGTCTGCCTTTTTCCTTGAAATTTTTATTTTTTATTTATATTATTTTAATACATTGGAGGTAATTATTTATGAAATTTTATAAAATATTGTTTTTCTTTGTATTATTTTTATTAATGTTTATTCCTATTTCTAAATGTGATTTTGAAACTTCGGATATTGATATTAATACTATTGGTGATAATTATAATAATAACTCTTATGTTGCTGCTTTAGCTAATATTGGGGTTAAAGTTACATCAACTCAATCTAATAACGTCATAGTTTTAACGTATAATGATTCTGACTCACTTATTTATACATATAATGAAAGTGATGGCGTTTTTAGTACATCCTATTCATCTCTTAATAATGAACATCTTGATATTTTAAATGCTATTTTTATAGATACCATTTCTACTATGCAAGGAAATGCTTCTGGAGTACAGCTATCTGCTGCTTTTGATGACTCTTTTTGCTTTTCCACGTTAAAAGATAATGGTATTTCAAAAAACTATCTTTCTGATGATGGTTCATCTATCACAGTAGATTTTAAAATTAATCCAAGTATAAAACTTCCTGTTCCTCAAATTGATTCTTCAATTAAAGAAGAAGATTTTTATAAAGAATATGAAACTTTATATGAAAAAGAAAATACAATTGTTAAAGCTCAAGGCTTATTATTTTTAAAATCATATGATGAAAATGGTAATCTAATTATATATATTGCTCAGCCAACCGAGCTTAATGACTATGCTTATGATTCTGTATTAACTGCATTAAAAATATTGTTAACAAATAATACAACTGATAGTGAAAAACTCTCTTATTATTTTAAACAAAATTATAGTGATTTTACTATTGGAAATAAAGATTTTGATGGTGTATCTGTTGATTTGAATATTGAATCTTTACCAGTGTCAACACCTGATACTATATTGATTGCCTCTGACGCAAAATATGCCAAATTTACAATTTCCGAAAATATTGTAAAAGAAAAAATAGCTGATATTACTCTTCCTTCAGTATCACAAAACGATGGAGTAAAAGCTAATAGCTCTAAATTATTTCTTATAATTTTAATTCCATTATTAATCCTTCTTATTATTGGTGGAATTATATACAAAATTAAAAAATCTTAATTTATATAATGGAAAAGCGCCATAAACGTTTATGTTTATAGCGCTTTTTTTGGCACTTGGCTTTGTAGGATCTTATTTTGTACAGAATACTTCAAAGAAATACTCTGTATCGATGTTATCGATTGTCTCTCCATCCATAATAATTGTTGCCAAATTTTCAGCAATAGGATCATTGATAGACCGAAGAGCCTGGAGTAAATTCTCATTATCTTGTACCACCTCACTATCTTTTATTGGTTTATCATCCTCCAAGCTGTTCATTAACCGAATTAAGATGCAAATCTCAATCGGATGATCAGATACTTTAAGCTTTTTGCTCTTCGATAAAATCCAATCTGTGTTGGTGATATCATAGTACTTCTTCTTCCAGGTTCTGCACACATCTTTGTTTTTGGCTACGATCTTTTTCCATGCTTTTTCCACTTTTTTAACATCGTCAGCCTGAAGTTTTTTACAAACTTTTTGTGCGTATAGTCCATCAATAATTGCTTTAAAGTCTTTTCTAAAATCCTTCATAGGGCATACCCTCCTCTTTCAGTTGCTTTACTATAAGTTTCTGGTTTGCCAAATGCCTTCAATTTAGATTCTTGTATATTATAACACGTTTTTTTATTTTTGCAAGTTTTATGTTAACTTTTTTTTGCGTGTTTGAGTTGTTTTTAATGGGAAAAAGCATTATAAACGGTTAAGTTTACAATGCTTTCTTTTTATATGATTAACGGATTTTCTATTTGAATTCTTACTTTTAAATACTTGATTTGAATTCTTCTAAATCTTTTTTAAAGTTTTCAAATGCTTCTTTGTACAAGTTTTCATCTAATGGATTTACTCCCGCCATTGTTAATAATTCTACTGGACTCTTGGTTGAACCTGATTTTAAGAATTTCAAATAATTTTCTATTTGTTCTTTATCTCCATTAAATATTCTTTTAGCGATTACAGATGCTACACACATTCCTACTGTATATTTATATACATAATAGTTGTAATAGAAGTGTGGCACTCCATAACAAGTATATTTTGTAAGTTCATGTATTTGTACTTTTTCGCCATAATATTCATCTGATAATTTTTCATAAAGATCTGTTATAGCTTGGTTTGATAAACCTTCATTATTTGCAACTTTTTGATGTAATATATTTTCAAAATTTGCAAAGAATGGTTGTCTATAGCAACATCCTATAAATTCATCTAATTTCTTGTATAGTAGATATTTTTTCTCTTCTGGATTTGTGCTATTTTTTATTAGTAGTTCCATTAATAAATTTTCATTTACTGTAGAAGCTACTTCTGCTACAAATATTCTGTAATCGCTGTTTTCATAATCTTGATTATGATTTGAGAAATATGTATGCACTGAATGACCTAATTCATGGATTAATGTAAATATTGACTCGATGTCACCTATGAAACTTGTTAATATGTATGGATTTGAGTCATAGCATCCTGATGAATATGCTCCATGTCTTTTTCCTTCATGTGGCATATAATCAATCCATCTTTCTGTTCTTGCTTTTTCTAATATTTCTCTATATTCTTCTCCGAAGTTTTTAGTAGCTTCAAATATTAATTCAAATGCATCGTCTAAAGAATATTTTTTGTCTGGTTCTTTCATTACAGGATATCTTAAATCATACATTTGTAAGTTTTCTTTATTCATTACTTTCTTTACTACATCTAAGTATTCTAAATAATATTGATGATATGTTTTATTAGCCGCTTCTAATACTTTATAAAATAATTCTTCTGTTACTTCGTCCCCAAAAGTACTTGCAGCAAGTGGTGATTCAAATTTTCTTGCTTTGCTATAAAATACATCTTTTTTTATTGTTCCTTCTAATGTTGATGCATATACATTTGCAAATTTTTTATATACTATATTTAACTTTTCATATGTTTGTTTTCTTATATTTTCATCTGGATTTTTAAAATATTCTTTTGCTGTTTCTTCATTTAAAAAGTGTTCTTTTCCATCTATAATTACTGGTTCAAATTCTGGTCTTATATTTGTGTACGTTTTATAGGATACTCCTAAAACTCCACTTGCCATTGATAATATGTTTTCTGTTTCATCACTTAGAACATGTGGTTTTGTTCTTAATACATGATTTATTGTATTTGTGTATTTCTTACATCTTTCATCTTCTAATATTTTCTTAGCTTTTTCTTCATCTTTTAGTATTTCTAAATCTATAAATACTGTTTTATTTCCTACTTCTTCTAATAGTCCTAATACATTTGCACTAAGGTTTTGCATTGTACCATTTTCAGGTTCTACATCAACTGCTAAATGTGCATATGTGTACATTTTTTCTAATTTTCTATTTAATTTTTCCAACAAGTTCATGAATTCTATAAATCTATCACTTGTTTCTAAAAAGTTTCCTTTATATTTTTCTATGTTTGGAAGTTCATCTTTTACTTCTTTGAAGTCCTGCATAAAATCTTCTTCTGTCTTATACATTCTGCTTAAATCCCACTTATACTTTTCCTCAATTTCTTCTCTTTTCATATATACCTCCTTTTCATAATGGGTATTTTATCATATTTATTTTGTTTATTGAATATATTTTATAAAAATGATTTTATGGAGGTTTTTTATGGAGGAATTTCAAGATCCGTTTAATCCTGCTACTCAATATGAACAAGGATATTTGTATTATAGATTTTTAACTCAACAAATCGAGTATAAAATCAAGTGCAAGGAATTAGAAAAAATGAATAGAGGATTTGAAAAGCAAGCATAATTTATATTCGATATTTGCATAACAAAAGCACGTCTGATTCTGAAGTGAACCCAAATTATTAAACTTTTTTGTCTAATAATTTTGGTTCAGTACATTCTTATTCAAACGTGCTTAGTTTTTATTCTAATTCTAATTCTGCTATTTTTTCCATGTTTTCTAAATTATATTCTGTAATTTCAGTTTCTGCTAATGTATATAATTTATTATCAATATATATCGCTCTATCTATATTTGTTTTCCAATTGTACTCTTGTGATTCTATTTCACCATAATTTTGAAATCCTTTTTCTAAATCAATCTTATATATCATGAACTTGCTTGTTGGCTTATATGATATATTCGAATAATCTCTTATTCCGAATCCAATTAAATCTTTCTCTTTATTATAAAATAATGCTTTATGATTATATGACATTTCTGAGCTTACTCTATTACCACCTATATCTATGTTAAACATTTCTACTGGATTATTAAGGTCTGATACATCAAACATTGACATTTTCATATTTGTATTTACTACTCCACCATATCCATTTGACTTTGTATTATATCCTATTCCTATTATATGTGTTTCATCATATGGATGTAGATATGAACTATATCCTGGAATTTTAAGCTGACCTTTTATTGTTGGTGATGTTGGATCTGATAAATCTATAACAAATAATGGATCAATTTCTTCAAATGTTACAATATATCCTATTTTACCTATAAATCTGACTGAATAAATTTCTTCTCCTTTTGCCATATTATCTATTTTTCCAATTTCTTTTAAATCTTCGTCTAGTATATATAATACATTTTCTGTATTATCATCATATCCTGCAGTTGTTGCTATTCTTAGTTTTCCATCATATTCATCCATTGAAAATTGGTCATTTACTTCTCCTTCAACTTCGGCTTTAGTTTGTAATTTTATTTTTCCGTTGTCTAAATTGAATTTGTATATTGTAGTAGTGCATTTTTCTCTATATGTTATATAGCTATATTTATAATTTTCTTGTGTTAAATATAAATTTTTTTCATTTGCGTAAACGCTTGCCCATGATCCTAAGATTGTTTCTATATTTGCTGATTCTTTATTATCTATATTTATTCCCGCTAAAGTTATAAATGCATCTGTATCTTCTCCCTCAAAATAGGCTATGTCTGTACATTTAATTGTTTGGCTTTCTTCACTAACAGCTGTATCTTTTACTGCTGGTAGTATATCAATATCATCCATTTCTTTACAATAATATGCAGTTTCTGCTGATACTATATATAAATTACTTTCTATCATTCTAGAATCTAAGTAGTCACCATCTATTGATAACTGGCGAACTTCTTTTGGATTACTTTTATTGGAAATATCATATACTAAAGCCGTTGTCTTGGCTTT
Source organism: uncultured Clostridia bacterium (assembly GCA_934130285.1). GTDB lineage: Bacteria > Bacillota > Clostridia > TANB77 > CAG-508 > UMGS1994. Next base: position 91,496 of record CAKOXT010000005.1, on the reverse strand, counting down.
GTTTCTTATTCTTGCATATTCAACAAAAGTATCTTCTTCATTATCACTATACTGTGTTGACTTTGTTGTCACTTCTGTACCTATAACTACTAATTTGTCTTTTCTAATATATATTTCTTTTGGATAAACTTCCTTGTCATCATATTCAAAATCTAATACACTTTCTTGTTTCAAGTTTTCGCCATTTATTATATATACTTTATCTTGTGCTGTATAATATATATAATTTCCATCTGTTTTTACTATATCGGCTTCATCTACATTTTCAACTTGAGTATTTGTTTTTGAATACTCTTTTTCACTTTTATTAGTTGAAGTATCTGCTGCAGTAATGCTATCTGTAATTGCATTTTCTGCAAATGTGATTGATCCATTTATTGATTTAGTAGTATATCTATAAGAACTTTCTCCTATTGCTTCTTTTAATTCATTCATATTTTTAAATCTAGGTAAATTATCCTCAACTTGTGCTATTTTAGTTTCAGGTATTATATTATTCTCATGAACATTTCTATCTTTTACATAAAATGCTCCTACTGATATACATATTGCAAATACTGCACAGGCTGTTGCATATTTTATAAATACATTCACTCTTGATTTCTTCTTTTGTACCATTTTTTCTACTGTATCACTTTTTAATTTTTCATTTGGATGAATTTGGTTCATTGCATTTTTATAATTTTCTTTATTATTGTTCATCTTCAAACCCTCCTTCAATCTTTTTTCTTAACATTTCTCTACTTCTTGAAAGCCATGTTTTAATCGTTCCTTCTCTTTTCTTTAAAATTTTTGCTATTTCTTTTACTTTATAGCCTTCGTAATAAAATAAGTAGATAACTGTTTGATAATTTTCTGGTAGGTCACATACAACTGAGAAAATGTCACTTTCCTCTTGTTTTTCAAAATTTAAATTTTCGTCTAGTGTTACTATTTTTCTATTCCATGCATTATGTTTCATATTTTTACTTAAATTAATTGTTACTCGTATAAACCAAGCTTTTTCATGTTCATCATTTTCAAATCTTGGCATTTTCTCGCTAAACTTTACGAAAACTTCTTGAAAAATATCTTCTGCATTTTCTATAGTTTCTGTTCTGGTTAGCGCTATTCTATATACCATATCAGAATATTTTTCAACTATTTTCCTCATATATATCTCTTTTTGCATTTTGGACCTCCAATCTACTTATAATACAAATCATGTTTGGGTTTGGTTTCATTATTAATATATTTTTTTGAAAATTTTATTCTTACTTAGCATAATCTCTTTTCCATTCTATTGGTAGTTTTCTTAGTTCTATATAAAGTTTTACAATATTATTGTTTATAAAAATAAATTTTATAAAAGGCAATATTTATTGTAAATATTGCCTCTTTTCTTTTATCTGTTTTATTTTATAATTCCTAATATTGTTTTTGGTTTTGCTACTCGTTTTGGATCAAGTATAAATGCATCTTTCATATTCTTTAAAGCCCCTTCAATCTTTGATTCATCATTTGTATGAATATATGCTAATACTTGTCCAACTTCTACTACATTTCCAATTCTTTGGTTCATTATTATTCCAGCTGCATGATCAATTTCATCCTCTTTTCTAACTCTTCCCGCTCCTAAATATACAGATATGTTTCCTATCATTTCTGTATCTATTTCTTTTAATGCTCCTCTTTCTTCTGCAAATACTGGAATAATGTATTTTGCTTTTTCAAATTTATCTGTGCTTTCTATATAACTTACATCTCCACCTTGTTTTGCAACTAATTCTTTAAATTTTTCAAATGCTCTTCCTGAATTTATTGCATCTACTATCATTTTTTCTGCTTCAAGTGCATCTTGTGTTGCACCTGACATCAATATCATTTGTGTTCCTAGTGTTCTTATTATTTCTTGTATATCTTCTGGCATGTCACCTTTTAAAGCTCTAACTGCTTCTATTACTTCTAGTGAGTTTCCTATTGCATAACCAATTGGTTCGTCCATGTTAGTAATTACACATCTCACTTCTCTTCCTGCTAATCTTCCTATTTTTATCATCATACTTGCTAGTTCTTTAGCTGATCTTACATCTTTCATAAATGCACCTGTACCACAAGTAATATCTATTAAGATTTTATTTGCTCCTGCTGCAATTTTTTTGCTCATTACACTTGATGCAATTAAAGGAATATTTGCTGTACATGCAATAGTGTCTCTTAATGCATATATTTTTTTATCTGCTGGCGCTAGATTTAAACTTGCTGCTATTAAACTTATTCCAATTTCTCTAACATTATCTTTAAATTCATCTATAGTTAAATTAACATTGTATCCTGGTATTGATTCTAATTTATCTATTGTTCCACCTGTGAAACCTAATCCTCTTCCAGACATTTTGGCAACTGGTATTCCTAATGATGCTATTATTGGCATTAAAATTAATGTGATTTTATCGCCTACACCTCCTGTTGAGTGTTTATCTACTATGCTTGTAGAAATATCACTTAAATCTAATGTATCTCCTGAATGCGCCATTGCAAGTGTTAAGTTAGTTATTTCTTCATTATTCATTCCATTTATATATATTGCCATTATTAATGCTGCTGCTTGATAATCTGTAATCTTTCCATTTGTATAATCTTTTACAAATAGTTCAATTTCTTCTTTTGTTAAAACTTTTTTATCTCTTTTTTTAGCTATTATACTTAAAATATTCATTTGATGTTCTCCTTTACTTTATAAAGTTTTTTATAAAAGATTTTCTATGTAGTATACATGGTCCATATTCTTTTATAGCTGCTATATGTTTCGCAGTTCCATATCCTTTGTGGCCACTAAATCCATATTGAGGATATATCTCATCATATTCTCTCATCATTCTGTCCCTTGTAACTTTTGCAAGTATTGATGCAGCTGCTATTGAATACTCTTTAGCATCTCCTTTTATTATTGACTTATATGGTATTCCAAGTGTATTTATATTTGTTAATGCATCTACTAATATTAGATCTGGTTTAATTTTCAAACCTTCGATTGCTCTTGTTAAAGCTAATTTAGTTGCATTTAATATATTAATTTCATCAATTTCATTTTGATCTGCTATTCCAACATTCCAAGCTATTGCTTCTTGTGTTATTAAATCATATAGTTTTTCTCTTTTTTTCTCTGAAACTTTTTTGGAATCATTTACTCCTTCTATCATTGAATTTTCTGGCATTATAGCTATTCCAACGACAACTGGTCCTGCTAATGGTCCTCTTCCTGCTTCATCAATTCCAGCTATTAATTTCACTCCATTAGAGTGTAGTTTTTCTTCATCTTTTTTTAATTCTTTTAATCTTTCTTCTTCTTTTTCTTTCATCTTAATTACTCATTTCATCTGTTTTTAAATTTTTTAAACCTTCGTAGAAATATACATATTTTGTCTCACCATTTTTTTGTTTTGATTTTATTCCCTTATAACGGTTGCTGTCATCTAAAGTTGTTTTGCAATATGCAACATCTAGGTCATAATAATTAACTAGGTATGCTTCATTATCTAAATCTATATTGTTTAATCCCATTTTATCTAAATCTGTTTTGTCTAACCTATACCAATACCACCTTTTTTCTTGTGATAATAAATTTAAAAATTCTGAATCTGAATATGTTGACCTTAATAACTGCTGGATTATACTGTTAGCTTGATAAGGATCTTCTTTAGTTCCTATGAAATTTGTTGATACTTTTATTGATGTAATGTTGTTATTATCATCTCTTTCTATTTCTGAATCATCTAAATATTTATTTCTATAATCAGATGCAACGCCTCTTATAAGTTCCATGTTTGCCACTATTTCTTTTATATCAGATGTTTTAGTTAAACTCATACTTATTGACATTATAACGCCTGCCAAAATTATCATTATAACTATTGTTACTAATAAAATTGTAAGAGTAACACCGTTTTCTTTTTTTATCATATTTCCTCCGAATTTAAGTTTTTTTTAATTTTATATTTTTATTATATATATAGATTTTATATTTTTCAACAATAAAAACTTTTATTTTTCTTAGTTTTTATTTAATAAATTAATTTTATACTTTAGGTCATTTTAAGAATATTCTTTTACAATTTATTTAATAATATTGTAGTTTTTACTAAAAAAGTATAAATTATATTATATATTTTAAGGAGGTTATTATGGATAATAACAATGAAAAATCTGAACATGGATTTGTAAAAGTTCCTTCAAATTCAAATAATGTTACTGTCGATAAAACAAAAAAGAAAAAAAGTTCTTCATTTAAGACAGTTTTTATTTCATTTATTTCTGGATTAGTTGGAGCTGCTTTAATTTTAGGACTTTGCTTCTATGTTCCATCTTTTAGGAACTTATTAGTTTCATCTGATTCTGATGATTCAAGCAAAGAAAATCCTATTTCTAAAATCTTCACTTCTGAAGGTTCTGTTAATACAGGTGTAAGTATTGAAGATTATTCAAACACTGCTATTTCTGTAGCTAATAAAGTATTGCCTTCTGTTGTTGGTATTGAAGTAGACTTTTCTGTTTCTTCAAATTTTCCAACATTTTCAGCAGCAACACAATCAACAACATCTAAAGCTACTGGATCAGGTGTTATAATTTCAAAAGATGGTTATATTTTAACAAACAATCATATTATTGATACATCATCTTCATCATCATCTTCTTACTATACAGTATCTGAAGCTAATAAAGTTTTAGTTTATTTATATAATGAAGATGATCCTATTGAAGCTAAAATAATTGGTTCTGATAGTGTTACTGATTTAGCTATTTTGAAAATTGATAGAGATAATTTAACACCTGCTGAAATCGGTGATTCTGATTCAGTTCAAGTTGGTGAATTTGCAATGGCAATAGGTAATCCACTTGATATGAGAAACACTGTAACATCTGGTATTATTAGTGGTGTAAATAGAGAAATTACTGATTCTACTGGTACAACATATACTTTAATTCAAACAGATGCAGCTATAAATTCTGGTAACAGTGGTGGTGCTTTAGTTAATGCTGATGGAAAACTAATCGGTATTAATACTTTAAAAATGTCTGGAACAGGTATTGAAGGTATGGGATTTGCTATTCCAATTAATTCAACCTTAGATATTTCTGAACAATTAATTTCTTCTGGTAAGGTTAAAAGGCCTTATATAGGTATTTCTGGAGCTGATGTTACAGAACAATACTCTAACTATTATAACTTACCAATTGGTATTTATATTGCTCAAATACAATCTGACGGACCAGCTAAAAATGCCGATTTAAAAGTTGGAGATGTTATTTTAAAATTCAATGGTGAAACAGTTGAAACAATGTCTGAATTGAATCAAAAGAAGAATGCTTGTAAGATTGGTGATGAGGTTACTTTAACAATATCTAGAGATGGAAAAGAGATGGATGTTAAATTAACTTTGGTTGAACAACCTTAGCATTATAAGAATACATTTTTTCATAACAAATCCCCTTAGTGTTATACCAAGGGGATTTATTTATATCATTATTGTTTTATATTTTTCTAATTGCAATAACTATTTCACAATGTAATGAAGTGGCATTATGAACGCAGACTTGGGGTTCTACTTTCATGTTGCCACTTCAAAAAATTTATAATGTTTCTTCTATAATTTTAAGCTTCTTTTTCCTTTAATTATATTTTCAGATTTTACTTTATATATTTCTTTATCTCTATTTATAAAAGCATATATTGCTGCTGTTATAGGCACTGTATATACAATTCCTATACTTCCTGATATAGCGCATACAGCTTCTGTTGCTATTGCTTCTATATTTATTACATCTGTAAATTTTATACTTGATGACATATATAATAGAACTAATACTAATGATGAACCTATAAATGAAAGTATTAAAGTATTTGTCATTGTTCCAATCATATCTCCACCAATGTTCATTCCACTTTTAAATAATTCTTTTCCGGTCATACTTGGATTTTTTAATTTTAATTCGCTTAAACTTGATGCTATTGACATTCCAACGTCCATACATGCACCTAACGCTGATACTATTATTTCTGCAAATAATAATTCTCTAAAATTAAATACAACATTTTTTGAAGCTACACTTAGCATGATTGCTTCTTCTTTTCCTGCACCAGATAACTGTGCTAAATACCCAGTTATTGTTGCTATCACTCCAGCTAGAACAACTCCTCCAAGAGTTCCAAGTGCTGCTGATATTGTTTTTTTATTCCATCCACCTATTATAGCAAATGTTAAAATTATAATAGCAAAACATGTTCCAATTGATACTAATACAGCATTATATCCTTTGAAGATTGCCATTAATAGCACAAAGAATATTGCTAATATTGTTATTAATAATCCTATTATCGATTTTAATCCTTTTTTTCTTCCAATTAATAATATACTTGCAAAGAAAAATATAATTAATCCTATTAGATAGTTTTGTCTAACTACATCTTGAATAGATACTTTTATCTCTCCATTATTATTTTCTATGTTAACAAATACTGTGCTTCCTTTTCTTAGCTCATATCCAACTATCTTGTTATCTATATCATATGTCATTATGTAAGTAGCTTCAAATTTCTCACTTTTTTCTTTTCCTTGAAGTATTTTTAATTTTACATCTTGAACTGTTTCTTTTCCGCCACTTCCATTATCTCTTTCATATGGTGTTCCAGCTTCAATAACTTTGGCTTTTACACTTTCTATTACTTTTGTCTCATTTTTTTGTACATCTGCTTGTGCTTCTTTTGTTCTTTCCTCAATTTGTTGTTCTTCTGTTGTTGTCTCGCTGGCTACTGTTGTTTCATCTGCTTTAGCAAGATTGTTTCCTAGTAATATTACTACTAGGCTAAATATAAGCAGAATTTGCACCGCTCTATTTTTCAATTTTATCCCCCTATTCAAATATTATTGTATCTATTTTATTTGTATCTTCAGTATTTCCATAAGCATATATTAAATATAAATACCCTTGATCATTTATTATAAAGTTTTCAGTATTTTCTATTTTGTACATGCTGTTGTTTAGATCTCTTAATTTCACTTCTGAATATTGTGTTTTAATTTCTTCATCTTTTTTATTTAATGCTTCAATTTCTGTATCAATTTCTTTTTGAATCTCTTTTTGTTTATAATTTTTTGCCTCTACGATATCCATTATTCCAACTTCTGTATTGTTATTTAAATTGTAATTATATGTTTTGATTTTTGAACTTTGTGTTGATTTTCCTTTATGAATATTTTCTTTTATCAAAATTGATAATAAATCGCCATTTAAATAAGCTTTGTATGTAACACTATAATCTGTATCTTCTTTTGCGTTATCAATTATGTCATTTATCGTATCTTCATAATCTTGTGAGATTTGAGCATTTATTTTATCCGCATAATCTGCATTAATATTAACTTTGGGTAAATATGCACTTATGCTATATTTATCATCTTTTTCAGCTACTGTTTTATATGTATATACTATATCTTTACTATCATCTTTTTTCTTTATACTTGCTGTTGTTGTACCAGATAAATCATTTGTGCATATCTTACTAAACTCATTTTTTAATCGATTTATTTCTGCTGCATTTTGTGTTTTATTTACTCCTATTCCTAACATAAAAGGATCAGTATCAGAGTATCTATAAAATACTTGTGCATATATTCCTATACTTAATGATAATATACAAAGTAGAATTACTATTATAAAAAACATTACTCTATTCATACCTAATATTTTGTCAGTATCTTTTTCTTTATTTTTTTCCATATAAACTCCTTTGTAAATCATAATTTTTAAAATCAAAAATAACTTATTATAGTATAACATTAAAACTAATTTATTTCAATTATTAAATGGGCATTATTTCACGTTTGTTTTCTTGACTATTCGGGCTTTTTGTTGTATTATATTTTAGTATATTAATCTTCATTTTATAGGTTAATATACAATAATTTTAAGGAGAGATTACTTATAATGTTATGTTCAATATGTAAAAAAAATACAGCAGTTATATTTATAAATAAAATAGAAGATGGTAAAAACTCTGTTGAAGGATTGTGCTACAATTGTGCAAAAGAAAAAGGAATAAATCCTTTAGAAGTTTTAGCTAAACAATCTAATCTTTCAGAAGATGAACTTAATGACATGTCTTCTCAACTTGAGAATATTTTTAATGATATTACTGAAAATATTTCTGGAACTGATGGAGATGATATGCAATCAATCGGTCCTTTGCTTGGAAATATTTTTGGTATAAATAAGAAAAATGATGACAATAGTGATTCTGCTGAACCTTCAAGTGAAAGAGCTGCAGGTTCTCAAGAAAGAAAAAAGGTTAAAACAGAAAAGAGACCAAAGGAAAAGAAAAAAAGATTTCTTGATTCTTTTGGAACAAACTTGACTGAAAAAGCTAAACAAGGAAAACTTGATAGAGTTATAGGTAGAAATAAAGAAATTCAAAGAATTACTCAAATATTAAATAGACGTTCTAAAAATAACCCTTGTTTAATTGGTGAACCTGGTGTTGGTAAAACCGCTATTGCTCAAGGATTAGCTATAAGAATTGCAGAAGGAAATGTTCCTGCAAAACTACTTAACAAAGAAGTCTACTTGATTGATATGACTGCAATGATCGCTGGTACTCAATTTAGAGGTCAGTTTGAATCTAGAATGAAATCTTTAGTTGATGAATGTAAAACTTATGGAAATATTATTTTAGTTATAGATGAAATTCACAATATTATTGGGGCTGGTGATGCTGAACATTCTATGAATGCAGCTAATATTTTAAAACCTTCTCTTTCTAATGGTGATATTCAATTAATTGGAACTACTACTCTTACTGAGTACAGAAAATATATTGAAAAAGATTCTGCTTTAGAAAGAAGATTCCAACCTGTTATTATTGATGAACCTTCTATTGATGATACTGTTGAAATTATTAAAGGAATTAAAAAATATTATGAAGACTTCCATAAAGTATTAATTTCTAATGATGTTATTGAAAAAACTGTTAAGATGTCTGAAAAATATATTCATGATAGATTTTTACCAGATAAAGCAATTGATTTAATCGATGAAGCTTGTTCTAGAATTAACTTAAATAACAAAGAACTTTATGAAATTGAAGTTATTAAAAATCAATTAGAAAAAATTGCAGAAGAAAAAGAAGAAGCTGTTTCTTCTGATTCTACTGAAGATTATCAAAAAGCTGCAGATTTAAAAACTAAAGAGTGTATTTTAAATGATCGTTTAGAAGAATTAAATAAAAACTTACAACTTAAAGCTTTAACTGTTCAAGATATTGCTGAAGTTATTGAGAGCTGGACTAAAATCCCTGTAACTAAAATTACTGAAGCTGAAACTCAAAAACTATTAAACCTAGAAGCAAATCTTCACAAGAGAATTATAGGTCAAAACGCTGCTGTTTCTGCTGTTGCTAAAGCAATCAGAAGAAATCGTGCAGGTCTTCAAACAACAAAGAGGCCACCTTCATTTATATTTGTTGGCCCAACTGGTGTTGGTAAAACAGAACTTGCAAAGGCTCTTGCTACTGAAATGTTTGGAAGTGAAGAATCTATTATAAGAATTGATATGTCTGAATATATGGAAAGTCATTCAACTTCTAAATTAATTGGTTCACCTCCAGGATATGTTGGATACGATGATGCTGGTCAATTAACTGAAAAAGTTAAAAGAAAACCTTATTCTATTATTCTTTTAGATGAAATTGAAAAAGCTCATCCAGATGTATTCAATATTTTACTTCAAGTTTTGGATGATGGAAAATTAACTGACTCTCAAGGTAACACTGTTAACTTTGAAAATACAATCATTATTATGACATCAAATGCTGGTTCAAATTTAAATACTAACTCAATTGGATTTGGAAAACAATCTGTTGACAATGGAAAAATTAATTCTGCTTTAAAAGAATTATTTAGACCTGAATTCTTGAATCGTGTTGATGAAATAGTTACATTTAATAGTTTGACTTCTGATGAATTGATTCAAATTATTGATTTATTATTAAAATATACAGATGAAGCTTTAGCTAATAAAGATATCAAACTTTCAGTAACAACTGCAGCAAAGAAATATATTCTTGAAAAAGGTACTGATTTAAAATATGGTGCTAGACCTCTTAGAAGAGCTATTCAAAAATATATTGAAGACGAAATTGCAGAGATGTTATTAAGATCAGAAGTATTACCTGGTCAAACTATTAAAGTTGATGCTAAAAAAGATGGTTTAAAATTTACTGTTCAAACTAAAAAGATAAAAAATACAAATAATAATTAATAACTGTTTCATTATAAAAAATACGTAGCACTAAAATATGCTACGTATTTTTATATTTAAAATGAGCTTATTTCCCTGCTCATGTAATATTTAAAGTGAGAAAAGAGGAAAAAGATCTCCTCTATCTTCTTATTGCTTTATGCGACTTATCTTACTTTTAAGTTGCATAAAAGTTTCGACATAACTACATTTTTCAAGAGGTATATACTCTTCTGGTAAAGGCGTTTTCGTTAGTATAATTATTTGAGGAAAAAGCTCTTCAAACATTAGCTTATAAAGAAAATTTCTTATTTGCTTCTCTCGATTGCTTTTGTTTTGGTCAGCTAAAGAATTAATTATTACAAGTGAAATTTCTTTTTCTCTTATAATATCTTCTGCTCCTTCGATTTTTCTTCCAACAACATACTCTACTTTTGCCTTTCTCAAAACCTTGCCTATTGCTTTTAATGTAGTTTTGTCCTGAGCAATAACTAAAGTTCTCATGTTATCAACCTCCTAATTATAGAAACGTGATGTTTCTTAAAAGAACTTCACTATTATTATATCATCTCTGTCAACTTTCTAAATTTTCTAATATTTGATTTAAGTTTTCTTGTCCTATGGCTTCTATTCCACTTTTTATTTTTTCTTGTTCCTCTACTGGTAAATATTCTAATGATACATTAGTTGTTTCATACAATTCTGTTTCACCTTTTTCATTTATTTTATATATATTAATTATTCCTTCTGATTCTCCTACTAAATAATGTTCTGGACATATTCCAGCTACCTGAGTATATAAATTTATTTGTTTAGATGAAAACTCCTCTATTTGATAATCTTTGTATTTTTTCTCAAATTCTTCTTTAGTTAAATTAACCATTTCTGTATCAGCATTTTGGATTTCTATAATTTCATGACCGCATTTTGAATAAAAAATCTCTTTAGTAATTTCGGTATTGGGTGATATTTTTTCTTCTGATGTTTCTGTTGAAACATATTCTTCTTTAACATTATTTTCTATTAAAATATTTTTATCAGCTTTACTTTCTTTTTTCTGATCATCTCTTGTATTTAAATAAAAGTAACCTATTCCACAACTTGCTAAAAAAATTAGTAACATCATTATAAAAATAACCAGTTTTTTCACTATATACCACCTTTTTCTCTCTTTTTAGGTAGTATTTGTAGTTATCTTGTTTTTATTCATTATAAATCAAATCTTTCTTTATAATATATTTAATATCTTGAAAAAGAAGAAAGTGAAGTAAACTCTAATGTTCACTTCACTTTTCTTCTTACACGATCATTTTTAACTTTTCTTCTAAGTCATATGAAAAAACAACTTGTCCCACATATTCCTTTGGTAACTTTCCATGGTATTTCATAAGTAGCTCTTCTGCTGGCATTGTTGAAAAAACAATTATCTTTGGAACTTCTGCTCCTTTCATTTTGTATATTGCCTTAATATGGCTTATCATTTTTGCCCCGGAATAACCGTTTAATTCTCCATCCTTCTTCTCTGGAAAATTCATATCAAGAATGATAATATCAAAATGATTAGATTCACATTTTTCTCTTGCTTCTTCCGCATATGTTGCTTCCTGAATGTTTGATATTTTCAGCTTTTTAAGAACTTTTCTTGCAGCAGCAATTTTGCTAGGTGAATCATCTATTATAAGCACTTTAGGAAAGTCTTGTCTTTTTAATAAAAGCCATTCCTCAAAAGCTTGTAATAACTTATCACCTGTTTGGCAAACAGCGTAGATTCCTTCTTTTTCTGACTCAGTTATTTCTGTATCAGAAAAAATTATAACATCTGGCTCTTTTTGCTTCAGTGCTGATAACCTTCTTTTTATCCTCCGCAGTAATTTAAAGCCTTGCTTTTGATTATAAGTTTCTCTGCTAAAATCCTCTTTGTACCAGCAAAATCCTAAGTCAAGAATGATCAGATCAATTTGATGCTCTCTTGCAATTTGATAAGCATCTCTCCCACATCCAGCTACTTCGTAATAGTCAATAAAATTCTGTTCTAAAATTTTCTGAACTGTCCGTAGCTTTTGTGTGTTGTCCTCAACAATTAATATTTTCATATTGCACCTCACCTTCGTGCGTCAAAGACGTGTTTCAAAGTTGCTATGTTTTGTATTATATCACATTTTATTGATTCTTCAAAATTGTGTTTTGCGTTCGTTCTATATTGGTTCAAATTATTCTTATTTTTAGAATTAATATTTGATAGCGCAATTATAATATTCCATATTGTATGCGTCTCTTGAAATCACAAAATAATAGTCTAATTCTTTAGGTCTCATTACTATAAGTTCTTTAGCTATTTTGTATGTAATTTTTCCAGTACTTAAATCTAATATATTAATATAATATGTGTCATTTTTATATTCTATATCTGCAACTTCGTTCTTATATCCAAATTCAGCAACTCTTATAAATCCTTCCGTTTTGTTTTGAGCAAAATTGCGTAATTCGTTTTTGTCAGCTGATAATACTTCTGTATTTTCTACAACGAAGCATCCATCTTTTACTGCTTGCTCTTTTGAATAATTTTTAGGTATTTCTGTTATTGCCATAAATTTATCACTGTGTGGTTGTTCGCCAGTTATTTTGAACTTAATATCATCTCGAATTTGAGATTTAGAAATTTTAACTGATATGATATTTTTATCAATATTGGTATCTTTATCTGACTGATATAATTCAATATAAAGGCTATTTTCATCGTTTGTTATATCTGACACGTTTATTCCCATTAAAGATGTATTTTCAACAGCAATTACTAACACGGCATACTCTTCAAACTCTTGTTCTGTTATAGGTACTAAATTATTCCATTTTTTCTTTGACTTTTCATAATCATTATAGGAATTTATAATTTTATAATAGATTTTATCTTTGTAGTTCATATCCTGAGAATAATCATAACCAATATTATCTTCAAAATTAGTTTTATCTTTTTGTTGAATATATTTAACACTTGTAATTCCAGCATATACTGTGCTAATTGTAACTACTATCGGAATTATATTACTAATAGTTATTTTGTTGATCAATCTCTTATTATTTTGTTTTGTTATATAATAATTAGTATCATAAAAATCATTCTTGATATTATTCATATTCTCTTCATACTTTTGCAAGACTCTTTGTTTAAAATATTCCTTATCTATCATATTTTTCTCCCTCCTTTTGTAATATTTCCTTTAACTTTTTTCTTCCTCTATGTATTAAACTCTTTAAATTTGACATATTAGTGTCAAGTACTCTACATGCTTCTTTATACGTTAAGCCTTCTATATCAACCAAAAAAATTGCTTTGCTTTGCTCATTGCCTAATTTATTTATTGCTTTTCTTAAATTTTTATTTTTTTCTTTTCTAAATATTATTTCTTCGATTTCATTTTCATCGATTGGTATATTTTCATTCAAACTGGTAATCTTTTCTTCTTTTTTCAAATAGTTTAGAGCTCTGCATTTTCCTATAGTGTACAAATATGTTTTTAATGAATATTTAAAATCATAGTCTTTTTGATTAATCATAATATACACGAACACATCTTGGGCTAAATCTTCCGCCACGTTAATGTTCCTAACAAATTTATTTATAAAATAAATTAGTGTTTCCATATATTTATCAATTATAAATTCTAGTGATTTCATATCTCCGTTTTAAAAAAGCTTTGTATAATTTCTTATCATTATTCATCTATTCCTCCTCTTTATCACTTCTAATTATATTACAATTTAAAATAGCTAAATGTTGCATATTATAAAAAATTATTTATTGTTTTTGACTTTTATATATTTTTATCAATCTTTGATATATTTCCTTTTTTATCTATGTTGCAATGTATTTCTCCCATTATATCTGTTCTATATATTTTACAATTTATCTTTTCCAATCTTTCTAAAACACCTTTATTGGGATGTCCAAAGTTATTATTTAATCCTACTCCAATTACTGCTATTTTAGGGCTTACCGCTTCTATAAAATCTTTTGTGCTGGAACTTTTTGAACCATGATGTCCTACTTTTAAAATATCTGCTTTTAATTTTTGAGGAGTATTTTCTTTCAGTATTTCATTTTCTGCAATTTCTTCGATATCTCCTGTAAAGAGCATTGAAAAATTTTTATAGTTAATCTTACATACTATAGAATTATTATTTAAAATATTTTCTTTAATAAAGTTTGAATTATCTGGCCATATGATATCTATGTAAACATCTTTTTCTATTTGCAAATGATCTCCTTTATTTACTATTATTAATTTAGTCTTTTTCTTTTTTAATAATTCTTCAAACTTTTTATAATTTTCTGAAATTTCTCCTTGTTTTGAAATAATTATATTCTTCACTTTTAATTTTTCTATTACTGTTAAAAGTCCGTCCGTACATGATCTGTGTCAAAATGTGATATCATTAAATAATCTATTTTATTTATCTTTTTATTTAGTAAATATGGTATTAATACATTTTCTCCAACATTGTAATTTTCGCTTCCTCCTCCATCTACTAGTATAGTTCTACCTCTGGGTGTTTTTATCAATGTACTATCTCCTTGTCCTACATCTATCATGTATATTTCCAAATTTTGATTTATGTTTTTATAAAGATTAATTGTTATGTCTAACACTAGTGTTGATATTATTAAAACATTGATTATTTTCTTTAGAATATTTCTTTTAGGTTTTATGAGATATTTAAACACTACAGAATAATATAAAAGAATTTGAAATATTGTTAGTGTTTTTATGTATATTGTAAGGAAATGAATTGATGAAATAAAATCAAATACTGATATAAAAACTTCTATGACTGGTTGTATTATTTTAAGAATAAAACTTGGTAAAAATAATGATATAAGTCCTATTCCATCTATTATAAAAATAAACGGTGATACTATTATTCCTATTAATATTGTTGATAATGATATTTTCTTGAATAGATTTATTATTATTGGAAGAATTAAAATATTTGCTGAAATGGATAACATTATACTTTCATATAATTTCTGAACTAATTTATTTTTAAAAGTCTTAATCGTAATTTTTTTGAAGATACATACAATACTTATTGTAGCTACGAATGATAATAAGAATCCTGAATCTATTATGTAATATGGATTTTTTATTAAGAGAATTAAACTTGATAAAGATATGTTTACAGGAAAGCTGTCTGATCTTAATAGCAAAATTGAAAGTATATGCATATTTGCCATTATAATTGCTCTTATTGCTGATGGTGAAAAATCTATTATTGTTGCATATAATATTAGAATTAATATAGTCAATTTCTTTTTCAATCTATTATCTTTTGTTATTTTTTCTATTGAAAATGTTACTAGTATTACTATGAAATTTATGTGCATTCCTGATATTGCAAGCAAGTGCGATATTCCACCCATTTGAAAATTTTCTTTTATTTGTTTATCTAACTCTGATTTGTCTCCTAATATTATTGCGTTAAAATATTCTGCTGTTTGTTTGGTAAAATTTTTTCTAAATTTATTTTTTAAGCTATCTGATATATTTTTTATTAATGTCTTTATGCTTTTTTTGTTGCTTATTTTCACTATATTTAATGCTTGAATCGATCCATATATGTTTTCCTTTTTTAAATAATTTTGATAATTGAACACGCCTTCATTTTTATATGATGAACTTACCTCATATTCTCCATCAACTTTTATTATATCTCCTACAGTTAGATTAGTTTGATTCGTTCTCATTTTTAGTTTGGTATTATTTTCTTTTATTTTTATAATATATTCTGTTCCATATTCTTTTTCTAATCCCTTACTTTCCACTATCGCAACTACTTGTATGCTACTGTGATTAGTATATGTATAATTGAATTTGTTTTCTTTATTTTGTATTACTATTATTCCTGTAATTTGGATTATGAAAAAAATTATTGCTGTTTGAATTGAAATTATTAATTTTATATATTTTCGTGTCTTTCTTATTTGTATGGATACCAAGTATATTAATATTTCTACACATAAAAATAGGACTATACCTTTTTGTATGTATAGCCCTATTAATATTCCTAGTATATATCCAATGTTTAATACTAGTATTATATTTATTTTATTCACCTCATATTATAAACGTCTTGCGCCTGCATAATTATCAGCATAATATCCTGATGTTATTGAATCATATACTACGCCTCTATTTGAGTTTGCGGCATGTATAAACTTTCCATCTCCTACATAAATTCCAACATGTCCGATTGATGAACTTCCATAGTAATGGAATAATAGTAAATCACCTGGTTGAAGTTCTGATTTACTTACTGCTGTTCCTTCATTGGCTTGTGTGTATGATGTTCTTGAAATTGTTTTTCCACATTTTCCATATACATATTGTGTAAACCCTGAGCAGTCAAACCCTGATGGTGAGCTGCCTCCAGAAACATATCTACTTCCATAGTAGTTTTCTGCAACTTGAACTACATTACTACCAGAAACTGATGATGTAGTACTTGATGTGGCTGTAGCATTTGTTCTTGGTTCTTCTTGGCTTCTTGATGATGTTGCACTTGCTGGTGGTTCACCTTCTGTAACTAATGTTTTTGATATATAACCTTCTTTTCCATCATAACTTACTTTATACCAATCGCCTTCTTCAGCAATTATAGTTATCTTTGTATTTTTAGGTAATTTTCCTAATGATGTTGTTGAAGTACTTGGTCCTGAACGCAAGTTTGCTGAAGCATTTGAAGAAATGTATGCAGCTTTATTTAAAGTTGTAGTTGTTTCTTCTGGTTGAGTTTCTGTTGTTGTTTCCTCTGGTTGCTCTTCAGTTTGCTCTGGCTTTGTGTCTTCGACTTCTTTCATTAAGAATACTTTTGGTACCCATGCATCTACTCCGTCAGCTTCTATTTTAGCCCAATTTGCCATTGTTGTATTAACTTTTACTTCTTTATCTTTGGCTAATTTTAAAACTTTTGTTGATGTGAAATTTGGAAGTAAATATGCTTGTGTCTCACTATTTATTACATTGCCTAATTCCATTGTTTTTTCAGAATCTGTATTTGGTTGTGCTGTATTAGTTGTATCTGTAGAAGGTGTATTTTCTGTTGTTTGATTATTATTTTCTGTTGTTGTATTTGTAGTAGTTGTATTGTCTACCGTTCCCTCTGGTTCTAAATAATCTTTATATATGTAACCTTCTTTTTCTTTAAATCTTACTTTATACCAGTCTCCTTCTAATCCTAGTATTTCTGCTTTCTCTCCTGCATTTCCAATAACAACTATTTTTGAATCTGTACTTGCTTCTGCACGTACTCTAATTGTTTCTGCAGTAATTTTTCCTGTAACTCCAAAAGTATATTTAATATTACTTATTATGAATAAAATTACAGCTAAAGCTATTGCTACTTTTTTTAGTTTATTCATTAAAAAAAGACCTCTTTCTTACATAATTTTTTCGATTATAGTATATATTGTTTATAAATCGTTGTCAATAAATTTATTCTTCGTCTAAATCTAATTTTATGTGTACATCTTTTAGTTGCTCTGGTGATACTTTTGATGGAGCTCTCATTAAGACGTCTCTTGCTTTTTTGTTTTTAGGGAATGCTATTACTTGTCTGATATTATCTTCTTGTGCTAAAAGCATTACTATTCTATCAACTCCAGGTGCTGCTCCAGCATGTGGTGGTGTTCCATAACTAAATGCATTGTACAATGCTCCAAATTTTCCTTTTACATCTTCTTCAGTGTATCCAGCTATTTCGAATGCTTTTATCATAATTTCTTGGTCATGGTTTCTTACAGCTCCTGATGCGATTTCATATCCATTACATACTAAGTCATATTGATATGCATATATATCTAATGGATCTTTATTTTCTAAGCTATCCATTCCACCTTGTGGCATTGAAAATGGATTGTGATTGAAATCAATTGTTCCTTCATCTGACAATTCATACATTGGGAAGTCAACTATCCAACAGAATTTATATATATTTTTTTCAATTAAGTCTAGTCTTTTTCCTAATTCAATTCTTACTCCACCAGCTATTTTTTGAGCTTTTTCAAATTCATCAGCTATGAAGAAAATTGCATCACCTTTTGTGATTTCACCAATTTCTTCTAATGCTTTTTTATTTTCTGGTGTTATGAATTTAGCAATTCCACCTGCTAATTCTCCGTTTTCATCAACTTTTGTCCAAGCTAATCCTTTTGCATCTAATTCTGAAACTGCATATTCTGACATTTGATCAAAGAATTTTCTTGGTTTTTCTTGCATATTATGTGTCACAATTGCTTTTATTGTTTTACCTTTGAATGCATTAAATTCTGTATTTTCAAATACTTTGGTTACATCAACTATTATTAATGGGTTTCTTAAATCTGGTTTATCTGAACCGTATTTTTCCATTGCTTCTTTATAAGGAATTCTAACAAATGGTGCTTCTGTTATTTTCCAATCACTATTCTTTTTAAATACGTTTGGTATAACTTCTTCACCAACTTCAAATACATCCTCTTGTGTAGCATAGCTCATTTCAAAATCTAATTGATAGAATTCTCCTGGTGATCTATCTGCTCTAGGATCTTCATCTCTAAAGCATGGTGCTATTTGATAATATTTATTAAATCCAGAAATCATTAATAATTGTTTAAACTGTTGAGGTGCTTGTGGTAAAGCATAGAATTCTCCTGGATGTAGTCTACTTGGAACTAGGAAGTCTCTAGCACCTTCTGGTGATGAGTTTGCTAATATTGGAGTTTGAATTTCTGTAAATCCAAGTCTATCCATTTCGTCTCTCATTGTTTTCATTATTCTTGATCTTAATAAAATATTTTTATGGATTCTGTCGTTTCTTAAATCTAAAAATCTATATTCTAATCTTAAATCTTCTCTAACATCTTGAGCATCTTTTTGATTTATTTCAAATGGTAATACTGCTCTACATTTTCCAAGGATTCTTATCTCTTTTGCAATTATTTCTATGTCACCTGTATCAATTTCAGTGTTTTTATTTGATCTTTCTGCAACTTCTCCTGTTACTGAAATTGAACATTCTGTTTTTATATCAGCTAATTGTTCTTGCAATTTTTCGTCATCTGATATTATTATTTGTGTAATTCCAAATTCATCTCTTAAATCGATGAATGTCATTTTTCCTAAATTTCTAATTTTTTGTACCCAACCAGCAAGTCTTACTTCTTTTCCTACGTCTGCTAGTCTTAATTCATTACAATTATGTGTTCTGTATTCGTTTGCTTTCATAAAATTCCTCTTTTCTTTTTTCGAGATTTCGTTTAAAAATTATATCGCTTTTTCACTAATTTATCAATACTTTAAGACATTTTAACAAAAAAATGAGGTTACTATTTAAAGTAGCCCCATTTATATTCTTTTACACATTTGTATTTTGCCGATTTACAACGTGTTACTCACTTATTCTGCTTGCATCATTAATTTATCTAAATAGTTTGATGCAATTTCTTTTAATTTATCAAATTCTTCTTGATTATGATATCTGTTTACTATTTTATCAGCTGTTTTTTTAGCTAATTCATAGTCTTTTTGTTTTATATCTAGTAACTTAAAAGCTTCTTCTAACTCATCTTCATCTAAGAAAATTACATCATTTTCTTTAGTGAAAACTACATCTAAATATAAATCAATTATGTATGGAACTCTTGCTTTATATTTTACTTTTTTAGCTATATCAAAATAGAATTCTACTAATTCTGATTTTGAGTTAAATACAGCTATTATTGCATAGTTTTCATCTCTTGGATATAGTGTTAACCATCTATAACCCATATCTAATATTACTTCTTCTCCATTTTCTCTTGGAACTCTCCACTTTTTTTCTACTTTCTTTGCATTTAATAAACACACTGTTCCAAATTCAGGATCGTTTTTTGTATCTAATTTTTTAAATTCTTTTTCTAATATATCTTTTATTTTTGAATAATCTGCGTGTTTCTTTTTCATTCTTCTTCCTCCGTTTTGTGCTTTTTAATTAATTCTCTATAATATATTTATTATACACAAAACTTTAAAAACCTGCAAAATTTTATTATTTATTTTTAAATTCTTTTGCATTTTTTACTAAACCAACAAATAATGGACCTGGTCTGTCTGGTCTTGATTGAAATTCTGGGTGAAATTGTCCTGCTATAAAATATGGATGATCTTTTAATTCTACTATTTCTACTAAGCTACCATCTGGTGATGTTCCTGAACATATTAATCCTTTTGATTCTAAAGCTTCTTTATAATCATTGTTATATTCGTATCTATGTCTATGTCTTTCTGATATTTCTTTCTTTCCATATACTTTCTCGGCTAGTGTATTTTCTTTTATTATGCAAGGATATGCTCCAAGTCTCATTGTTCCACCCTTTTTAGTTACACTTTTTTGTGATTCCATTATATGAATTACAGGATTTTTTGTATCTTTACTAAACTCTGCTGAATTTGCATCTTTCAATCCCAATACATTTCTTGCAAACTCAACAACTGCCATTTGCATACCTAAGCATATTCCTAAGAATGGAATTTTATTTTCTCTTGCATATTTTATTGCTGATATTTTTCCTTCGATTCCTCTACTTCCAAATCCACCTGGAACAAGGATTCCATGATAGTCTTTTAAAACTTCTGCAACATTATCATCATTGATTGTTTCTGAATCAATAAATCCTACTTTTACTTTTACTCCATTTGCATATCCACCATGTCTTAAACTTTCTGCAACTGATAGATATGAATCTTCTAATTTCATATATTTTCCTACTAAAGCAATATTAACTACTTCTTGACATGATTTTATTTTTTTATTTAATTCATTCCAATTTTCATTATTACATTCTTGATTTAATCCTAACTTCTTACAAACTGCTCTTGCAAGTCCCTCTTTTTCAAGTAATAGTGGAACTTCATATAAGCTTTCTGCTGTCATATTTTCTATTACATTTTCTGGTCTAACGTTGCAGAATAATGCAATTTTTTCTTTCATTTCTTTTTCTATATGTTCATCAGCTCTTGCAACTAGTATATCTGGTTTTATACCAAATGACTGTAACTCTTTTACTGAGTGTTGTGTTGGCTTCGACTTTATTTCTTTTGAGCCTGATATGAATGGTAATAGAGTTACATGAATGTAACAAACATCATTAATATCTTTTTCTATACCAACTTGTCTAATTGCTTCTATTAACGCAAGTCCTTCCATATCTCCTACTGTTCCGCCTAATTCTGTTATTACAACATCAGTATCTGTATTTTCAAATGAATAGATTTTTTCTTTTATTTCATTTGTAATATGAGGTATTACTTGGATTGTTTTTCCTAAATATGTACCTTTTCTTTCCTTTTCAATTACACTTGAATAAATCTGTCCCATTGATACACTTGAATCTTTTGTTAGTGCCTCATCTATAAATCTTTCATAATGTCCTAAGTCTAAGTCTGTTTCTGCTCCATCATTTGTTACAAATACTTCTCCATGTTCATAAGGACTCATTGTTCCTGGATCTACATTTATATATGGATCAAATTTTTGTATTGTAACTTTATAACCTCTATTTTTTAATAGTCTTCCTAGTGATGCTGCTGTTATTCCTTTTCCTAATCCTGAAACTACTCCTCCTGTGACAAATACATATTTAGTCTTCATTTTATTTATCCTACCTTTCTTGTAAAACCCTAAAAAACAAAAAAACAGATAAAAAAAAGGGGTTTTTTTTTTATCTGTTTTGTCTCAACAAAAATTATGTTCTTATTTTATCATTATATTTTTACTAATGCAAGTATTAATTTTATGATTCATACTTTTTTATTTTAAACGTTGTTTTACAGCTTCATAGATTATGATACCTGCTGATACTGATGCATTTAAAGATGTTATTTTTCCTTTCATAGGAATTTTTACAAGCATATCTGTATTTTCTTTTACTAGTCTACTCATACCAAAACCTTCACTACCTATGATTATTGCAATATCACCTTTAAGATCTTGATTGTAATATAAAGTTCTTGCTTCTCCGTCTGTTCCTATAATCCATAATCCGTTTTCTTTTAATTTTCTAATTGTCTCTGTTATATTATTTACTCTTGCAATTTTCATGTGTTCTACTGCACCTGCTGATACTTTTGCAACTGTGCTGTTTACTGTTACAGTTCTTCTTTTTGGAATTATTATTCCATGAACTCCTGCTGTTTCAGCAGTTCTAATTATTGAGCCTAAATTATGTGGATCTTCTATTCCATCTAGTATTAATATAAAAGCATCTTCATTTTTACTCTTTGCGAAATCTAATATATCTTCTACTTCACAGTAATTAAATGGTGGAACCACTGCAATTACGCCTTGGTGATTTTTAGTTTTTGACATGAAATCTAATTTTGATTTTTCAACTTCAGTAACTACTACTTTGTTTTCTTTTGCTACTGCAATAATTTTATTTATTGATCCATGTCTTTCTCCACTTTGTACAAATATTTTATTAATGTCTCTATCTGAATTCAACAATTCTAAAACTGCATTTCTTCCTTCTACTATGTCATCATATTCATTTTCATCTTTTGGCTTATTATCTCTGTTGTCATAATTCTTTCTATTGTTATTTTTGAAATTTCTTTTGTTATCATTTTTCTTAAATTCTGGTTTCATTTTATTTATTCCTTTCATGTTTTTCTTTCACAGGTTTTAACATTTCTATTTCTTTAGTTTTGTGCATTATTCTTCCTAATATATATAATACAAATGGTGCAACTATTAAAAAGACTTGACATAGTATATTAGATTTTACTAATTCCAAATTATTCACAGAATAGAATATTCCACATGCACATACTGGAGCGTATATTAAAATATTTTCATTTTTATATATAAACCAGTAAGATAATAGAATTAAAATTACTCCTAATATTTGTAAGAAAGTATCTAGTACATAAATTATATTACCTTCCACGCAAAATCTGAATACATAGGCGGCTATTCCAAGTATTGCAACAAGTAGGCCTGATTTAGTAGATGTATCTATGACTTTTGTTTTTACTGTCATTATTACTACTATAACAAATAGTATGCCTTCTAATATACAAAATTTTTCATAATTATCTTTTATTTCAACAAATCTTTGAAATTTCACTCTTCCTTCTTCTGAAATTATGTTGTAATTTGTTTGTTCTTCAGTAATTTCATTTGAAGCTGTTGCTGCTAGTGCTGTTGGTATCATAAATATTATTAAGGCACTTATAATTAAAGCTATCTTTCTTAAACTTTTCATCTTTCGTTCTCCTTATTCTTCATCGTCTAATTTTAACACTGCTAAAAATGCTTCTTGAGGTACTTCAACATTTCCTATTTGTCTCATTTTCTTTTTACCTTTTTTCTGTTTTTCTAGAAGTTTTTTCTTTCTTGTAATATCTCCTCCATAACATTTTGCCAATACGTCTTTTCTCATAGCTGATAAAGTCTCTCTTGCAATTATTTTTCCGCTTACAACTGCTTGAATTGGAATCTCAAATAATTGTCTTGGTATAACTGTTTTTAATTTTTCAGCCATTTTTCTTCCTCTTGTATAAGCACTGTCTTTATGAACTATGAATGATAAAGCATCTACTGCTTCATTATTTATATGTATATCTAATTTTACAAGTTCTGATCTTCTATACTCTTTAAATTCATAGTCTACTGATGCATATCCTTTTGTCTTTGATTTTAGTGTGTCAAAAAAGTCATATATTATTTCATTTAAAGGCAAATCATATTCTAATGTAACCCTGTTGCTGTCTAGATATTTCATGTCTATATATGTACCTCTTCTTTTTTGGCAAATATCCATTATATTTCCAACAAATTCTTTAGGTGTCATTATTTCAGCTTTCATGATTGGCTCTTCTATGTATTTTATTTCTTGTGTTTTAGGCAAATCTGTTGGATTGTATAATTCAATTACTTCTCCATTTGTTTTATACACCTTATATATAACTGATGGTGCTGTTGTTATTAATCCTAAATCGAATTCTCTTTCTAATCTTTCTATAACTATCTCTAGATGTAGTAATCCAAGGAAACCGCATCTAAATCCAAATCCTAAAGCTATTGATGTTTCTGGTTCATACTCTAAAGCTGCATCATTTAATTTTAATTTTTCAAGAGCATCTTTCAAATTTTCGTATTCGCTACCATCTAATGGATACATTCCACAATATACCATTGAATTAGCTTTTTTGTATCCTGGTAATGGTTCCTCAGCTGGATTTTCAAAATTTGTAATTGTATCACCAACATGTAAGTCTGATACATTTTTTATACTTGCTGCTATGTATCCAACTTCGCCAGCTTTTAATTCGTCTGCTGGAACATATTGTCCTGCACCAAAATATCCTACTTCTGTTACAGTAAAATGTTTTCCTGTTGCCATAAATAGAATTTCATCTCCCACTTTTACTGTTCCTTCTTTTACTCTAACATAGCTGATTGCACCTTTGTAATTGTCATAAAATGAATCAAATATTAAACATTTTAATTTTCCGTTTCTATCTCCTTGTGGTGCTGGAATGTCTGAAACGATTCTTTCTAATACTTGTTCAACATTTAATCCAGACTTAGCAGAAATACATGGTGCATCCATTGCTGGAATTCCAATGATATCTTCTATTTCAGCTTTTACTTCGTCTGGCCTTGCATTTGGTAAATCTACTTTATTTATTACTGGAATTATTTCTAGATTATTATCTAATGCTAAATATACATTGGCTAATGTTTGTGCTTCTACTCCTTGACTACTATCTACAACTAAAATTGCTCCTTCACATGCTGCTAAGCTTCTTGAAACTTCATAATTAAAGTCAACATGACCAGGTGTGTCTATTAAGTTTAGTTCATATGTTTGTCCATCCTTTGCTGTATAATTCATTCTTACAGCTTGAGACTTTATGGTTATTCCTCTTTCTTTTTCAATATCCATATTGTCTAAGACTTGGCTTTCCATTTCTCTTTTTGTAAGTACTCCTGTCATTTCAATTAATCTATCTGCCAATGTTGATTTTCCATGATCTATATGTGCTATTATACTAAAATTTCTAATTTGCTTTTGATTGTCGTTCACGCTTAAATCTCCTTAAATAAATTTATATTATTCTATCAAATTAATGCTTATATTTCAATATATCTGCATATCAAAATATCGATTATATTGATATAGTGAAAATCTATTTTGGTAATATTTTCATGTTCATATTTTCTATTAAAATATATTTCTACATAAAATATTAATTTTTCTTTCTAAACGTAAAAAAGAGCAAACTTAAATTTGCTCTTTTTCTATTATTCATCATTATATTATAAACCATATTGCTCCTGATGGAATAGCATACCATACCCACATTACCGCAACAAATAGTTCCCAATCAGTTCCTTCTACATGTACTGGCTCAAATTTATCTGCAACTCCGCTTAGTAAACCTGTACCTTTTTCTTTCCAGTTAGTGTTCTTAGCTTTGTTATAGTACTCAACAACTTTTTCTATACCTTTGTCTATGATTGTTTTATTTATTGGTATTTCGTCAACATAAGAAACTCTATATTCATCTATTTGTCCTAAAGAATATAGTAATTTAAATTTTCTTTCTTCTCCTGGTTGCATATTTTCAAATGCCAAATACTTTTCTTGCATTAGTTTTCCTTTATAATATGAGTCAACTTTTACATATTGTTTTTCAATTACTTTATCAGAATTATTTTTTACTGTACCTGTAAAGTATGATTGTCTTCTATTTGAATTGGCCTTATCAACATTTATTTCAAACCCGTTATCAGCTTGCTCTATTTTGATATTTTCATCACTTACATCTTTATATGAACTTCTTATTCCAAAATCTATTAAAAAATTTGAAAAAAAGTAAAATGCTATAATTATTAAAGCGTATGTCAAAAACGTTTGCATTCTTTTCATAGCTTCCTCCTATTTTTTATTCCATTTTTTGTCTCAACTATTACTATTATACTACATTTTATATCTGTTGTAAATACGGTATAACCTCATTTTAGCCGATTAGAAGGTTATTTCTATTTCTTTATTTAGATATATTGAATATATGTATACATGTTTTACTTTCTCTTTTAATGATTCTTCTAGTGCTTTTTTATAAATTTCTAACTGTACTTTGTATTTGTCTATTAATTCTTCTCCCGAACCTTCTACATAGTCTGTCTTATAATCTACTAAAATTACTTCATTTTGTTGGTTGATGTAATATAAGTCTATAATA
Organism: uncultured Clostridia bacterium; assembly: GCA_934130285.1. Lineage (GTDB taxonomy): Bacteria > Bacillota > Clostridia > TANB77 > CAG-508 > UMGS1994. The sequence continues at coordinate 64,956 of CAKOXT010000005.1, read as the reverse complement.
CCTTGTACTAATATATTTTCAGAGTTTTGTGTATTATATATTTCTTTAGTATTTATGTATGTATAAAATGGCGTTTCTTTTTTTATTTCTTTTGCATTTTTTAAATTCTTTATAAATTGTGTATTGATTATTTGATATATTTTTTCTATGTTTATGCTGTCTTTTTGTATTTGAGTTATTATATTTTTAGTACATAAATTATTAACAAACTGTGCTAATTCTTCTCTTGAATATTCTTTTGTGAAATCTAGTTTTTGTAAAATTAAGTGTATTATGGTTCCTCTTTCAGCAGATGATACTTTTGTTTTATCTAGCATAAACTTTGGCTTAATTTCTATATGTTGCTGATTTTGTGCTTCATTATTTTTTAATTCTTTTATTTTGGTTACACTCATTTTACTTTGAATGTTTGTCATTTCTTTGTATTTATATTGCCAATTTAAAATTTCATTTATCTTTTCATAATCTATTTTTTCAGGTAATTCTATGTTCTTTTTTTCTTGTTCTTCTTGATTTTCTTCTGCTTTAAGCACGTCTTTTTTAGCTATCTTATTTAATGTTATTTGATTTTCAATATCTTGATGGTTTAAATATACTAGTTCTATCCATTCAAGATAACTTAGGTATTTCTTTAATACCAAGTGATTTATTTTATCATTTTCTTTTTCGTAAATTTCTAACAATTCTTTTTTCTGGTCAATTGATTTTGTAAAATCGTTTTCTACACCTGTTATTATAAGTTTTTCTTTTGCTCTTGTTAATGCAACATATAAAATTCTCATTTCTTCTGCAATTGATTCTTCTTTAGTTTTAATTTTTATTGCTTCTTTTGTTGCTGTAGTATATTCGATTTTTCTATCATAATTAATATATTGCATTCCAAAACCTATATCTTGGTGTAATAAAATGCTTTCATTTAAATCTTTTTGATTGAATTTTTTATCTGTTCTTGAAATTATTGCAACTGGAAATTCAAGTCCTTTACTTTTGTGAATACTCATAATTCTAACTACGTTTTCATTTTCTCCAATTACTTTAGCTGAAGATAAATCACTGTTACTACTTTTTACTTTTTCTAAGTATCTAATAAAATTAAATAATCCCTTGAAGCTGATTTTTTCGTAATCTTTTGCTCTGTCTAATAACATTTTTAAGTTTGCTTTTCTTACTTGTCCATTTGGCATTAATCTAACATAGTTGTAATAATCTGTTTCTTCATATATTTTTTGAATAAATTCATTTAATGGAAGATATCTTTCTTCTTCTCTCCATTTGTTTAGTTTATCAAGAAAATTTGTTACTTTTTCTTTTAATTTACTATCTATTTTTGGTGATGTTTTTGCTTCTTTTAATGAATCATAAAAATATCCTTCATTTTGTGTTAGTCTAATTTCAATCAATTCATTATCTGTGAAATCTCCTATGATTGATCTCATTACTGTTACTAAAGGTATGTCTCTATATGGATTATCTATTATTTTTAGTAATGATGTTATGGTTCTTATTTCTATTGATTCCAAATAGTTTTCTGCTTGGTCACTAAAAACAGGTATATTTAAATTTAGTAATTCTTTTTCAAACACGTTTGCTGTATTTGATGTGGCTCTTAATAAAATTACAATATCTTTGTATGTTATATCTCTATATCCTGTTTTTCTGTCATATACTTGATATTTTGATTTTATCAATTCTTGAATTCTGTTTGCCACAAATTTTGCCTCGATTTCTGTTTTTTCTAATAATTCACTTGAATTATCTTCTTCTATTTCTTCGCCATCTTCATTTTCTTCTTTTTTCAAATCAATTATATCTAGTTCAGTCTTTCCCGCAAATTCTACATTTTCTGCTGGTTCTTCATATGTTGCTCCAAGATTCAAATATTCACTTTCATCATATTCTATTTCACCAAAGTCAGCACTCATAATGTCTGAGAATATTAGGTTTGTTGTATCTAGAATGTTCTCTCTACTTCTGAAATTTTTGAATAGTTTTATTTTTTGACCATATTCATTTGGTTCTAGTCCATATTTTTGATATTTGTCTAAAAATAGTTCTGGTTTTGCTTGTCTAAATCTATATATACTTTGCTTTACGTCACCTACCATAAATATGTTTTTTCCATTTGAAATTGATGTTAAAATATATTCTTGAACTAAGTTACTATCCTGATATTCATCAATGGCTATTTCATTAAATTTTTCTTCATATTTTTTGGCAACTTCTGTTTTTTGGTATATTCCATTTTCATCTTTTTTTAATAAGATCTTTAAAGCATAATGTTCTATATCACTAAAGTCCATTATATTTTTGTTTGATTTTTTCTCTGAAAACTTTTCCATGAATTTTAGTGTTACGTCTTTTATTTTTTTAAGTATTGGGTACATTGCATTAATGTCTTCAACCGCTTCTTCTGTATTATATATAAATGTTTGAGATACGGCTTTTGATATTCTTTTTTTCACATTATCTCTGGCTTTCTTAGTGTCTTCTTTTAAATTGCTTACTACTTTTTTATCTGTTGGCCATGTTTTGAATTTTAAATTATTAGCTATTTCGTATGCTCTTTCCCAGTTATCCCAATTTTGTTCTAAAAATTTCAATTGATTTATATCGTCTGCAACGACTAGTGAAAACTTTGATAATTCAGTAATCATATCTAATTGATGTTTACTGCTTTCTAGGATTTGAATTGAATTTAATACTTCATCCCTGAAATTTTTTAAAATGATTTTTCCCCATTCTGTTTGTGAAAAATCTTCTATGTCACTCATATTAAATTTTTCAATTTGTTCTTCTAACCAATCTTCTGGAAATGGCGCACTTTGAATGTAATTATGAATTTTTAAAATTATATTTTTTAAATTTTCATCGTCTTTGTATCCAGCATATAATTCAATTAATTTATTAAATTCATCATCATTTTCTAAATATAGTTCTTCAAAAGTTTCTTCAATTGCTTCTTGCTTTAGTAATTCTAATTCTGTGTTATCAGCTATTCTAAAGTTTGATGATGCTCCTATTTCAAAGAAATTATTTCTAATTATATCTAAACAAAATGCATCTATTGTGCAGATGCTTGCTTTATTTAATAATACTATCTGTTTTCTTAGTCTTTGATTTAATGGATCCTCATCAATTTGCTTATACAAAGCTGTTAATATTCTTTCTCGCATTTCTGATGCTGCAGCATTTGTAAATGTTACGACTAATATTTTATCTATATCTACATTATCATTAATTATTTTTCTTATAATTCTTTCAACTAAAACAGTGGTCTTTCCACTACCAGCAGCTGCTGCTACCAATATGTTATTACCTTTTTGTGTTATTGCACTTAACTGTTCGTTTGTCCACTTATTTGCCATGTTAGTATTTCCTTTCTGAAGATTTTAGTTCATTAATTTTTTCATTAAGTCTTCAATATGTTTCTTCCTACTTGCTGTTTCTTCTTTATCAATTTTGAATGAATTGCCTTCTTTTATAACAACATCTCCATCTTTTATTTCTTCTTGGAACATACTTTTAGGAAATTCTTCCATCTTTTTAGTTTCTTGATTTTCGCAGATTACTAAATTGTTTTCTATTCGATCTATTATATATTTCATTTTATTAACCTCTCTATTTCTCATATATGTTGTATTATATCAATATTCACATTGTAGTACAATAAAAAGATAAGAAAACTCCCCTAACCATCGTCAGGGGAGTTTCTTTAGCAGACAGATTAGTCTCTATAGATGATAACATTTTCGAGAACAGTTACTGGTACTTCCACAAATCTCAGCTTTTTAGCGACCTCGTATGCTGTTGCTCCATCCAGGAGTTTTCCATTTCTGGACACAACAATCGTTCTTGGGAGCTTGTTATACCTTCTTGCAAAAGTTAACATTCTTTTGAACTTGTTACTATTGGTATTGCTTACTTTGCTGATTTTTTGGATACTATCCAACCTCCGATATTCAACCCAGCTTTTAGGTAAATCGAAACCTTTTTTTACCTTAGCGTTGAACTTTCTTCTTTTCTTTTTGGCAACTACGCTATGATAGAAACTTTTCTGAGCTTCTTCATCCCGTATAGTCCTCCACACGCCATATTCGTATTGGTTCATGTTAGACTTACTGCTATTGCATTTCTGACATGCTGGTTCCAAATTATTTGTAATTGACATTCCCCCAAAATCGCTTGGGAATAAATGATCAATTGTTATTTTCTTTGGATCTACACTTTTTCTGCAATAATAGCATTGACATTTGCCTTTCATCTCATACGCCAGCTGTACCATGAGTTTCTCAAAGTCCCAGTATCCACGAATCTCTAGTATGCCATTTTTAACCCGTACATATTTCTTTCCGTCTGCTTTGTAGAACATCTCAGGTAATTCTATAATCATATGAATACCTCCTATTCTTCTCTTTGTTTACGAGTCATCTTTATAGTATCACGCATCTTTTTTAAAATCAACCTCATATGTTGCTTTTTAATTTTTAATATACTATAATTTTTGTATATTATTTGAAAAGGAGACTATATGATACTTTTTGATTTACCCATTTATCAATTTATAATGTCTATTTTTCCTGTAAACAATACTATACTTACAATTATGAAACTAATTACAACACTTGGTTCTACACTAGTTATTGTTTCTGGAATCTTATCTGTTGCAATTATTTCGTGGAAAAATAAAAAAATATTTCTTACATTTTTATCTGCTAATTTAATTGGTGTTATATTAAATAATTTAATAAAAATTATTGTTAGGCGTCCACGTCCTACTCAAACATTAGTTATGACAGTTGAAACTTCTTACAGTTTTCCAAGTGGTCATTCTATGATGTCAATGATTTTTTATGGATTAATTATTTACTATATTATGAAGTATATGAAAAATAAAAGATTAAAAAACATATTGGTTCCACTGCTTTCTGCTATAATCTTCTTAATAGGTATTAGTCGAATATACTTAGGTGTGCATTATGCAACTGATGTATTATGTGGTTGGATAATTGGATTAGCTTATTTAATCATTTTTATAAAAATCTTAAATAGAAAAAAAATTAAACAATCTAAGTAATTATTAATTAAAATAAAATAGAAGCTCAAGATTAATTTCTTGAGCTTTTTATTATACTATTAAATATCTATCAGATTTTTATCTTTAAATATTATTAATATTTATTTCTCCCAGTAAGTTGATGGATTTACATTAGTTCCATCTTTAGTCATTTCAAAATGTAGATGTGGATCATCAGCAATTTCAAATGCTGCATTATCTCCAACTGATCCTATAATTTGTCCTTTATCTATTGTTTGTCCCTCAGAAACAAATTCGGCTGTTTGCAAATTTGAGTATATTGTTTTAAATCCATTTTCGTGAACTACTGTTACTGTTATTCCATATCTTGGATCATTTTTTATAGATTCAACTGTTCCCGCTTCTGATGCTAATACTGAACTTCCTTTTTCAGCTTTTATATCAACTCCTAAGTGAACAGTCCATTCTTGCAATGTTTCAGAATATGTTAAATTAGAATCTGAAAAATCTTTTGCAATCTCTCCTTCTAATGGTACTGAAAAATGTAACTCTACTGGTTTAGGTGTTTCTTTTACCTCTGGCGTTGGAGTTTCTTTTATCTGGTTTACTGTATTATTAGTAATATTTGATGTATTTATTGCAATTTTTTCTTCAGCCTTATTTTCAACTTCATTTATACTTTTATCTTCTGTTGAACTGACCATTGTAGCATCAAAATTTTCCTCTGATTCTATCTGAGCTATCTTAGCATTAGCTTCTTTTTTGGCTTTATATCCTGATAATGCAAATATAAAAATTATTAACACAGTTAAAAAGCCTACACCAATTATATAAAATCTTTTTTCTTTATCTAGCATAGTAGATTTATATCTTTTTCCTCTGTTCATACTCTCCTCCTATATTTTATTTATTACAAGTATTTCCATATTTTATGTATTTATACAAAGAGAAGATTATATTTATTTATCTTTTATATTTTCTATTTCAATATTTTTAAAGAAATGCTCTATGATCTCTTTATAATTCTTTCCCTCTTTTGCCAATGTATTACTTCCTGTTTGGCTTAAGCCAACACCATGTCCATATCCTATTACTTTAAATTTCACTGTACTTTCTGATATTTCATATGTGAAATTTGATGACTTTAATTCAAAAATTTTTCGAGCTTCAACACCTGAAATATTTTTATTTCCTATTTTCAAAGTTTTAATTCTAGAGCTTTCTGTATATTCTAGAATTTCTATACAGTTCTCTTCATTCCAGTCTATTGAAAAATCACTGTAAGCAGACTTCATTTTGCTTTCTATTTCAGCTTTGGTATATTCTTTTTCAGAATAATATTGACTATACTCATCTTCACCACTAGTTTCTACAACTTGCAAATATGGGAAATCACTTCCGCCCCATACATTTATAGGAATTTCTGTTGTTCCTCCACTATTTGAGTGAAAAAAAGCATCAATTGGTTTTCCATCATATGTTATGACTTCACCAGCAGTTGAATATACTGCATTTGTTAATTTGCTCCATTTCTCATCTTGATTGTCTCCCCATTTTTCATATCTTTTTTCTTTAGATATCCATGCCTGACAACATGTACTGCTGTCACAAACATCTGCATTATCATGCTTATGACCGTTTTCAATTTGATATAAAGTGTATGTTCTAGCTACTGTAGCTTGAGCTTTCAAAGCCTCTTCTTCATACTCAACTGGCATTTCTGCTGCCACAACATTTATCAAATAATCTTCTAACTCTAATGTTTCCACAACATTTTCATTATTATGTAATAAATTTATTTTTTTATATTGTACACCTAAATCTAAGCTTGGCTTTTCAACATTAATTTCTATTCTTTGTGTATCCTTATTTATTTCAAAGCTCTGTGTTAGCCACATTGGTAATATCACCAAAGCTCCTATACTAGAAAATAAAAAAAAGAATACATAGTGTTTTTTTATTTTTTCAATTATATTTTTCACAATTTCTCCTTTATGTTCTCTCTCATTTTCAATAAAATTTTCTTTTCTATCCTAGATACCTGTACTTGACTTATGCCATATTGTTCAGCAATTTGACTTTGAGTTTTATTGTAAAAATATCTTAATACTATTATGTTTCTTTCCTTTTCTTCTAATTTATTTAATTCTTCTTTTAATACTAATTTTCTTATTGTTTCATCTTCATAACTTTCAACTTTTACTTGTTTTATTAGCATATTTTCGCTTCCATCATCCATATCTTCGTCTATTGATTTAACTTCTCTTTCTGCTTCCAATGCTAATAAAATATTTTCTTTTGATTCCTTTAACTCTTCTTTTATTTTTTCAATTGTTAATTCTTTTCCCTCTTTTTCATATTGCTTTCTAAGCATCTCTATTTTCATATTCAATTCTTTTAAACTTCTACTAACTTTTACAATTCCATCGTCTCTAAAATGCCTTTTCAACTCTCCTATAATATATGGAACAGCAAATGTAGACAGCTTCACATTATATTCTTTATCAAATCTTTTAATTGATTTTATAAATCCTAAAGCACCAATCTGAAACAAATCTTCAGTTTCGTACCTACTATTTTTAAATCTTTTTACTATACTCCATATCAATCTTGAATTTTTTTCTACAATATCATTTAACTTCTCTTTATCCCCAGATTGTGCTTCTAAGATTTCTTCTATTGTAGTCTCATACAAAATTAATATCTCCTAACAATCTAATAAATTTTGTTCTTTTTTTATAATTTTTTTCATTGTAACTTTAGTTCCTAACCCTACAATTGATTCAACTTTAAGTTCATCCATAAAACTTTCAACAATTGTAAAGCCCATTCCAGACCTTTCAAGTTCTGCTTTTGATGTATATAATGGCTTTCTTGCCATTTCAACATCTTCTATTCCTTTACCAGTATCTGAAATTTCTATTATCACGCAATTATCAATTATGTAACTATGTATTTTTATAATCTCATCATTAGAATCATATGCATGTATTATTGAATTAGTAACTATTTCAGATACTGATGTTTTTATATCAGAAATTTCTTCTATGGTAGGATCTAACTGAGCAACAAATGCTGCAACTGTGATTCGTGCAAATGATTCATTACAAGATTTACTTAAAAATTCTAGTCTCATTTCATTGTCATACTGTTTTTTCATTTTTGTGTTCCTCCTCTACAATTGGAATTATTTTTAACACACCTGTCATGTCAAATATTTTTCGTATATTTGGTTTTACATTTTTCATTTCAATCTTTGCACCAATCATTGACGCAGTTTTGTATCTGCCTATTACCATTCCGATTCCGGCACTATCCATAAAATAAACGTTATTAAAATCAAGTATAACTCTTTTCGGATTACGTCTTTGAATTTCATAATCTGCATTCCTCCTTAATATTTCTGCTCTATGATGATCTATCTCTTCATCTATCTCTAAATTTAAGAGCTTGTCCTTCTCGTCGAAATCAATTTTCATACGACCCTCCTTTAGAACTTTATATATTGTATATTCTTTTCTTTCCATTTTTTTCCTTTGACGAAATATGGGAAGTCATCGACCTTTTTCGACACTTAGGAATGCTTTTCCAAGTATAATTTAATTTTTAAGGCATAAAAAAAGAGCTATGTTTCCATAGCTCTTTTGGTTTGTTATTTGGTCGGTGTGCCCTGTCCGACATTTCTTTTGACCTATTACTAGGTGTGTAGCAGCACAATCTCTACTTCAAATAACTATTCATATTGTATGTTTATAATAGCATGTTTATTCTATTTTGTAAATACTTTTATTTTTTTCTCTAACCTTTCTTAAGTTTTTTTCTCTTATTATCCATGCTGTCATTATTGAATTACTAGGATGTTCTTCACTATTAGTAGTATTCAATTTTATAACAATATTTAAATTGTTTTTATCTAATTTTCCAATAAAAAATAAAGTATCTTTATTTTTGTTATCTTCTATCACTTCATCTGGATTTGCAATAATTCTAGCTATATTTTTCATTATAATTTTGTAGTCATTTTGATGATTTCTAAAAATATGTCTCATTCTCTCAATTGTCAATACTATATCTTCTGACTTTATTTTTTTAGCATATTCTCCAATTTTATTTTTGTCTATTTTTCCTATTAGCAATAATTTATATCCTTTTCATTTATTTTCCAGAAATTGTACCACGTAGCTGAACTTTTTGTCTAGTGTTTTTCCAGATTTTGTTATAATTATGCATATCTAATTGGTCCGTGATAGCACACTTATAGTTTTCTATTGTATTTTGATATGATATAATTACGGTCAAGGTAGTGTGGAAGTAATAAAAGTTATAGTTTCCTATTATATTTTGATATGATATAATATCAACTTTCAACTTGCCACGATTAGCAAAGTTATAGTTCCCTATTATATTTTGATATGATATAATTAGCTGGTAAGTATGGAGATGGAGAAGCAAGTTATAGTTCCCTATTATATTTTGATATGATATAATTGGTTTATAACGTCTTCTTCATATACTTCTGTTATAGTTCCCTATTATATTTTGATATGATATAATATTAGTAATTTTTATAACTCCAGAACAACAGTTATAGTTCCCTATTATATTTTGATATGATATAATTAGAACCTCGTATTGCTTCATGAATCTGAAAGTTATAGTTCCCTATTATATTTTGATATGATATAATAAAAGCCATTTTTCAGGAAGTCATTTAATAGTTATAGTTCCCTATTATATTTTGATATGATATAATATTTATGGAGAGCATATATCATATGATTTAGTTATAGTTCCCTATTATATTTTGATATGATATAATCTAAAAAATATTATTAAAGAAGAAAAAATAGTTATAGTTCCCTATTATATTTTGATATGATATAATAAGATTATGTGCAGTTTAATATCGAATACAGTTATAGTTCCCTATTATATTTTGATATGATATAATATTCCCTACAAAAAGCTAGTAATACCAATGATTACTAGCTTTTTTCTTTTTAAAAAATATATTACATTAATCAAATGTTTTACTATTTTATCTCTTTTTTTAGAAAAGAGATAATGTTTCAAATTCAATCGGTTTTTCATATTTGGATTTTCTCCCTAATAAAATTTCAACATTCTCATACTGCTTTTCTGTTATAACTAAAACTCTAATAGATCCATCATCAGGTACATTTGCTTTTAATCTTTTCTTATGTAATTCTACCATATCATTTCCATTACAAACTCTAGCATATACTGAAAATTGAACCATATAATATCCATCTTTAATTAAGAAGTTTCTAAATTGTGTTGCTTTTCTTCTTTGTGGTTTAGTTTTAACTGGTAAATCAAAGAAAACTAGTATTCTCATAAACTTATGCATACCTATACTCTTCTAATTTAATTAAATATGGTAATTTAATCAAATTTTCTTTTTTATTCATACTTGTTGAATAACTTTTTATCATATATTCAATTGCACCTTGAATATTAAATTTTTTACCATCTATTAAAACTAAACAGTTCATTACATTATATATTTTTTGTTTTTCTTCGGGTGTTAGTCTTTTCATTCTAAAGTCTATAGTATTTATAACATATAAGTCTACAACTGGTCTAAAACATTCTATAAAATCATCTGCTAGGTTAAAATTATTCAATTGGTTGTGATGGAATATTCCTAATGCTGGTTCAAATCCATACATTATAAGACTTCTTGCTATCATACCTCTAACTATTGAATAGCCATAATTTAGTGCAGCATTTTCTATACATTCTTTATTTCTATTAAAATCGTTTCCGAAAATAGACTTAAAATAATATGCTGCTGCTTTTGCTTCCACATTTTTTGAATCACCTGATGTTATTCCTTTTATCATTTCTAATAATTTTGTAAATTTTTCATTTTTTAATTCTTCCATGCATTTTGCTTGATTAATTACTTTTACTGTTACGATTTCTTGCCATATTCTTTTTAGTAATGGTTTTGAAATATTAAATTGCATTTGTAAATTTTTTAGTTGTCTTGAATACTTATTTGTTCCAATTAATATTCCAGATGGTAGATGTTTTGAGTCACATACATATAAAATAATATCGTGTTCTATTATCTTATATAATGTATATGTTGTAATGCTTGTCCTTAATGACTCAATGCATATACTATTAATATCTTCTAATGGAACAGTATGTTCACCGTTTTCATTTTGTATTAATAGTTGCTCATTTTTTACTTTTATGTGTGCATCTGTTTGTACGTAGATATTTCTGAAAGCCATAGTATTCGCTTAAAACATTTATCTTGCATAATGCTAGACAAATGGTGCTTTAAGATAAATATTAAAGCTTCCCTCCCTTCTATTTTTTATTTATATTAAAAGGTAATCTTTTTTCAGGCAATTTTACTTTATGATAATTACCTAAAATATCTACTTCATATTTTTCTAATTTCTTTAAACTTTTTATTCCTAAACTTGGTTGAACATATTTTCTCTCATTTGTTTGTATTGTTATTGCTGCAGATGATATTCCAGCCTTTACATAATAAGCAAAAATTTCTTCAACTTCAATTGAATCCTTATCTTTTATAACTGGATTTAATTTAATTTTATTTTTTCCTTGAATATATATTAAATCTTTTGGATATATTGAAAAGATAAAATCTTCATCTTTCATTTCTTTCCAATCAGCATATTTTTTTCCAGCTACACATGCTTTATTAGGCAATTCTTTTTTTACAGTATCGCTAACATATATTGGGATGAAATAATATCCCTCATTTTCTACATAAAATATATCTAATCTAACGCAATCACCATTTGCTGCAAATGCTTTTTTGTCATTTAAAGTTACTCCCATTGTTGTATTTGCTTCAATTTTTACTTTATTTACTACTGGTCCTCGTGTCCCATCTGATTTTGGTTTATAAAATGGTTCACTAAATGCCTTGACTGCATCTCCATTAAATTCAATTAATCTATTTTTCAAAGCTTCATACAATAATCTATCATCACGTTTACAGTTTTCGGGATAACCTTCTATTTCTCCATCTTTTAGTTTTAATTTGGTTAATTCAGTTTTTGTTATTGTTTTTAATTCTCCGTCTTTTTCTTTTATTCCTCTGATTGTAGCTACATGTGCTGGTCCTGTAACTTTTCTTCTAGGCATTCTTGAAACAAATATTGGTTCTACATCATCATAATCTTCGTATGTATAAATTTTTTCTGATTCTAAGCACTCAATCATTCTTTCTCTTGTCTTGCAATTTGTTCTAATATCTAATTCTTTTCTAAACTTTGGCCATGGTTCTGGGAAATATATACCATACTTTTCTTCATATTCTTTTGCATTTATTATCTCTCCTGTATATGTGTCTATATACTCTCCTTTATTGTTCATATATCTTCCATCTACATATTGATAATATTTTGTTAATTTATTAACCATTCCTTGTGTTGTAATTGCTATTACAGTTGCGTCTACTGCATGATGTGTATCTCCGTCTCTTACTTTTTCTATTCCAAGTCTTTTTCTTATATGTGCTGTTAATGCTCCATTTACAGTCCACACTTTTCGCACGAAGTTTGCATTGTCTGAAAATTCTAAATGATTTCTGATTAAATTATACATGTACTTACATATATATTTGGTATCGTTTAAGTTTCTTTCCTTCCAATCCTCTGCATCTTCTCTTGTAAAATCTTGTCTTAATAAGTTTTGTTTCTTTTTACTATTTCTAATAAGTGTATTTACTCTTATTTCGTATTCTTCTAAGTTCTTTCCACTTTCTTTTAAATACTTATATGGAACTCTGTTTCCTTTTCGTCTATTTTCACTTGCAAGTACTAATATTTTATTATTATAACTATCGTCAAAACATTGACTGTATGGAATTATATGATCAACATCTACTAAATCTGTAAATAGCTCCTCAACTGGTATCGTTTTTCCAGAATATATACATTTACAATCTTGGTCTTGCCATAGTTTAAATTTCACTATATCTTTTCCTGTTGGGTTGTTTTTTCCTAATGCTATAATTGATTCTTTTGCTTTTTCATTTGTTTGCATATTATCACTTTGTCTTTTTTCTATTGTTCTTCTATCTGCAAAGTTTTTTCCTAATTCTCTTGCTAGTTCAACTACAACTACGTCGGGCTTTCCAAACTTTTCATTATATCTCAATGTTATTGCATTTAATACTTTTATAGCTTGTGATAGACCTCTTCTAACTACAGGATTTGATATTTCTTGTTCAAAATCTTTTAGGCTTAGTTTTCTTTTCTTTTGAGTATCTACTGTCCCTCTAAAATCTTCATACACCTTATCTACTGCTTTATCATATGTTACTCCTTTTTCTAATTCTGGAATAATTTTTTTCATTGCTTTTAATGATAAATTTCCTACTTTAGAAAAGCTAAGTTTCAACAATTCTTCTATTGCTTCTTTTGATAAATTTGGCGTATGCTTTTCTAAGTATTCTTTTCTTTTATCATTACTTTTATATACAGTTAGTGCATAACCTATTTCATCTAGATCATCTGTTGTCAATTTTGTTATATAATTTTTTTCAATATGGTTTAATGCAGTTTTTATTTTTTTATAAGATTCAAATTCTTTTAACTTTTTCTCTTTTTCAATTTCTTTATTTGTTTCTTCTGTATAATTTAATAGATCTCTATATGTAAACATATTAAATCTTTGATTAGATTCAAGTTGTAATGTTTTTCTTACGTCACTATATGTAACTGTTACTTTTGAGAATACTAATTCTTTTAATTTTTCTTTCTCTTCTGATGTTAATTCTCTTTTTTCCTTATTGATTGTTCCATCATCTTTTTTATTTATTGTTTCTATTTTAATATGATTTAATGTTTGTAAAAATTTAAAATATTCAAATGTATATGTTGCTTTCGGTGCTCTTTTTTCTTCTTTTTCAAATGTACAGTTCCCAAGCATATTTTCTATTAAGTTACCGCCATAAGGGCTTGGAAATCCTGGACCGTCATCAAAGTTTCTTTGACTTTCAAATATTTTTAAATATTCAGTTATAAAATCATCTGTGATTTTTGAATTTAATTCTTTTTGCTTGTTTAAAATTAGTTTTATTTCTTCTATTAATAATTTTCTTAATGTTGTATTTTTATAATCTCCTGTTGAATTTTTTATTTTTAATAATGGCGTTCCATCTTTATCTACAAGTATTTCTCCCTTTTTGTTTTTTGCTTTAAATTTATCATCTTTTAAATACATTTCCGCAACTGTTCTATATCCTTTAGATTGCATTAATATTTCGTTATCTCTCGTAGCTGTTAATAATTTTCCTGCTTCCCCGTTACTTTCTTCTGCTTTACTATTTGATTTATATCCTCTTTTCTTTACCAAACTTATTAATATACGTGCTAGTTCTTTATTAGTTAATTTTTGTTCTATTCCTAGAACTCTTAGCTCATATACATTGTATAAATGTTTAACATGCGCTTGGTTTGCATACATTGCCTCTACTTCTTTTTTAGTAATTATGTCATATCTTTCTAGGAGTCTTTTGGTTCTTTCTACTCTGTGCTTTTTTCTTCTTAGTCTACGTCTTAATCCACGTGCATCTCTTCTTTCTTTCGCAAGTGCTGATCCATCTTGTGGATTTTCTGCAGCATCAAAAATTCTTGATCCTAAATCTATAATTCGTATTGGATTCCCTTTTGAATCATCTTCTATTACTGACCATCCAACAGAAGTTATTCCAATATCTAATCCTATTCTATATCCCATATTATTTCCTCCTATAAAATGAAGATAGCTGCCCATTTCTGGACAGCTAATGCGCTTTGCGACACATAAGTTTCATAATAAAACTTAGGTCTTATTATAGAAACCTATTCTACTTTGATATGATATAAAATGTGCCATTCCCTTAGCACATAATTATATTATAATATCTCTCATATTTTGTCAATAGCCATTTCCAGTAAATTAGTTTTATTATAACATATTATTACATTATTTGCCAGTTTTTTTATTCATATCTACATCTTATTCAATTTTTCAATTACACTTGCTAACAATTCTTTATAATTAGCCAATTTTTCTTTTTCTTCATTTATTTTAGCTTCTGGAGCTTTGTTGATGAAGCCTGGATTTGAAAGCATCTTCTCTCCTCTTTGTACTTCAGATTCTAGTCTTTTCTTTTCGCCTTCCAATCTTTTTTTCTCTTCTTCGATGTCTACTAATTCTTCAAATGGAATGTGTACTTCCATATTTTTAGAAATTATTGCTACTGCGTTTTCTGGGATGTTTTCCGTTGTTTCTTGTATTTCTATTTTGTTTGCGAATCCTAATTTCTCTAAGAATTCTTCTGATTTTTTAATCTCTTCTTTTGCTGTTGTTGTTACAAATATTAATTTTGTTTTTTTGCTTGGATGAACATTCATTTTACTTCTTATGTTTCTGATCTCTGTTATTATATTCATCATTTCTGTTGCCATTTCTTCTTCTTTTTTGAAATCTAATTCTTCTTTATATTCTGGGAATTTTGTCATCATTATGCTTTCTTCTTTATGATATAGTTTTGAATATATTTCTTCTGTTATAAATGGCATGAATGGATGTAATAATTTCAAACTTGTGCATAGTACATAGTTTAATATGAATTGTACTGTGTATCTTGATTCGTTTTCTTTATCGAATAAACGAGGTTTTACTATTTCTATATACCAATCGCAAAAATCATTTCTTGTAAAGTCATATATTTTTTGTGCTGCAACTCCAAGATCATATTTTTCTATATTTTCTGTTACTTCTTTTACTAATGTATTTAATTTTGAAATTATCCATTTGTCTATGTCTATCATTTTTGAAAAATCTAATTCTGTTATATCATTTTCTTTGAATTCTTCAATATCTTCTAATTGCATTAATACGAATTTTGATGCATTCCATAGTTTGTTTGCAAAGTTGCTTGCAGCTTCAACTTTATCACTACTATATCTTATATCATTTCCTGGTGTTGTTCCTAATATTAAAGACATTCTCAAGCTGTCTGTTCCATATTGGTCTATTACATCTAATGGATCTACTCCGTTTCCTAATGTTTTAGACATTTTTCTACCTTGATTATCTCTTACAATTCCATGTACTAATACATCTTTAAATGGTACTTGATCTGTTAGTTCAAGTCCTTGTGTCATCATTCTTGATATCCAGAATGTTATAATATCAAATCCAGTTACTAATGTTTGTGTTGGATAGAAATCCTTGTAGTCTTCAGCTTCTGTATTTGGCCAACCAAGTGTTGAGAATGGCCATAATGCTGAACTGAACCATGTGTCTAGTGTATCTTCATCTTGTACTAATTTTATACTTTCACATTTCTCACATTTTTCTGGCGCGTGTTTTGCAACATTTATATGTCCACATTCTTGGCAATAATATGCTGGTATTCTGTGTCCCCACCATAATTGTCTTGATATACACCAATCTTGTATATTGTCTAACCAATGGAAATATTGTTTTTCGTATCTTTGTGGTACGAATTTTGTTTCTCCGTTTCTTACGCTATCTGCTGCTCTTTTAGCCATTTCTTTCATATTTACGAACCATTGCTCTGAAATTTTTGGTTCTATTGTATTTTTGCATCTTTCGCATTTTGCTACATTATGTGTATAATCTTCTGTTCTTACTAGTGCTCCGATTTCTTCTAGTTTTTCAACTATTTTCTTTCTTGCTTCTAATAAGTCCATTCCTTTATATTCAGGAACTAAGTTACCCATTTTGAAGTTTTCATCAAATACTTCTATTATTTCTAGGTTGTGTCTTAATCCTGCTTGATAGTCATTCATATCATGTGCTGGTGTTATTTTAACACATCCTGTTCCAAATTCTTTTTCAACGAACTCATCTGCTATTATTGGTATTTCTTTGTTCATAATTGGTAATATACATTTTTTACCTACCAAATGTGTATATCTTTCATCATCTGGATGTACTGCTACTGCTGTATCTCCAAGCATTGTTTCTGGTCTTGTTGTTGCAACTTCTATATATTCATCGTCAGATCCAACAATTTTATATCTTATATGCCATAGATGTGATGGTTCTTCTTTGTATTCAACTTCTGCATCTGAAATTGATGTATTACAACTTGTGCACCAATTTACCATTCTTTTTCCTTTGTAAATTAGCCCTTTATTATATAATCTTACAAATTGCTCTAATACCGCTTCTGACATTCCTTCATCTAATGTGAATCTATTTCTGCTCCAATCGCATGAACATCCTAATTTACGTTGTTGTTTTTGGATTATTCCTCCATATTCTTTTGTCCACGCCCATGCTTCTTCTAAGAATTTCTCTCTTCCTAAATCTGATTTTTTTATTCCTTGTGCATTTAATTTTTGTACTACTTTCATCTCTGTAGATATTGCAGCATGATCTGAACCTGGTAACCATAAGGTTCTATATCCTTGCATTCTTTTAAATCTTATTAATATGTCTTGTATTGTGTCATCTAATGCATGTCCCATGTGTAGCTTTCCTGTTACGTTTGGTGGTGGCATCATTATGCAATATGTTTCTTTGCTTTTATCATTTGAAGGTTTAAAGTTTCCGCTTTCTTCCCAATTTTTATAGATTTCTTCTTCAAAATCTTTTGGGTTTAACTTGTCATTTAATTTGTGATCCATTTTTTCTCTCTCCTTTATTGATTTATTTTTTCTATTAAATAAATATTATATTCTGTCTCTTTGTTTTGAGCTTTTTCTTTATTATATTTAGTAAAGTATTGTTTTTGAGCTAATACTCTATAATTCTCATTATTGAATTTTTCATTAAAGTAGTCTACTTTATAAAAATCTAATACAAGCCAAATTCTTCCTTGACATTCTTCATCATTTAGAAAATCGTCTGTTGTATATGTTTGCATTGCTGGTCCAAATGCTTTGTATGCTTCTTCAACTCCCCAATCTTCAGCATTATAATAATATTGTTTATATTGAGGAAATTTTGCAGCCATTATTGCTCCTGTTCCTATTCCTGGATATACTATTACATCATTTTCTTGTATGTTATTTTTTATAAAATCTATTGGTTCATTATTTGATTTATCATAGTTATGGCTTATCATTATTATATTACTTGGTATTGTTGTTAGAATTGTTATAGCTATAAATGTGTATAACATACATGGTTTAGCTGATTTTGAGAACATATATGAAATAGCAAAAATCATAAGTCCAGCAACTACTGTTAAGTATCTATAATATAAAATTGGTGACCATAATATTACTGACATTATTAATGATGCAAGTATTAGTAAAACTATTACTAATAACGCATATCTTACAGGCTTTATATTTTCTTTTTCTTCTTTTCTTATTAAATATATTAAATATCCATATACAAAAAGTGAAATTATAAATCCTATCCATGCATATAAACTTCCGGAAAATAACAAGCTTCCTATCTGGATTATTGTTTCTGGTCCTAAGCTAATCCAAAATCCATTATCATGCATTGATTTTAATTGTGATGAAAAATAAATTATCCATGGTAAATATAATAGTCCTTGGATTATTCCTAATATTATTTGTTTTATATACACTTCTTTTTTCTTAATCTTTACTAAGTATACTAATAAAATTAGATTTATTAATCCAGCTGCCATAAGTCCATAATAATGTATATAAATACTTCCGCAAGCTACTTAAAAAGAAAATTATGTAATAATGTAGTTTTTCTTCGTGTGCTAATCGCCATGCATATATTGCTAAAACTGTAACTAGTAATAGTGCCCAGCTGTACATTCTAATTTCGTTTGCAAATGTTGCTGACATTGGTGAAAAATATGCTAAAAATGTAAATAATAGTCCTGTCTTTTCTCCAAAATCTTTTCTAATGTGTGTATATCCTAAAATGCCTAATATCATTATGGGAATACTAGAAAATATTCTATATGCCATAATCGATCCATTAGTTAATAGATAAATAATATGCAGTGCCCAATAATATAAAACCGGATGTACGTCATGTCCGCCAATATTCCATATTTCAACGAATGTTTTACTTGCCATTCCAACTGAATAACATTCATCAAACCATACATTTGAATGGAATATTCCTATATTTACAAATATAATTCCAGCAATAATCGTTAGTATGTGTAACTTTTTTATTTTCATTTCAAATCTCCTTTTCCTTAGAAAAACTTGATTTTGTATTTGCATTTAAATTTTTCTTTTGGGTTTAATCCAATTATTTTTTGCTTTTCTTCAAATATTCCTGTTGATTCTTTATAATCTGCTGTATTATACCAAGGTTCTATGCAGACGAATGGAGCTCCCTTTTTGGACCAAATCGCTAGATATGGAAATCCTGTGAAATCAAATTCTAGAATTGGTTCTTCTTTGTCTTTTTCTTTTAAATATATTTTGTTAGACTGAATATTTTGCATTATTATTGCATCTTTTTCAAATATATCTTTTGTTAGGTATATTTTATTGTCATCTATTACTTCTTCTTTTAATCTAGCTTTGCTTATAAGTCCTTCTTCTAATTGTAAAATTCCTATTTCACTTTCTTCTTTTTCAAATTCTAAATAATATTTTTCTGTGGAATAGTCACATTTAAAAGCTGGATGTGCTCCTATTCCAAAAAAGATATTTTTATTATCCTTGTTTTCAACTTCATATGAAACAATTAATGTATTATCTTTTACTTGATATTTAACTATAAGTTTAAACTGGTATGGATATTTTTTTAGAGTTTCTTCATTTGAAATTAAAGCATATTCCTTTGTGTTTGGTTCATCTTTTACGATTTCAAACTTCATATCTCTAGCAAATCCATGTTGTCCCATTTCACATACTTTATCATCAATTATTGCCTTATTATCTTTTAGTTTTCCTACTATTGGAAACAAAATTGGACTTTGTCTATTCCAAAATTCTTTTCCATCATGAAGTTTTTCAATTCCATCTTTTTTGATACTTGTTAATTCTGCTCCTTCTGGTTTTGCACTAATTTCTAACATTTTTCCTCCTTTGCACAGCAATAGATATTATAAATTTTTAATATAATATCAAAAATCGCCCTTGCTAAAATGCAAGGGCGACATATCTTCGCGGTACCACCTTTATTTAAAATAAATTTCTTTATTTTCTCATTAGATTTTAACGTATCTTACACGGATATGACTATTTTAAATTTCTCATCATATCAACTCAGAAACTACCTTCCATTTATTTTTTATAAGAAGTCTCAGCAATTCTTCTTTTCTCTGTAATAAATTTAATAAATGTACTCCTTTTCCTCATTGCTTTTCATTTTACATTATAATTATAGCATATTTTTTTACTTTGTCAAAATTATCTATATATTCTATAAATTACTTGATTAATTTCTTGATCCCCTTCATATATAAGTTCATAGTTTGAGAAACCTGTATATTCTAATACCTCACTTACTACTTTTTCTGGTTCCATATTTCTATGTACACTTAATATGAATTCATTCTTATCTGATAATTCTTCGTCATCTTTTAATCTATCTGTTTGATCATTATAAATCATAAATGTTTTTTTGTAGTTTGTAAATTCAGGCAAACTTTGTATATGATCAAAAAATGTATATCCAACATATACTAAATCGTCATCACTATATTTTTTTGATATATCAATGTACTTATTATAATCTTTGTATAGATATAATGGTTCTTCTGTTAAGAATCCATAGCCCACCAATAATATTAGGGCTACTGTTGCAAGCATTATATTATATTTTTTGTTTTCAAAAATTGATCCAATTGCCATCATTATCATTATTGACACAATTGGTAATATATTCATCACATATCTTAACTCTAAGAATTCTGCTAATTTAGCAACTAACATTATGTATATAATTGTTGGGAAAATTATTACTGCTGTTATTCCTCTTTCTGTTTTCCTCTTTATTAATATTGCAAGTAATGCTATCGCAAATAGTGCTAGCATTATTTCCCATTTACTTCCGAAATATCTTAATATCATATTAAAATATGTTAATACTCTGTCTGCATAATTTGTTGACTGGAATCCACCTATTTTTCTATCAGAATTTAACATATGGTCTATTGAAAATGGGAATAAAGCAATTCCTATTACTGCTGATATTACTAAAGTTCTTATATATTTAAACAATTCCTTTGTTTCTTTATTTTTTATAAATAATACTATCATTACTATTGCTACTAACGCCGCATATATAGCAAAAAAGTATTGAGTCAAAAATCCTAATATTGCAGTTATCGCAAGCAGTATTTGCGTTTTCTTATTAACCTTATATTCGCTTTTTACTATGAATAAGTTCAAATATAAAAATGCTGTTGTAAAAAATGTAAGCATCATATACATTCTTTGGAACATCATTGTTGATATTCCACCTATACTTAAACCATATAATAATACTGCTAATATTGATATTGATTTTCTTCCGTATTAAATTTAATATTTTCCATATTAATATACATGTTCCTATGAAAAATGGTAAATTTATAAAGAATATTATATATTTTGAAAATGTGTTATTAAATATTGATGACACTGTATGTACTAAAAAATAAAACAATGGCGGATGCACATCTTGAATTTGATTATAATAAACAGATGCGTAATTAAATCTGTTATCTTTGGCTTCTAAATAGTCTATCGCTTCTTCACGTGTTCTCCATATCATTTTCTCTTCTGCCATTTTTTCAGCTATAAATTCATCTTTTTCATCTACATGGTCTACAAAATAATATTTGATTCTTCCTATCCAATCGAAAATATTTCCGTCTTGAAATATCTTGACTTCCATGAATTTGTGCATAGGTGTTTTATCACGATATGACCAAAAAACATTTTCATATGCACTATTCGAAGAACCATATGAAAATATTTCATCACAATGAAATCCTTGTTTTTGATTTACGAAAAATAGCATAACAAAACACATAGCTATAATTGTTATTGCAAGTTTTATTTTATCTTTTTTGCTTTCATTCATTGTAACCATTTCATTTTCATCTAAGTTAGTTGTTACTTTCTCAGTTTTTATAGCTTCTTTTTTATATTCAGATAATGATTTTTTTGAAATTTCTTGTATCATTTGATCTATTTTTTCTCTATCAAGTAATTCTAATTCTCCTGTTTTAAATTGAACAACATCTTTGATGTCTTCTGGAATATCTATGTTATATTCTTCAATTAATTCTTTATTCAATATATCGTAATCATTATATTGTCTTGTTTCGTTAATAGTGTTTGGAAAATATGTATTATAGAATAAATAATCTGTTACCAAATGTAAAAAATATCCTTGCATATATTCTGTACTAATTGAATTATGTTTTAAGAATTCCTTGAGATTTACACCTGATCCGCCATGTTCACTATAATGAGTTGTTGTTTTATCTCCATGTGAAAGCAAATCTGGGGCAATTATTCCTCTTAAAAACTCTTTTTCATCTTTTATTCTAAAATTTCTTAAATATTCTTTAGCTACTGCTAAATGGATTACATATCCTGCCATTTCTTTTTTCTCCTTCATTGACTTTAGTCAATTATAAAACCTTTTATATTTTAACATCTTTTGTATTATAATTCAATCTTAGAGCACATTTGTTATTTAAGCAAAATATTTTTCTCTCCAACTATTTCTTTAAACTGCTCTAATGTTTCTTCTGTTAAGAATATTGCTCCACATGGTTTTTCTTGTGTTTTTTCTATTATGCTTAATCTCATATTTACTTTATCTCCTGAGAAAAATTTTATGGCGCCTTTTAATTTTTCTTTTTGATTACTTGTTAGTTCTGTTATATCTATTATCATTTTTGTTTTTCTTCCGTTTGAATTATTGGCACTGTCATTTTCTGAAAATTCTTTTATATTTTGAACGATAATTCTAGCTTCTTCATCTTCTTTGATACTTAGTCTTCCCTCTACTAAAACTACGTTTTCATCTATTAATATACTATCACATCTTGAATAAACACTATCAAACACAACAAGTTCTGCACTTCCATATAAATCTTCAACTGTAACAAAAGCCATTATTGTATTTCTTTTTGTATATTTTTTCTTTATTCCAGTTATCGTTCCTGCATATTTTACTGTTTGACCATCCTTAAAGTTTCCTAAGTTTTCTTCATTCAAATCTTTTATTTGTATAGAAGTAATGTTTGTTTGATTGCTTATCGCTTCTCTTAATTTTTCTAACGGATGACCTGATACATAAATTCCAAGCATTTCTTTTTCTTGTGATAATAATTCTCTTTCGTCAAGTTCTTTTAATACTGTATATTGATATTTTACTGTTTCTTCTGGTTCAACTATATCAAACATTGTTACTTGGTTGGCAAGTGAATTTCTTCCTTGATTATTTATTGTATCCATTATTTTTTCAAAAGATGCCAATAAAGTGGCTCTGGTTTGGCTCATTGAATCAAAACAACCCGCTTTAATCAAACATTCTATACACTTTTTGTTTACTGTTCCACTTTGTATCCTCTCGCAAAAATCTGTAAATGATTTGAATTCTCCATTTTTAATTCTTTCGGCAATAACTGTTTCTATTGCGGATACACCAACGTTTTTTATACTTCCTAATCCAAATCTTATTTTGTTATCTTGTACTGTAAATTTTGTAAAACTTTTATTTATATCTGGTTTTAAAATTTCTATATTTAATCTTTTACATTCATAGATATATACTGGTACTTTATCTAAATTTCCTAAAAAACTATTTAATGTTGCTGCCATGAATTCAGCTGGATAATATGTTTTCAAATATGCTGTTCGGTATGAAACTACAGAATATGCTGCTGCGTGTGATTTGTTAAAAGCATATTTTGCAAATTCAGCCATTTCATCAAATATTTTATTTGCTGACTCTTTATCTATTCCATTTCTTACACAACCTGGCACTAATACATTTCCGTTCTCATCGACTTGCCCATTTATAAAATATTCTCTTTCTTTTGCCATTACGTCTAATTTCTTTTTTCCCATTGCTCTTCTTACTAAGTCAGCTCTTCCAAGAGAATATCCAGCTAGTTCTCTAACTATCTGCATTACTTGTTCTTGATATACCATACAGCCATAAGTTACATTTAAAATTGGCTCTAATGCAGGATGAGTGTAAACATTATGTCCTGGATTTTGTTTTCCCTTGATATATCTTGGAATTTGATCCATTGGTCCAGGTCTATATAATGAAACTCCGGCAATTATATCTTCTAAGCAGTCTGGTTTTAGCTCTTTCATAAAATTTGTCATTCCTTGACTTTCAAACTGAAATATTCCAACGCTCTCTCCATTTGCCCATAGTTTATACACTTTTGGATCATTCATTTCTTTGTCATATTCCACATCTATTCCACGATTTTGTTTGACTAATTTTTCCGTATCTGAAATTACTGTTAGTGTTCTTAAACCTAAAAAGTCCATTTTTAGTAGACCTAGTTCTTCAAGCAAGTTCATTGTATATTGTGTTGATATATTTCCATCATTTACATATAGCGGCACATACGTATCTACTGGATCTTTTGTAATTACTATTCCACAAGCGTGTGTTGATGCCTGACGTGGTAGTCCTTCTAATTTAATTGCTATATCTATTAATTGCTTTACACTTGGATTAGATTCATATAATTCCTTAAATTCTCTATTTTGTTCTAGTGCTTTTGGAATTGTTATATGAACTTCCATTGGTATCATTTTCGCTAGTTTATCTGTTTCAGAATATGGATAATCTAAAACTCTTCCAACGTCTCTTATTACCATTCTTGCAGCCATTGTTCCAAATGTTATAATCTGTGAAACATGGTCTTTTCCATATTTTCTTTCAACGTATTCTATTACTTCTCCACGTCTTTCATAACAGAAGTCAACATCAAAATCTGGCATACTTACTCTTTCTGGATTTAAAAATCTTTCAAAAAGTAATCCATATTTTAATGGATCAATATCTGTTATACCTATCGCATATGCTGCAATTGAACCTGCTCCTGAACCACGTCCAGGTCCGACTGGGATTCCTACTGATTTTGCATAATTTATATAATCCCATACAATTAAGAAATAGTCTACATATCCCATTTTATCGATTACTGAGATTTCATATTCTAATCGTGACATTACTTCTTCTGCTGGGTTTTCTCCATATCTCTTTTTTATTCCTTTGTAACAAAGGTCCTTGAAATAATCTAAATGTGTTGCATATTCTTCTGGTACATCGTAATTTGGTAACTTTGTTACTCCAAATTCAAAATCATAATTACATTTTTCTGCAATTTTTACTGTATTTTCTATTGCGTCTGGGAATTCGGAAAAATAATCTGCCATTTCTTCAGGTGATTTTATATAAAATTCTTGTGTTTCAAACCTCATTCTATCTTCATCTGACATTCTTTTTCCAGTTTGAATACACAATAATACTTCATGAAAATAGCTATCTTCTTTTTTTAGATAATGAGCATCATTCGTTGCAACTAATGGAATATCAAGTTTTCTAGCTAATTGGATTAGTTTTTGATTTATCATAATCTGCTGTCTTAATCCATTATGTTGAATTTCTATATAATAATCATCTTTAAATACCCTTTTATGCCATAATGCAATCTCTTCAGCTTTTTGCATATCATCTTGAATAAGCGCTTGGCTTAAGCTCCCTGCTAGACATGCACTTAAGCAAATTAAGCCTTCACTATATTTTTCAAGAATTTCTAAATCTATACGTGGCTTATAATAAAAGCCTTCCACGAATGATAATGACACAAGTTTTGATAAGTTTTGATATCCTTCTTTGTTTTTAGCTAGTAGAATTAAGTGATTGTATCCACTGTCTCTTCCAGCTTCTTTTTCAAACCTACTTCTTGGTGCAACATAAACTTCACATCCAATGATTGGTTTGATATCATTCTTCTTACATTCTTTATAAAAATCAACTGCACCATACATGACACCATGGTCTGTTAGTGCAATTGCTTTCATTCCTAATTCTTTCGCTCTTACTGGTAAATCTTTAATTCTACTCATTCCATCTAGTAAACTGTATTCACTGTGGACGTGTAAATGTACAAAATCAGCCATTTTTCTCTCCTTTTTTCATACTGATTTTATATCACATTTTATGTTATTTTTCAATATAAACTACTCTTATATAGCTTAATATTATAAATCATCTACTAAGCTATTTATTTTCAAATTTTTACTCTCTGCATAACAATTGATTTATCTAAGAACCAAAGCGGACATTAATAATATTTGCACTTATTAAAACTTTTTAAAGTCCGTGTCTTTGTTCGCGTGCGAAATTTGCAAAGTATTTATATTATAGGAAGTTTGGAAAACTTTCTTATAATATAAAAAAGAACTGAAGGAATGCTTTCGCATTCCTTCAGCTTTGTACTGGCATTCTGTAACTTTAGAAGCTGAAATCGAACTGGATTTCTTCAAACTCTTTTGAAGTTTTCGCTCTTAATGCTTCATACGTTCCTACATTTACCACTTTCTGATTGTCTTTGCCTGGAATATTCGGATTTCCACTGCAGTTCCAACCTCCATGGTACATATATAGATAACGTCCTTCCAAACTGTACTCTGTACTTTTTGGATCCAAAAAATACATCCAGTTTTTCCAGATATCCTGGGTTTTCGGACTAGTCGTTACAGTCTTAATTCCCAGCTTAGATGCTTTTCCATGAAAATATTCGGAATAGGCTTCCGCAAATCCAAGGACAATTGTATGCACTCCTGGGAAAAACTCTTTGAATCTTCCTTCGTCAAAGTACATATTATATCCATATCCGCAGATCATTTCTGAAAGTCTGCGATATTTCGGCATATATGATGTCTCTGACGTCATTTCAACTGGACGATTCTTCTTCCGCTCTTCTCTGACAATATGATCAATCTTAAACTTGATCATCATATCCAATGGTACGCCATTAATACGCTGCATTGCAGCGACCTCCTGTGGCAGCGTATCATTGAATGCTTTCAGCATTCCTAAAATGGCACCTAAATTGTATTTACAGGTACCTGCCTGCTGAGCCTTTATAGCATCAATTGACTCGCTCGGAATAGAGAGACTGTCTAAAGCTTTTTTTACTTTAAGACTATCTTGATATTTCTCAACTCTTCCCTCAATTTCGCTTTTAAAATTGCTTCCTTTGTTAACCATTAATTCACACATTGTGTTTCCTCCTTCGTACTTTTGCTTAATGGTTTACAGTTACAGAGAATAATTAGTACATAAAGTCATCTTCAGTATGAACTATTGACTTTCTGCAAATATTATTCACATTTTATATTTTATCACGTTTACATAAAAATGTCAAAGATGGTTTTTATTCTTTTTTTCTGTTGTTTTATTGATTTTCCACAGAAAAAAACATCTCAAAATGTTAGAACCTTATCTATCATTTGAGATGCTATTTGTGCTTTATAATGTTTTTTCTATAATAATTTTATAGTTTCTTCTAAGTTCTTTCCTTGAACTTTTGGTATGTTTACAATTTCAAATCTTGAGATTTTATCTCCAAACTGTATTTCAATAATATCTCCAACTTTTACATCATAACTTGGCTTTACAATTTTTCCATTTACACTTACTCTTCCATTATCTGCAACTTCATTTGCTACTGTTCTTCTTTTTATTACTCTACTCATTTTTAAAAATTTGTCTAATCTCATTTTTCACTCCTATGTATTAAAAAAATCTTCTTCTATTACTGCAACCACAACTATTGTTTAAATTCGATTCTTGTAATAATTCCTCTAATGTACTTCCCTGTGATTGGCTTCTTGCCCATTGCTTAGTAATCCATGCAACTACATATGATAAAATAGTATATAGTATTGTAAATATTAAAAATGTCTCATCTGCAACTGCAAACGTAAAAATCAATAATATCGAAAAAGTTATACCCGCAATTTTTATAGGGCAGTTTATTAAAGTTTCAAATATAATTGATAGAATTGCTATAGCGACAGGAAGTGCAAAATATAATAATAAAATATTATTCATGTCATTCTCCTTTTTTTGCTATATATTATTCTATCTTTTTATTTTATGTTCATGTTTTAGATTAATAATTTACTTCTAATAAATATAATCCGTGTGCTGGCAATGTTTTTCCAGCTTTAGTTCTGTCTTGAGAATTTATAATATCTGTAATTTCTTCTGGTTTTATTTTTCCTAAACCAACTTCTAAAAGTGTTCCAGATATTATTCTTACCATATTATATAAAAATCCTGTTCCCGTAATTTCTATTATTATTCTTTCGCCTTCTTTTCTAACACTACCATCTAATATTGTTCTAACACTGCTTTTACTACTTGTTCCACTTGCTTTAAAAGCTTTAAAATCATGTTCTCCAATAAAGTATTTGATTGCTTCATTCATTTTTTCATAGTCCAATTTCATTGGCACATGATACTCTAATCCTCTATATATTGCTGTTCCATTTTCAGAATTATTAATTATGTATCTATATGTTTTTGATTTTACAGAATATCTACTATGAAATCTTTCATCAACTTCTTCTGCTGATTTTATTACAATACTTTTTTTCAATCTAGAATTAATAGCTTTAGCAAATTTCTCTATTGGAATTTTAGATTCAGTTTTAAAATTAGCTGTCTGTCCAAGGCTGTGCACTCCAGCATCAGTTCTTCCTGAAGCTGTTAGATCAACTTTTTCTCCTGTTATTTCTTCTATTGTTTTTTCGATTTCTCCTTGGATATTTAATTTGTCTGGTTGCTTTTGCCAGCCATTAAAGCCTTTTCCATCATATTCTATTATTAGTTTAATATTTCTCATAACTGTTTTCCTTTTTATTATGATTTTATTTGCTTTATATTCTTACGCTAATCTGTATTATACCATTTTAATACTTTTCTTTCAATATATTATTTTCAATGTAAGTGTGACATATCTATTTTAAACCTATATTATTTTCAATGTGACTGCGACATATCTATTTTAAACCTATATTATTTTCAATGTGACTGCGACATATCTATTTTAAACCTATATTATTTTCAATGTGACTGCGATATATCTATTTTGAACCTATATTATTTGTAACACGATTATATTTCTTTTATTTTAAATTATAGCTCGTACTGTGTAATTATTACTTGCATCATGTGTTTATTCTATATTTTTCTATCGATCTATTAAAAAATTTGATTTACTCTTCTTTCTGTTGTATAATGAAAAAAAATTTTAGGAGACTAATGTATATGTCTATTAAACTAGTAGCAAGTGACCTTGATGGCACTATTATCAGTGAAAGCAATTATATTAACAAATCTAATTTAGAAGCTATTGATATGATGAATAACAATAATATTAATTTTGCTATTTGTACTGGTAAGTCATATTCTGTTAGTAAAAACTTATGTGAAAAATGTAATGCAACTTATGGAATTTTTAGTAATGGTTCTCAAATATACAATTTAAAAACAGGAACACCTATTTTTAAAAGTTCTTTAGACTATTCTGACTTAAAATACTGTTTTGAAGTTGCAAAGAAATTTCATTTACATGTTCATGCTTACAGTGATAATCAACTTATAACTGAACGCTTAGAGTTTCTTGACTCAAGAAATTTTAAATTGCAGAAGTTTCCTGGATTTGAATTTATAATTACAGAAAATGTTTTAGACTATATCACAAAAAATGAATTACCTATATATCAATTTGTTATATCTGGTTATTCTTCATTACAAAACGTTAAAGAAGAAATATCAAAAGCATCAAATGTTTCAATTTCTAAAATTTCTAAATTTGGACAATATAAAGATAAAATTCTAAATAAAGAATATGAATATTTATCTATCGTTCCTACTAATACAAGCAAAAGTAATGCCTTGGACATTTTAGGAAAATATCTTTCTATATCTAATGATGAAATTATGGCAATTGGTGATAATTTGAATGATGTTGATATGGTAAAAAAATCTGGTGTTGGCGTTGCTGTTGCTAATGCATATTCTGAATTAAAAGATGTAGCAAAATATGTTACACATAATGATGTTTCTGCTGGTGGTTTCGCAGAAGCTGTTTATAAATTTATAACTTTCGATAACAAATAAAAAAACTCAAATTATTAAATTATCTTTCTAATAATTTGAGTTTGCTTTTTATTCTTCGTCTTTTTTATAAAGTTTCTTAAATCTTTTTATTTTCTCATTTTTTTCTTGTTCAATATCTTTAATTGTAATTAAGTATTTTATTAGTATTTTCTTTAGAGTTTCCTCTTTTACATCAGCTATTAATGTACCTTCTTTTGCTATTGAAATTTTTCCAGTTTCTTCTGATACAACTACAGCTACACAATCAGTTTCTTTTGATATTCCAATTGCTGCTCTATGTCTTGTTCCTAATTCTCTAGCTATATCTTTATCATCTGCTAATGGCAACATGCATGAAGCTGCTGCTATTTTGTTATCACTTATTACTACCGCACCATCGTGAAGTGGTGTTCTTGGTGTAAATATGTTTACAAGCAATTGTGGTGATATTTCTGAGTCCATTGCAATACCTGTGTCAATTATATCATTTAATTTAATGTCTCTTTCAATTACAATTAAAGCTCCTGTTCTTGTTTTTGAAAGCTCAGTTGCTGCAATTACAATTCTATAAATATTTTCTTTTGTTTTAACTTCTATACTCTTATCTATTCCTATAAGTTTACTAAATTGATTTGTTCCTAATTGTTCAAGTCCTCTTCTCAACTCTGGCTGGAATATTATCATCAATGCTAAAACTCCCCAGTTCATTATTGCTGTCATTATAGCGTTAAATACATATAAATGTAGTAAACCTGATAGCCATGTGATAATTATTAATATCACAATACCTTTTGCTAACTGACTAGCTCTTGTGTGCCTGATTGACTTAAATAATTTTACAACTAAAAATCCAACTATTAGTAAATCTAATATTAGCATAAATAAATCTAAAGGATGTTCTTGTAAATTCTCAATATAGCTAACTATATTGGTTTCATAGAAGTTTGTAACATCTAATTTAAAACCTTTAAATCCTTCCATATATAACCTTTCTATTTTGCAAATATAAAATATAATAAAGTGCTTGCTGTTGCAATTAACATTGCTACTATCATAAATATTGCAATTATTTTTGTTGCGATTTTATGTTTGTCCATATTACTTCATCCCTTTCTGATTATTTCATTCATGTTAATTATTTTATATCATATAAAAATTTTTTTCAATAGAATTTTTTACTATATTTATGTTACATTTTGTCTAGGCTTGTTGTATCTTGAAATCTTTTATGTTATACTTTCTTCGGTGTATAAAAGTTTATCTTTTATGGCCAAAATATATTATATATGATAATAAAATAATCATAAAATATGGAGGTAGATTTATGAAGTTTGATGAATGGAATGGCTTTACTAAAGGTGATTGGGAAAAAGAAATCGACGTTCGTGATTTTATCCAAAAAAATTACACTCCTTATGAGGGTGATGATTCTTTCCTTGCTGAAGCTACTGAAAGTACAAAAAAACTTTGGAATGAAGTTTTAGATTTGTACAAAAAAGAAACTGAAAATGGCGGTGTTCTTGCAATTTCAAATGATATTGCATCTACAATTACTAGTCATGAGGCAGGATATATTGATAAAGATTATGAAAAAATCGTTGGTCTTCAAACTGATGCTCCTTTAAAAAGAGCTTTAATGCCTAATGGCGGAATTCGTATAGTAGAAAAATCTTGTGAAGCTTACAATGATAAAGTTTCAGATAAATTGGAAGATATTTATCACAATTACAGAAAAACTCATAATGATGGTGTTTTTTCTGTATATACTCCTGAAATTAGAGCTGCAAGAAGCTCTCATGTTATAACAGGTCTTCCTGATGGATATGGTCGTGGAAGAATTATTGGTGATTACAGAAGAGTTGCACTTTATGGTGTTGACTTCTTAATCGAAGAAAGAAAGAAAGATTTCGCTAATTGCACATCAACATCTTTCACTGAAGAAATTATTCGTGACAGAGAAGAACTTAGCGATCAAATAAAAGCATTAAATGATTTAAAAATCATGGCTCAAAAATATGGATATGATATTTCTAGACCTGCTAAAAATGCTCAAGAAGCTATCCAATGGTTATATTTTGGATACTTAGCAGCTATAAAAGACCAAAATGGTGCAGCTATGAGTATTGGTAGAACTTCTACTTTCTTAGATATCTATATTGAAAGAGATTTAAGAAATGGTGTTATTACTGAATCTGAAGCTCAAGAATTAATGGATCATTTTGTAATGAAATTACGTCTTGTTCGTTTCTTAAGAACACCTGAATATAATGAATTATTTAGTGGTGACCCTGTTTGGGTAACTGAATCAATTGGTGGTATGGGTATTGATGGTAGAACTCTTGTTACAAAGAATTCATTCAGAGTTTTACACACATTAAACACATTAGGTTCTTCACCAGAGCCAAACTTAACTGTTTTATGGTCTACTCGTTTACCAGAAGGATTCAAGAAATTTACAACAAAATTATCTATAGAAACAAGTTCTATCCAATATGAAAATGATGATTTAATGAGAGATTTCTGGGGTGATGATTATGGAATCGCTTGTTGTGTTTCTGCTATGAGAATTGGTAAACAAATGCAATTCTTTGGTGCTCGTGCTAACCTTGCTAAAACTTTACTTTACGCTATTAATGGTGGTAGAGATGAAATGTCAGGAAAACAAGTTGGACCTAAATATCAACCTATTACTTCAGAATACTTAGACTATAACGAAGTTATGGAAAAATTCGATGTTATGATGGATTGGGTTGCTAAAACTTATATTGATGCATTGAATATTATTCATTACATGCATGATAAATATTCTTATGAAGCTATTGAAATGGCTTTACATGATAAAGATATTTTAAGAACTATGGCTTGTGGTATAGCTGGTTTATCTGTTGTTGCAGATTCATTATCTGCTATCAAATATGCAAAAGTTAAACCAATTAGAAATGAAGAAGGTTTAGTTGTTGATTATGAAATAGAAGGTGACTTCCCTAAATACGGTAATGATGATGATAGAGTTGACTCAATAGCTGTTGATGTTATCAAATCATTTATGACAAAATTGAAAAAACAACCTACTTACAGAAATTCAAAACCTACAATGTCAATATTAACAATTACTTCAAATGTTGTTTATGGTAAATATACAGGAAATACTCCTGATGGAAGAAAAGCTGGTGCTCCATTCGGACCTGGTGCTAACCCTCTACATGGTAGAGATGAAAATGGTGCTTTAGCTGTTTTAAATACTATAGCTAAACTTCCATACAAATATTCAGAAGATGGTATTTCTTATACATTCGCTATTACACCTGATACACTTGGAAAATCTATGGATGAAAAAGTTAACAATTTAATTTCTTTACTTGATGGATATTTTGTTCAATTAAGTCACCATATTAATGTTAACGTATTTAATAGAGATTTATTATTAGACGCTATGGATCATCCAGAAAAATATCCTCAACTTACAATTCGTGTTTCTGGTTATGCAGTTAAATTTACCAAATTAACTAGAGAACAACAATTAGATGTTATTAATCGTACAATCCATGAACGTATTTAATTGTTATGATTTTAGGACAGGCTTAATTTATATTAAGTCTGTTTTTTTTATTGCATTTAATAAATTATGCTCGTGAATATAAAATCTAACTGAAGAGAATTTTGCTATACTTCTGTATAGGTTTAAAATAGATATGTCACAGTCACATTGAAAATTCTGCTATACTTCTGCTAGTTGTATTTTAGATTTCTTTTTGCTATAATGTTTTTGTTTATTTTCGTTGGAAAGGGATATAATTTATATATGGAAAATAATTTAGGTAAAGTACATTCAATTGAAACTTTTGGAACTGTTGATGGTCCTGGAATAAGATTTGTTGTATTTTTGCAAGGCTGTCCTCTAAAATGTTTATATTGTCATAATAGAGATACTTGGGAAGTAAATGCTGGTAATGAAACTAATGTTGATGATTTAGTTTCTGAAATAAAAAGATATCTTCCTTATATTCGTTCTTCTAATGGAGGCGTTACTGTTTCTGGCGGAGAACCATTATTACAAGCTAAGTTCGTTACTACATTATTTAAGAAATTAAAAGATTTGAATATTCATACTTGCTTGGACACTGCTGGTAGTTTACCTATTACTCAAGATATAGAAAATTTACTTGCACGTACTGATTTAGTTTTACTTGATATAAAACATATTAATGACGAAAAAGCTAAAACTTTGACAGGATTATCTAATAAAAATAATCTCGCATTTGCTAAATATTTATCAGAGCATTCTATTCCTGTTTGGATAAGACAAGTTTTAGTTCCTGGATATACAGATGATGAAAATGATTTAATAGAACTTAAGAAATTTATCTCAACTCTTTCTAATGTTGAAAAAATTGAACTTCTTCCCTATCATGATCTAGGAAAATTTAAATGGGAAAAGCTTGGTTATAAATATCCTTTAGATGGTGTTCGAACAGCAAATAATGAAGACTTGATTCGAGCTAAAAATATTCTTGGAATACAATAATAATCATTTTTTATAAAATTTTAATATATTAATTCGTTGGGAAAATGTATTTTTATCATAATATAAAAAATTAAGGAGGCAATATGGTATCTGCCTCCTTTTGGTTTAATCGAGATAATACTGTAACATATCATATACAGACATCTCCTTTAACCTTTTTAACTGTTCAAGATCATTGATATTGTCAACTCTCTGGAACTCTCTAGAACGTACGCGGATAATTACCGGCACATCTTCTTCGATGAATTCCCGAGCTGTACTCTCATCAATCTTGGTAAGTTTTTCATCAACATCTTTAATATCGTATGTAGTTTTCTGCATAGCTGTACCTCCTTTTTAGAGATGTTGTTTCTAAGTTACGATATTGTTATTATACACCCGCATGGATATTATGTCAATTCATTTGCGTTTTATGTCAATTCGTGCTATAATGATATTGTAGCTTGTTGGCTTAATATTTTAAAGGAGGTCTTGATATGATCAAGGGCAGAAGTTTATCAGAGAGTGTTGTTTTACAGCAGATTGAAGGTGGCTTTTATGCCAGAAATATTCATGATGCAATTCGGAAATTTGGTGTAAATTTCATAGCAGTAAGTCCTATTTATGAAAGTTGCATCAAGTTGCTAGCAACAAACTCTGATATACAGCAACCACATAATATCGTTGAACCCAACTGTATTTATGTTCAAGCTCCGTATTAATAGTTTGTCCATGTTGGACTGACTAGCCCCCGCTTTTGCGGGGGCATTTCTTTTTTATTTACATAATGTTGCTTTTTTGCTTCATTTGTGCTACAATATATTTGTAGACCGTTGTTAAGCAAAATATAGGAGGTAGTCTTATGACTAAGAGAACAATTAACGCAACAATTTTATCAGAACACGAAAGACATTTGATTGAGAAGAAAGCTGAACGGCTTTTAATCAGTCGTCAGGATTGCTCAAAGGTGAAAACCGAAGAGTATAACCATATCTGCTTTGGTGAGGACTTGAATGTCCTCGACTACAGCCGAAAATGGTTGTATGAAGAGGAACGTGCTAAAGGAGCTTCGTATGAGCATGCGAGGATTTCAGCAAACAAGCTGGTTCTCTATATCAACGAGGAACGCCTTCAGGCAGAAGTGGATCGTATGCTCCGCGAAGGTTCCGCATCATAATCTCATTGTTCTGAGCCCCTCAATCTGGTTGATATTTTGACCAGTTTGAGGGGCTCCCTCATTTTATTTTTACATACCTGTAACAGGTAATTTTGTTATTCTTTCAGAATAACTTTTTTCTTTTTTAGGAGTTATTTCTTCTTTATTATTTGTTATAGTTATACTCAATTCTTCATTTAGAGCAATTTCAAATTCAATTTTATTTTCTAGTAATTTATATCCATCTATTGTACTTACTTCCTCTATATAATATTTTCCTGGTAATATTCCTTCAATATCAATTTCTCCTTTATCGTTTGTTTCTAAATTGCTATACTTTATTTCTCCTTTGTCATTTAATATTTTAAATTTTACGCCTTTTAATATTTTTCCATCTTTATCATCTTTTTTTATTATTTTTAAATGTGTAGTATTTTTATTATATTGTACTTTTTTGCTTCCGTACCCACCTTCATATATTTCTCCTGTGATAGCATAATTTTGATATGCACTATTATTTGAGTTTCCGTATAACACAGGATTTGTTTCTAGTTGTGCTGAAGCTTTTATTTCAATTTCATCATCTTTTTCTAATAAATTTATTGGAAGTTTTATAGAAAATTTATTATCTTTTATTTCACTAATTTTTATTTGATTTTCTTTATTATCCACTATTTCTATTTTTAAATCTTTATAATTACATTCTGTAAAAATTTCAAAATTCTTTATAATATATTTTTGGTCTGTTTCATCAACTTTCCAATCTGTAATTTCTTTAATTTGTATATTGTTGTTTGGTTTTGTAGATTGTGGATTTCTTGCATTTGTAACAATTTGTTTCATTGCATTTAGTGTTCTTTCTCCTGCTTGTCCTACAGGTATAAATCTTGAAAAATCATAATCATATAAAACACAATACACAGCTTGTTTTGTTGCTGTATACGCTTCATCTTCATCTGCTAATCCTAAACTTTGTATACTTTTATATGGGTATCCGTTTGTAATTACTCTCCATACTAGTGGATTTCTTACAACGTCATTTATACTTACTGAATAATTGCCGTATTCTCCTACTCCACCTAATTCTTTATTTATACAATATGCTGGATTTTCTTTGCCATTATTTTTATAAAAAACTTTGGTAACTATTATGTCTAATCCATTATTTGATGTTTTTAATAATGTTTTACATCTTCCTTTAGAATATAAGTCTGCTGTTTTTATATTGAATGTTGCATGAACAACACTTGTACTAATGATTATTAATATCATACTAAGTATGATTAGTTTATTTTTTACTTTCATATTTTTCCTTTCTATATTACTAATTTTCCTTTGATACATCTTCTTAATTCTGGTTCGTTTTCTACACATGTTATCAGTGTAATTTGGTTTTTTCTTGTGTTCTCTATTACATCTATATCTGTGTCTTTTATAACTTTTATTGTATCTACTTTATATGTTAATTTTAAATCATTAAATCTGTAAATTATCTTGTCACCTTTTTGTAATTCTTTTATTTTCTCAAAATAATTTACATCATATCCTCTATTATGTGCTGCAAGACATACATTTCCACCGATATATCCACTTTGTGGAAAATGTCCTACATATTTATTTAATGTTATATTGTCAATGCCATCATTTATTGTTGCTGTCAAATTTATTTTTGGAATTTCTATTTTCCATATTTGTTTTATTTTATTTTTTTCTTTTGCACTAGTTATTTTGTATATCGTATTTGTATTTGGGTTTATACTTATTGTTATTGGTAATATTATTTGAGTTATTATAAACAAAATTACTGTTAATATGATTATAGTTGGTTTGGCTATTTGCACTTTTTGACTCCGTTTCATTTAATTTTAAGGCTTTTTATGGTATAATATATATGATGGATTCATTATGAGAGTAGCATAGCATGGTTTTAAAAGGAGGTTTATTCATGCGGAGACAAATATTAAATTTGATCAAGAGTATCTTCTTAATAGGATTCATTATTGTAGCAGGACTGTACGTTTTGAATTTTACTGTTACAGGAGATACGGCTTTTGTCACTAAAAAAACAAATTTGTATTCAATGACTGACGAAAAAGAGGTTTTAAAAGCCTTGAGTCCAGGCACATCAGTTTCTCTTTTGACTTACTCTAACAATGATAAAATTGTCAAAGTAAGATATGAGGATTCTGATAATAAGAAAGTTATAGGCTTTATTGACACCGATAGTTGTTATAGTTATAACTTTCCGGCATACCAGACATATTCTGGCACTCCAATTATTCTTTCTGTTTCTAGAAATGTTTCATTTAAAAGTTTTTTAAATGAATTTGTTTCTATTCCTGAAGAGTATTCCGTTATTGGAGTATATTTGGAGGTGTCCGAATTATCGGACAAAGTTTCGCGGATTGAATCTTTCTGCGAAGAACAAGGAGTACCTTACGGGGAAGTTTGGGATCTAACAGAATCAAATTATGAGGCATATCTTCATGACGTTGCTGCTGAGGAACTAAATGAAAATAATGACCTATATAATTTCAAGATTCTACCTATGGTTTTTAACGCCTATGGCGTTGATTTAACTCCTTATCCAGATTTGAATAAGTGTATTTTTTATACTGATTCTGATATTGGATTGGATAAACATTTATCTTGGGTATCTGTAAAGAGTAAAACTCGAGATTCAAATCTTTTTAATAATGAAAACATCGTCGCATCGAAATTTGAATCAAACACTAAATTCGGATATTCTTTTGTATCTGATGAGTTTGAAAAAGAAATTGATGATGCATATGATACTGTTAATGCTACTCGGAATTAGGGGCTATGCCCCTTTTTCTTTTTAGTTTTGAATTAAAATTTTTTTGAATTAAATTGCAATTTATTGATTTAATATTAATATCTTTTCTTCTATTTGTAAAGTTTTTTTCATCGTTAAATTTCGACATTTTTTTCTTTAAACTTTTTCACATATTGTGTATTCTTTTATTTTAATCTGTGTTATAATTACAATAATTGTTATAAAAAATGCATTACGCATATGAAAGGATTGTGAATTACTGTATGAAACTTACTGAGGATAGTTCAAGTTTAGCTGAACATAAATTACTTGTATTATATATTTTAAATAAAATTGGAAAGCCTATTAATCAAAAAGCTTTGTTAGAATTAGTTACTTCTATTACTGAATTAAACTATTTTTATTTTCAACAATTTTTATTAGATCTTATTGAAAACAAATACGTTATATCTTATAAAAAGGATGACGAATTATTATATAATATTACACCTGAAGGCAAAAGGGCTATTGAGCTTACTGCTGACATGATCCCAGGTATCTTAACATTACAAGTTGATAATAATCTAAAGGAAAATCTTGATGATATAGAAGATAAATTTTCCATTTCATCAGATTATACTCCTATTGATGAAAATCATTTCACTGTAAAATGTAAAATCGTAGAAAATAATAATATAATGTTTGAAATTCAAACTTTTGCTGGTTCAAAAGAACAAGCAAAATCTATTGTAGATAATTGGAATAATAAAGCTGCTGAAATTTATCCTAAAATTTTGGAATTGCTTACAGAATAACAAAAAATCCATCAACTATTAATTTTCTTAATAATTGATGGATTTTTATCATTTTAGCTTTTATCTGCTCCTACTTCTTCCGCCTCTTTCTCTTGTCTTTTCTCTTTGCCTTATTCTCTCTTTTTCTCTATCTCTAATTTGCTCATTTCTATATCTATATTTTATTGTGGTTGCTCTTACTAGAATATCATCTCCATGAATGTATTCTTGAGTAACAATTGTATCTGTATATTTGTTTCTCAAACTTTGTGCATATGCTTCCGCTTCTTTTTGTAGCTCTTTTACATCATTATAATCTTTTTTATAAAATATTTTTCTTTCTAATTCTTCTTCCATATCTATATCCTTTACTTATTTAGTTGATTTCTCATTGCTTCATATAAAATTACAGCTGTTGCTACTGATGCATTTAAACTTTCTGTTTTTCCTGGCATTGGAATCTTAATCTTTTCATCAGTTAAATCAATGATTTCTTTTTCTACTCCGTTTGCCTCGTTCCCTATTACTATTGCTGTTTTGTCATAAGAAACATTATACATTGTTTTATCAGTTTGTAAGCTTGTAGATAATATTTTTATTTTGTGTTTTTTCATTTCTTTGATTGTTTTTACTAAATCATCACTTTCGATGATATTTATTCTAAAAATCGCTCCCATTGTTGATCTAACAACTTTAGGATTATATATATCTGCACAATCTTTTGATACTATTATTTGTTTGAAATTCAAACTATCTGCTGTTCTTAATATTGTTCCCATGTTTCCTGGATCTTGTATGTCATCTAATACTAAGAATAAATTTTCATTATAATCAATATCGTTTGCATTTTTTCCTTTTTCCACTATTGCAAGTATTCCTTGAGGATTTACCACATTTGTTAAGCTTAAAAATATTTTTTCACTTACATAAATACATTCATATTTTGCAATTTCATATTTTATATCACTTTCTAAATCAGTTTCTTGTTTGCAATCATCACATACTACAATTAGCTTTATATTGGCTTTTTCTTGAATTGCCTCTTTTATTAATTTTATTCCTTCTATTATATAGCAATTTTCTTGGTCTCTATATTTTTTATCTTTTAATTTTTTAATTTTTTTAATTGTTTCATTATCTTTACTTGTTATTACCATACAAAACCCCTTTCTATTGATTTTACTATGTATTTATGATATAATATGATTTGTAACATTATATATTTTTTACTTTATGAGGAGGTTCACTATTATGAGTGATGTCGAAAAGATTTTAATTGAAGCACGGAAGATTTCTAATTTGGTAATACTTGATGCTGAAAGGTCTGATAAGCAGGATGTGGTATTGATTTTTCCTACCACTCCTACATTCGAAGAACAGTTAGCAATTCAGCGTCTCGTCACTCCTGGTGCTACCACTACTCCTAATATCAGAGTATTTGGTTTTCCTGGAGAATCTGGCAAAAAGATGATTATCCATCTTGCTGATTAACTTTTTTATCTATCCATTAGGGCTTCAATAAGCCTCAAACTGGCCACTTGTCGCGAGGTTTCTTGTGACAAGTTGGTCTTTTTTATTATAAATCATTTAATCTCTATCAAATATATTTTGCCTTTAATATTTTTATATATCACCTAAAAATTCTTTTATTTCTTTAAGTATATCATTTATATTCTTTAATTTGTATGTTATATATGGATTTTTTGCTGGAGAGAATTTTATTCTCATTCCATATTTCTTTAATAATTTGTCAACTACTGCAAAATCAAATGTTTTCTCATCAAAATAAAATATTACTTTGTCTGTTTTTTGTGATACTTTTATTATATTTTTAGCTCTACACATATTTCTTATTCTTGCAATATCTAATAATTTTTCAATTTCTTTTGGCATATTTCCATATCTATCTATAATTGAATCTGTTATGTCTTTTATTTCTTCTTCATTTTTGCATAGTGCTATATTTTGATAAATTTCAATTTTTTGATTTGAATCTTCTATATATTCATCTGGAATGTAGCTTGATACATCAATATCTAATTGAACATCAATTTCTTCTTCTACTTGTATACCTTTCATTTCTTTTACTACTTGATCTAATAATTTACAATACATGTCATATCCTACTTGTTCCATATGGCCATGTTGCATTTCTCCTAATATACTTCCAGCTCCTCTTATTTCTAGATCTCTCATTGCTATTTTAAATCCTGAACCGAATTCTGTAAATTCTTTTATTGCTTTTAATCTTTTGTCTGCAACTTCTGATAATAGTTTGTCTTTTTTATACATAATATATGCATAACCCTGTTTATCACTTCTTCCAACTCTTCCTCTTATTTGATACAATTGTGCTAATCCTAATCTGTCTGCATTTTCAACTATTATTGAGTTTGCATTTGGAATATCAATTCCTGATTCTAGTATTGTTGTACATAATAGTACATTTATTTTTTTATCAATAAATTCTTGCATTATTTCTTCTAGCTCTCTACCTGACATTTGTCCATGTGCTATTCCTATTTTAGCTTCTGGTACTAATGCTTGAATTTGATTTGCTTTTCGTTCTATTCCCTCAACATTATTAAATAAATAAAATACTTGTCCATCGTGTTCTAATTCTTTTGTTATTGCTTCTCTTACTATTTCATCATCATATTCTAAGACATATGTTTGAACGGGTTTTCTATTTTGTGGTGGTTCATATATTACAGACATATCTCTTATTCCCAAAATTGACATATGCAATGTTCTTGGAATTGGTGTTGCTGTCATTGTTAATACATCTACATTGTTCTTTATTTCTTTTATTTTCTCTTTATCTTTAACTCCAAATCTGTGTTCCTCATCTATTATTAAAAATCCTAAATCTTTAAACTTTACATCTTTACTTAATATTCTGTGTGTTCCAACTATTACATCTAATTCACCCTTTTCGAGTTTTTCAATAATTTCTTTCTGCTCTTTTGGTGTCTTAAATCTATTTAATACTTCTACTCTTATTGGGAATTTTTCCATTCTTTCTTTGAAGCTTTCATATTGCTGTTGTGATAAAATTGTAGTTGGAACTAAATATGCTACTTGCTTTTGATCCATACATGCTTTAAATGCAGCTCTTATTGCAACTTCTGTTTTTCCATATCCAACGTCTCCACACAATAATCTGTCCATTGGTCTTCCTGATTCCATATCTTTTTTTACTTCTTCGATACATCTTAATTGGTCGTCTGTTTCTACATATGGAAAACTATCTTCAAATTCTTTTTGCCATATAGTATCTTTTGAAAATTGATATCCTTTTGAATGTTGTCTCTTAGCATATAATTCAATTAGTTCTCTTGCTACTTCTCTTAAATTATTCTTTACCTTTGCTTTTGTTTTTTCCCAATCTTTACTTCCTAGTCTATTTATCTTTGGTGCTCCATTTTCTGAGCCAATATATTTTCTTATATTGTCTAAAGAACTGATTGGAACGTATAGAATGTCACCATCTTTATATTTTACTTTTATGTAATCTTTTGTTACGCCATCTGCTTTTATTGTGTTTACACCTATATATTCACCTATACCATGTGCTTTATGTACAACATAATCACCTATCTTTAAGTCAGAAAAAACTACTGTTTCTCCTTCTTTAAAGTTCTGAGAAAGTCTTGTTCTTTTCTTTTCTCTGCTAGTAAATAGTTCTACTGCTGAAATTACTAGTAGATTCAAATCATAACTTTCAAAGCCAGTGGAAATAGCCCCAGATGTAAGGAATATTACCCCTGGAACTATATCTGAAGTTAGATCTTCATCTAACACATATTTTATTTTCTTTTCGTCTAGCAATTTTGATAATTTTTTTGCATTATCATAGTTACCACATAGGACTACTGTTTGTTTTTGCTTTTCATTTGCTTTTTGTAATTCCTCAAACAATAAATCCATTGAACTACGAAAAAAGTTGACCTCCCTATAGC
Source organism: uncultured Clostridia bacterium (assembly GCA_934130285.1). Taxonomy (GTDB): domain Bacteria; phylum Bacillota; class Clostridia; order TANB77; family CAG-508; genus UMGS1994. The sequence continues at coordinate 21,646 of CAKOXT010000005.1, read as the reverse complement.
TAAAGCTATATCCGTTTCTTTTTGCATGCATACTTTGGACATCTGTAAATCCAATCTCTTTATTCTCTAAATATATTGTTTGTTTTAATTTTGTTTTATCTGTTACTTTTATATAATCAAAAGTTTCTTCAATAATTTGAATTGGAATTTTTCTTTTCTCAACTAAGCCCTTGATTATTGTTTCATTGTCTTTAATTATATTTTCTGATCTGGCTTTTATTTTTGAAATTTCATCTAAGAAAATTATATAGTTTTCATCTAAATAATCTAGAAAACTTGATTTGGTGTTATAAAAATAATTGAAGTATTTATCAATTTTACTTATGTAATCACCTGATCTTATTTGTTCAATATCTTCTTCAGCAATATCGTTTAATACTCCTGCATATTTACTTTCTTCAATCTTTTTGCAAACCGTTTCTATGCTATTTTCTAATACGTATTCATATGCTGGATATATGCTTGCTTCATCAATCATGTCTGTTGATCTTTGGGTAAGAATATTGAATTTTCTAATAGAATCTATTTCATCTCCCCAGAATTCTATACGAATTCCATTTTTAGAATTTATTGCTATATCAACAATTCCACCTCTTATGCTAAATTGTCCTTTTCCTTCTATTACATCATATCTTTCATATCCTAAACTTACTAATGTTTCCTTTAATTTATCTAGTTCAAGTTCTTGCCCTACTTTTAAATGTAGTAAATTTTTGTATAATATGTCTTTTGAAATCATTGGTTGCATTATTGCTTCTATTGTAGTTACTATGATTTTTGTTTTTTTATTTACTATATTGTTTAATACTTCTATTCTTTCAAAAAGTGAATCTTTACTTTCTGTTAAATAATCATAAGCTAGTATTTCTTTTTTTGGAAAGAAGTCAATCTTATCTTCAAAATATGATAAATCCTTTATGATTTTTTTGGCTTGTAACTCATTATATGTAACAATGCATATTGGCTTTTCTGCGTAAAAACCTGTAGAATATGCAAAATGTATTTTTCCACTATCAGTTAGACCTGATATCATGATTGGAGTTACTTTTTTTTGAACATCCTCTATATATGATTTGTACTTTTTTACATTAGGTACAATTTTAACAAGTGAATTCATTCTATCCTCGTATAATCAATTATATAGAAATATTAATCTATCTAATTGATTAATCCCTTTCTTTTTAATTTTGATATATTATATATATTTGGTTTTATTTTTTATTTATAAATACAGTTTGGTATTATATCATAATTTATTAATTTATTCAATGTTTTATGCCTCTTTTGTTGTAATTGAGTTTGATTGATGTTATAATGGTTATGTTAACTTTTTTAAAAAATTATGAAAGGAGCTATGTTAAGATATTGAAAAAAAATATATCTAATTTTGAATTTGCATTATCTCGTGCAAAAACTAGACAAGCTGCACAAGAGCAAGAACCTTTTTATGTACAAAGAAATTTACAATCCATAATTCAACATTTGCGTGATATAAAAAATGCAAATCCAAAAATTACACATGATGAAATGCAGACTATATTGTTTGATGAGATTGATAAATATTCACAATGTGTATTTGAAAACTCTTTTGTCTTCACTGAATCAATGGAATATTTTTGTTGTAGATATCTACAAGCTCATAAAGATAAATATGATGAAATCTCACAAAAACTTCAACAAACTGATACTAAGTCATTAAATTCTTTTCAGGAATGTAATAATTTTGATGAATGTCTTATTTATTATGTTTATAATTTAAAAAAAGAAGTTTTCAAAGTTGTTTTAGGAGACTATATTGAAGAATCTGATGAGAACTATAAAAATTTAGATGATATATTACATAAAAACTTAAGATTTTATAGCAAGAAATTTTTTGGTGATCATTTTGAACTGCCAGAAATTGCTGATGTTTTAGCATCTGATGAATTGTCTACCATTCAAAAAAGAGTCAAAATTAAAGAATACTCTACTTGGTATAGAAATCCTGCTGATAGAAAAAGATTTTTAATTTTTTCAAATCTTTTTATGAATAATTCTTTTTCATATTTACCTTATGATCAAGAAGCTTTAGATCAATGGTTGCGTGACGATTTATCTCATTCAACTGCATCACTAGTAGAAAATCTTGATTCTTTAGGTCATTTGGATTCTTATTTAGTATCATATGTTAATCAAATGTATGAAATGGGATTTCCAGAATATGCTTCTGTAGTATGTAAAAATGGTATGCCTAATAAGCAATTTATAGAAAAAGTTAAATCTTACTCACATTATCAAATAACTCAAGAAATTAAAGAATTTATAGACCCTAATAGAGTAAAGCAATTACTTTCTGCTAATGTATTATCTTCTAAGAGCATTCCTTTGGAAAGCTTGCTTGCTCTTAATACTTTTTGGTCTAATAGATATATAAAAGAATTAAGCTTATATAGTGAATCTATGTTTGCAGTTAATGAATTTGGATTGATTGACAAAGTTTTGGCAGATGAAGAGATTGATATTTCTCAAGATCAAATTCGTGAAATGTTAATAAAAATGGATACTTTATATCCATCTGCTCGTGCATTTGTAGAAAGAAAGCAAATAGAAATAAATCAGAGAGAATCAGATAATGAAAAGGATTTTTCTAATGATATCGAAAATAAAATTGTTAGATATTCATATGAACCTTATTTTGAAAAGCTAAGAGATTCTTTTGGAACAGCATACGCTTCATATTTTTCTAAAACATTGCCTAATTCAAAAAATGATTTAACTACAGATGCGGATTGGTATGTAAGATTACAAAATCCTATATATGCTTCTTATGGAATGAAAGATGAATCTATTAAGGTTATACTAACTAACCTAGGAATTTTTAATACTTCTGAACTTTTAAATGCCGGTGTTATTTTAAATAATATTTCTGATGATGGTACTTTTTCTAATCCATCAGTTCAATTAGGTATTGGTCTTGATGCTGGACTTTCTTTTCCAGTAAGGGTCCACGTAAGGCTTGATGTTATTAGAGATTTCTTAAAATCTATAAATGGAAATGCTATTGTTCCAATTTATGAAGGGGCTGATGATTTTTGTAATCCTAGTACAGGAAAAACACTTCCTGCGCATATTGTACTTTCAATGAATGATAAACAAAAAACTATTATAAAAAAACATCAAAAAGCAGCTTCATCTATGGCAAATCCTAATTTTGTTTCGCATTTATGTATGATTGATTCAAAACACATACCTGATCATTTAAAAACAGAATATCTTTCTCCTAATAAGAAGATAAAGAAGCAATTTGAAAGAAGATATATAGATCTAGATTCTGGTGTAATCTTGTCTAAAGTGGGCGATGATTATATTCCAGTAAAATCAAAGTCTCAATTAAAAGGAGGTACTGACCATGGCATTGAATAAGAATTTATTTTCTACATACTTCGAGTATAAAGATTATAATCGTTGTATTTCTATGCTTCGTGAAGAAATAATACATATTTTAGTTAAACGAGTTCAAGAAAAAAATTCTGACTTTAAATATACTACTATTTCTAATTTAAAACTTGCTTGTTTTAAGTACCTTACTGAAGTTGAGCAGGAAGTTTCAATTGAGCTTTATGATTTTAGTTTTAATGAAGAAGCAACAGAATTTGAGCTTTCTCGTATGATGGAATTATACAAATTAATTTTATAATATTAATTTGTGTAATTATATAAAATCAGGCACGCACTATAATTAATGAATTTTATTTATTAATTATAGTGCATATTTTTTTCTTAAGAGAATAAATTTTCTATTATGAAAAAGATTAGTAATTATTTTTTAACTATTTTAATAATATTTTTTGGCATAGGATTAATTTTATTTTCACAATCTAATATTTTAGCTGTTCAGTCTTCTATATCATTGTTCGTATCCGCAATATTTCCTAGTTTATTTCCATTTTTAATTGTTACTGAATTACTTTCACATACAACAATTATTTCGCTAATTTCGGCTAAATTTTCTAAAATAATGCCAACTCTTTTTTCTTCGCCTGCCATTGGTGCTTACCCTTTTGTCATGGGAATTATTAGTGGATATCCTGTTGGTGCAAAAATAGTTGCTAATTTACGTGAGTCAAATAAGATTACAAAAATTGATGGTGACTATCTTCTGACATTTACCAATAACGCTGGTCCTTTATTTATAATTGGTAGTGTTGGTTGCGGAATTTATTTGAATTCTTCTATTGGATTTCTTCTTTACTTTATTCACTTTGTTTCTTGTATTATAACTGGTTTTATTTTTGGGCATTTTGTAAAAAGGAATTTTAGAGATAATTCAATTACATATAGTTCTGATTTAAACTTTTCTTCTTTCGGCGAAATTGTAAGTGTATCAATTAAAAAAGCTTTTTCTACATTAAGTATTGTATGTGGGTTCGTGGTTATTTTTTCTTTGATTATTTCTATGATTCAAACTTCTGGAATATTATCTTTTATACATAACTCATGGATTTTCTATACTTTATTAGGAATTTTGGAAATAACAAGTGGAATTCAATTAATTTCTACTATATCTCAATCATCGCTATTTTTAAATTTAGTAATTACTGCTTTCTTGCTTGGAATTGGTGGAATTTCTGTTCTTCTACAGGTTTGGAGCGTTATTTCTTCAACTGATTTATCTATTAAAACATATATTTTCGGAAAAATATTTAACGGCGTGGTTTCCGCTTCTTTAATGATTATATTTTTACTTTTGTTTCCTTCTTTTCAATTTTGCATATAATCTTTTCTAAAAAAAAAAATACACCTTCGTTTAGTAGATACAATAGTATTTTTATTGTTTCTACTAAACATGGTGCACTTCATATTTGCATTTAGTTTTTAATTATATTATTTATGTTCATATACTTCTTTTAGCATTTTTATTTCCTCAATTTGATCAACTCTTGTTGAATAATCATCTTCACTTACTTCTGTTATGTAATTTTTCTCTCCCATACCATGATTTTTTAACCATTCATATTCTTTAGCTAATTCTTCAATTGACTCATGCTTTCTTCCATGTGTTCTTTTTTCAATATATCCATCATTATTTAATGCTGATGCAAAATGAACTTGTTTTACATATTTTTCACAAGTAGCTGGTTCAAATTCTTGATTTACTAATTCGTCAAAATCTTTTTTGTATATGTTAGCTTTACAATGTACGTGAGTTGTATCTATACAAGCTCTTAAGTTTGGATGATCTATATATTTTACTATTTCTATTGCTGAACATTCTTGTTTTTCATCTAGAATCATATATATATTTTCTATTAGTATTGTAACAGGCTTATTTTCTATTATTTTTAAAAGTTCTTTTAATTTATTTGCTAAACCTGTTGCTATATATTGATTTTTTGTCCAATATGTATGGAAAATCATGTTAGTTTCTATATTTAATTCTTCTGATAATTGTACTAATTTTTTTAATTGTTCTTCCACTAATTTTATATCTTTGCATACAACCATTTCTAAATTGTAATTTGATAATGGTGGGTGAACTGTTATTTCTTTTAAATTTGGATATTGCTGTTTTCTCATTCTTATTGTATCTTCAAAATTGAATTCTGACATAATACCATTTTCATCGAAATATTGAATTTCTATTCCTTCACTTTCTTTGACTATTTTATCCATTTCTTCGCTATTTTTTTGTGCAGTTATTTTTGGATATATTCTCATGTTTTCTCCTTCTTTCATTATTTAATTTTTTGATTTATATATTTTTAATACATTTTTTAAACTTAGTTTGGTTCCATAATTTAAAATGGCATTTGAATATATTTTTATTGAAATTTTTGCTATAGCTAAAATGCATACACCTAATATTCCTATTGATGCTATAATTTCAGGAAGTTTTGCACTACCTACTAATATTCTAAATGGCATACAAAATGGTGCTGATATAGGAAATATAGCTGCAAATAAATTTATATTACTTGCTGGATTAACCATTGAAAAATATGATAAATAAAATCCTATTACTGCAAGTATTGCTACAGGTCCATTTGCTGATTGTATGTCTTCTGGTTTGCTTACCATCGAACCTGTTAATGCATATAATAATGCATACATAAAATATCCAAGTAAGAAATATACAATTGTTGCTATAATAAATTGTGCATTTATTGCTGAAAGATCAAATACATTTTTTATTGATTCTACTGGTAAAAATGTTTTTGCAGAAAATACTGCTGTCATTGTAATTATTGCAACTTGGCATATTCCAACAAATCCTATTCCAACAGTTTTTCCTAGTACAATTTGCTTTGGAGATGTTGATGTAACTAATGTCTCCATTATTTTTGATGTTTTTTCTGTTGTTATTGATGTCGATACTTGATATGCGCAAAAATAAATTGCATAAAATAAAACTATACTAAGTAACATTGGAACTATGCTATTTCCTTTTGCAGCATTTTCATCTATTTGTATTGTATTTATATCAAATTGTGTGAACATACTTTCTAGTTGTTCCTGGGTTAAGCCTGCTTTTTTTATTTGTACTGCTGTATATTGTATTGAAAAATTTTCTATTAGATCTTGAGGAATTGTTTGTCCTATCATTAGGCTTTCAACTATATAATCTATTTGAATTTTTTGATTCTCTTTTTTAAATACTAAACATGAATCAAATTCGTCATTTTTCAATTTTTTCTTTATATCATCCTGAGAAATACTATCTTTAGATATTGTATACTCGTATGAACTATCTTCATTTCCAATATTAATTATTGTGTCTTCAAATATATTGTCTGAATCGACTATTAATATTTTTTCTTTTTCAGAACTTCCATTTGAAAAATGATTAACAATATTAGGGATATTAAATCCTATCACTATAATTACAATTATGATTAGCATTGATATACTAAATGATTTTCTTCTTATTGTTTCTTTCACTGTAAATTCTGCTACTGTAAAAAAGTCTTTCATATTACTCACCTACCTTTTCTATAAAGATTTCATGTAATGTAGGCTTTAATAATTCAAACTTTTCAATTACTATATCATTTCTTACTAAATCATTTAATAAAGTTTGTGCTTGTTCTTGATTATTTATTGATATTATATGTTTACGCCCCTCTTTATTTTTTGTTTCAAGCTTATTATCTTGAAGTATTTTAGTAATATCTACTTTTGTATCTATTTCTATTTTTTTGACTGGATATGAATCTTTTATTTCATTAAGATTTCCCTTTAATACTGTTTTTCCTTTATTTAATATTACAACATCTTCACAAAATTCTTCTACGGAATTCATTTGATGGCTTGACATTACTATATATTTATCTTCTTTTACTAGTTCCAAAATAATATTTTTTAATAATTCTGTATTTACTGGATCAAGACCACTGAATGGTTCATCTAATACTATTAGTTCAGGATTATGCATAACTGCTGTTATGAATTGAATTTTTTGTTGATTTCCTTTTGATAATTTTTCTGCTGTTTGATATTTGTATTCTGTCATTTTTAATTTATCTAACCAATAGTCTATATTCTTTTGTGCTTCTTGCTTTGTCATTCCTTTTAATTTAGCAAAATATTCTAATTGATCAACTATTCTGGTTTTTGGATATATTCCCCTTTCTTCTGGTAAATATCCAAAATTTACATTCTTTCTATCTACACTTTTTCCATTCCACAAAATTGTGCCTGTATCTTTTTTTAAAATACCTAACATCATTCTTATAGTTGTAGTTTTTCCAGCTCCGTTTGTTCCAAGTAATGCAAACACACCTGGCTTTTCAATTCTGAATGATATATCATCTACAGCTTTTTTATCAACAAATGTCTTGCTTACATTTTCAATTACTAATCCCATATTATCCCCTTTTATTTTTCGATTTTTTCTATGAACTCTGACAAGAATTCTATAATTCTATAATATTTATATAGATATTCTTTTGTTTCTTTATCATTAGCAATTGGTTTTGTTAAAATTTCGTTATCAAAAAATCTAAAAAACACTAACTCTTTATTAATCATGAATTCAAATTTATATTTTGTTTCATTCTTAAATTCTTCAATAAATTTTATCACATCATCATTAATAATTTTTCTAGCATCATTCATTTCTTCTGCATACATATATAATTCTTGATTAGGAAGCTCATATTTTTCCTTTTTGTTGTTCTTACTGTTTACTCTCATTACATCGATTTCTTTTATCGATTTTTTTAATGTGCCATATGCAAATATTCCTCTAAATAATTCTTTATTCGGAGCTTTTACTATAATATTTGATAATGAAATAGAGTGTCCATCTTTTGTTCCAGATATTAATCCATATGATTCTAACTCTTTATATATTCTGTTAAAGCCTGATTTTCTATAATAGCTTCCTGATAATTCTTCATCTTTTTCATATACAAATCCATCTTTTATATGGACTGCTAATTCTGATAAAGCAACTTCACTAAATTTGTTTTGTTTTTCAATTATCCTTCTCTCGCCTTTAAATGTGTAGAATGTGCAAAAGATAAACATCATTGCTGCGACTGTTACAAAAATATATTGAGCCATTTGCGTTGGAGCTAAAAATGAAATTATTAGGCATACAACTATTATCCCAATTATTAATCCTTCTGATTGCCTAATATCTTTTTTATACTCTTTTACTCTTTGTTTTTCATTTACTATTTTCTCATTTGTAAATTCATAAATTTTTTCAAAATCTTCTCTCATATTTCTTACCATCTTTCGTAATATTTGAGAAAATTATATCATATGATAAATTTTTTTACTACAAAAATTATGAAACTATAAACTGTTTTATAACATTTCATAAAAAAAATACACCACGAAATATCAGAAGTGGTGTATTTTGCTAATTTTCTAGCAAATGACTACTTTTTCTAATATTTAGTAGTGTACTTTATTAAATTTTGTTTTTAGTAATTTATTATAGATTCTGCATATGCATCATTTAATGCATTAAGTTCATCTTCTAGTGAAATTGTTTCATCGTCAGATGATGAATAATCTGAATAGCTTGAACTATTTGTAGTTGAATCTGTTGCCTCCTCTATTGCGTCAGTAACATTTTCTATAAATGGTTCTAATACTTTTATTTCTGATAAATCTTTTCCAAGATCTTCAGCTTTTTTAGTAGCTTCTGTAATATATTCATTTAATGCGTCTTCATCATTAATATCAACAGAGTCACTTGATGATACTTTTGGAATTGAAACATTTCCAACTTTAATATTTGTTTTTAATGTTATATTCATTTTTGCTGTCATTTCATTTGGAATATCTGCATCCATTGAAATTGTTGTTGTATCAGAATATTCATTATCCTCATTTTTTGTTATTTCTGTTGTTGATGTTATCGTTGCTGTTCCATATGTTCCAGCATTTATTGCCATTTTCATTTCTGATTTTTTATCTTCAACTTTATAATTCAATTCCATAGACATACTGCCAAGTAATTTTGATGTTTCTATTTTTACATTTACTTCATCTTTTTTTGATTCTATTGTTAATGTTGCCATTTTAGTATCATCTGCAGATAGTTCTACTTCTGTATTTTCTTTATTAAATGTTGTAGCTAATGAAATATTGCTATCGTCTACATCAATGTCTATATCTGTTCTATATACTTTTGTTGCTGTTGCATATACTGTTAATTTTACTGTTCCATCAAACTCTAAATTGTCTATTTCATCTTTAATTTCATCTATGTTGTTATATAATTCGTCAATCATACTTGATATATCATCAGCTGAAGATGATGGATCTGCTTCTTCCATTATTTTGGCATATGCTGAAGCTGATTTTGTTAATATTTCTTTCATTTGTTCATCTTTTGCAAATGTTTCTACATATTCTTTTGCTATATCTTTTATATCATCTGCATCTAATTTTAATGTTAATTTTGTACATTTTTTATCTTTTCCGTCTACTTCAACTTTTGTACTTTCTGATTTTATTTTTTTAGATTTATCTTTTATGAAATCTTTCATTACATCTGAATATCTTTTTCTGATTTCTTTTTGTGTTTTTTCATCTACTTCAACAGATTTCATGATTTCGTCCATTTGTTCTGATGTTGTAGATATAACTTTTTTGATATCCTCTATATCTAATCCATTTTCATCTAATAAATCTTCAATATCGCTTTGTGATATTGTGATCCATTTTGTATTTAGTTCTTCTGATCTAAATCCAGCTTGTGATCCATCATAGAATCCTTCTCCTGATAGTTCTACCCCATCTATACTTCCATTAATCTTTGCATATGCTGATTTGTTGCCATCATATCTTAAGTCCAATCCTAATTTGCTTGCGTTGATTAAATCAACAAGAGAATCAACTTGTTTTTGTTCTGATGAAGATAATGAATCAAAATCTAGGCTATCGATTTTAGCAGACATTTCTGTTGATGCTTCAATTGCAGAGTCTTTGTTTATATTATCAACTACTTTTACTACTGTTCCATTTTTTTCAGCAGCATCTGCTATTAAGTCCATTGGCTTTGTAAATGCTTCTCCTAATTGTTCAATACCTGCTTCCATCTTACTTTTTTTGCTTAAGTTAAGCTCGAATTTTCCTGTTGCAATTAGGATTCCAATAACAATTGCTAATATAACAATTACTGCAACAACAGCAATAATAATTTTTTTAGCTTTTCCGCTTTTTTTCACTTTTGTTGTTTGGTTTTCTTCGTTCATATTTCCCTCCCGTTTTTATTTATTTTTTTGTAATACCGTGTGTATTACTAATATTGAAAACTTATCTAAATGTATACTCCTGCTCATATTCTTGATTGCCTATTTTAGCATGTATACTTATTGAACTACTTGTACTTGTATCTGCAGATTTATTGTATGCTATAGTAAACTCACTTACATCATCTGCTATTTTAACTTTATTAAAATAAATTCGTTCTCCTATATAACCTAGAACATTACCGTCACCAAATTTTATTGCTGTTCCTGTTATAGAATCACTCTCATTTGGTGTAAAAGTATAATTTGTTCCATTTCCTCCAATCATTTTGCCTATTTCGGCAGTGGCTTTATCTTTTTTTACTTCAGTTAAAATTGTGTAATTTAGTAATGTATAATCATTTGATGCATTGTTTTCTGCATCTATATTATCTAGTCTTTTTTGAAAAACACCTGTTATTCTGCCTATTATAACCATTACAGTCAATAATATGGCTACATATGTAAGTAAACTAATTAAAGTTACACCTTTTTCAGATTTCATATTTTCACCTCTTTATTATAATATATTATAATAAAATAATTATCAACTATTTTTTACCTCATTTTACTTACAATTTCATGCATATAAAAAAAGAGCATGCGTTTTGCATACTCTTTATATTTAATAAATAAATTATTGTAATTCAACAACTGCTCCAGCTTCAACAAATTTAGCTTTGATTTCTTCTGCTTCAGCTTTTTCAGCTCCTTCTTTAACTGTTTTTGGAGCTCCTTCAACTAAATCTTTAGCTTCTTTTAATCCTAATCCTGTAACATCTCTAACAACTTTGATTACAGCTATTTTATTTGATCCAGCTTCTTTTAATACTACGTCGAAGTTAGATTTTTCTTCAGCTGCTTCAGCTCCTGCTCCAGCTGCTGGTGCTGCAACTGCTGCTGCAGATACTCCGTATTTTTCTTCAATTCCTTTAACTAATTCTGATAATTCGATAACTGTTAAGCTATCAATTTCTTCTAATAATTTTTCTATTTTTTCCATTATTAAATCCTCCTAAATTTTTTTAGTGTTTTACACTTTTTATTATATTTTTCTGCTTATTATTCAGCAGATTCTTTTTGTTTTGCTACTTGATCAAGAGCAACTGCAAGTTTTGAAATATTTCCAAGTAATGCTCCAGCAAGTTGTGCAATAAGAACTTCTCTTGATGGAAGTTTTGCAAGTGCGATTAATTCATCGCTTGAAACTACTTTACCATCTATTACACCAGCTTTAATTTTATAGAAATCATTGTTTTTAGCATATTCATAAACTGCTTTTAATGAATCTAAATAACTTTCTTCTGTTGTAATAACGGCTGTAGGTCCAATTAAAAATTCATCTAATCCTTCTATACCACATTCACTTAAAGCTCTTCTTGTGATGTTATTTTTGATAACGCTGTAATTTCCGTTTACTTCTCTTAATTTTTTTCTTAATTCAGTAACATCAGCAACGTTTATTCCTCTGTAGTCTGCTAAAAGAATTAAAGATGATTGTTTCATTTTTTCAGCTAATTTCTTAACTTCTTCTTCTTTTTGTTTTAAAATAACCTCGCTAGCCAAAATTACACCTCCTATTTATTTATTAAATTATTTTTTACTTAAATTAATTTATTTACTTCTATATAAATAAAAACTTCAATTCACCAATCGAGGCAAATTGAAGTTATAAAAACCCTTCACAATTCACCTCGGTAGGACTTACTTATTGCCTACTGTCTTTGGCTAATCTTTATTATTTTTGATTTACGTATAAACCAGGTCCCATTGTAGTAGAGATTGAGACACTCTTAATATATTGTCCTTTAGCTGCTGCTGGTTTTGCTTTAATTATTGCATCTATAATGCAGTTATAGTTTTCTAATAATTTTTCAGTTCCAAATGAAACTTTTCCAAATCCTAAGTGAATAATGTTAGTTTTGTCTAATCTATATTCAACTTTACCAGATTTAATTTCAGCTATTGCTTTTTTAACGTCCATTGTAACTGTTCCAGATTTAGGGTTAGGCATTAATCCTTTTGGTCCTAATACTTTACCTAATCTACCGATTACACCCATCATATCAGGTGTTGCAACTATAACATCATAGTCAAACCAGTTTTCTTTTTCTATTTTTGGTACTAATTCTTCAGCTCCAACAAAATCTGCTCCAGCTTCTTCAGCTTCTTTAGCTTTGTCACCTTTTGCAAATACTAATACTTTTTGAGTTTTACCTGTTCCATTTGGTAATACAACAGTTCCTCTAACTTGTTGGTCAGCATGTTTTGAATCAACACCTAATTTAACATGTAATTCAACTGTTTCGTCAAATTTTGTTTTTGGCATTTTTTCGATTACTTCTAAAGCTTCTTTAGCTTCATATGCCTTTGCTGCATCTACTAATTTAGCAGCTTCTTGATATCTTTTTCCTTTTTTCATTTAAATCCTCCTTTGGTTCTAACGAATTATATTAATTCTCCCAATTTATTTATGATTAGTCGATTACAGTAACACCCATAGATCTTGCTGTACCTTCAACCATACTCATAGCTGCTTCTATTGAAGCTGCATTTAAATCTTCCATTTTTTGTTCAGCTATTGCTTTAACTTGTTCCTTTGTTATTTTTGCAACTTTCTCCATATTTGGCTTTCCAGATCCTTTTTGAATCTTTAAAGCTTTTTTAATTAAAACTGCAACTGGTGGAACTTTTGTAACAAATGTGAATGATTTATCTTTATAAACAGAAATAACAACTGGTATGATCATACCTGGTTGGTTAGCTGTTCTATCATTGAATTCTTTAACGAATTGCATGATATTAACACCGCTAGATCCTAATGCTGGTCCAACTGGTGGAGCTGGTGTTGCTTTTCCTGCTTCTATTTGTAATTTGATAACATTAACTACTTCTTTCTCTGCCATTTTATTGCACCTCCTTTAAAATGAAATTATTAATCAATTTTTTGCACTTGTGAAAATTCAAGTTCTACTGGAGTTTCTCTTCCAAACATAGAAACTAAAACTTTTACTTTGTGTTTTTCTTTATTAATTTCTTGTACTACACCAATGAAGTTTTCTAATGGTCCGTTCATAACTCTTACATTATCATTAACATCATAATCAATGTTAACTGGTACATCATCAAATCCCATATTTCTGATTTCATCATCAGTTAATGGAATAGGATCTGTTCCTGAACCAACGAAACCTGTAACTCCTCTTGTATTTCTAACGATATACCAAGATTCTTCTGTTACAATCATTTTTACTAAAACATATCCAGGAAAAACTTTCTTTAAATTAGTTTTTCTTTTTCCATCTTTAATCTCAACTTGTTCTTCCATTGGAACAACTATATTAAAGAAGAAATCTTCTAATTCTCTGTTTTTAATTGTTTTTTCTAAATCTGTTTTAACTTTGTTTTCGTATCCAGAATATGTATGAACTACATACCATTTTGGCTCTAAGCTATTATCACTTTGAGACATTCTTGTAGCCTCCTTTATTTTAGATATTATTCAGCAGTTCCTTCATCTGTTGTATTGGCATCTAATGTAATATCTGATGCGCCATCAACATTTTCTGTTGTAACGCTCTCTTCGCCGTCAGATGTTGTTTCATTAGTATTTTTATCTTCAGTCGCATTTGTTGTTTCAGCTTTGTTTAATGAACTTGATGCTTTTGTTACAACAAATTCATATCCTTTGTCAAATGCGAAATCTAATACAAATACAATTGCAGATATAATTAACACTATAGCTATAACAATTGCTGTTTTATTAGCAAGTTGTTTTGCTGTTGGCCAAGTAACTTTTTTTAGTTCTGCTTTAAAATCTTTTAAGAAAGTTTTGTTTTCTTTCTTTTCTTTTTTAACCTTATTCTTTTTTGTATCTTTAGCCATTATTTTTCCTCCTTAAAGGACTATTTTGTTTCTTTGTGTGTTGTACGTTTTTTGCAAAACTTGCAATATTTAACTACTTCTAATCTCTCTGTGTTATTTCTTTTATTCTTTTCTGTCATGTAATTTCTTCTTTTACATTCTGTGCATTCTAATGTTATAGATTCTCTAGGTCCTTTTGCAGCCATCTACTACACCTCCGTTTTTATTTTGTGAAGTTTTTATATTATTTATTTCAACGATGTGATGCATGAAACAAATCATGCTTAATTACTTTATCACAAAACATGTATATTGTCAACATTCTAAGCATTTTTTTGTGGCTTTTTTTTCTTTTTTTCTACCGAGTAACCAAATTTTCCTACTTTCTTTCCTAATTCGTAGTACCCACCGTTAGCATATGCTATCAAATTGCACTTAGATATATCAAATGCTCCTTTTTCGTCTATGTATTTTTCATCTGCATCTATAGATAGTACATCTGCTATAAATGTGTGGTGTGATCCAAATTCTTTTATATCTGTTACTCTACACTCTATTGATACAGGAGATTCTTTTATAGCTGGTGCAGAAACAAACTCACATTTTTGTTTAGTTAATTTCATTTCTTTGAATTTATCTACTTTTGCTCCTGTTTTTACTCCACACCAATCTGTTGCATATGCTAATTCTTTAGTTGTTAAATTTATTACAAATTCTCCTGTTTTTTTAATAATATCATATGAGTATCTCGTTGGTCTTACTGATATATATACTTTTGCTGGATTTGTATTTAATATTCCAGTCCATGCCACTGTGATTATATTTGATTTATCCATATCTCCACATGATACCATTACCGCTGGAATTGGATAAATAAATGTTCCTGATTTCCATATTTTCTTTGCCATTATCTTTCCTCCGGTGTTTGTTGTCTTCTTCTTTTTTTATCTAGTTTTATGCAAATTGCTTTATTTTCAGGAACTTCTGGATGAGCTGTAGTATAATTTTGAAATTCTGTAGCCAAACACACTCTATCACTATCATGATGTACAACGTATTCTCTACTTCTTTGATCTACATATACTTCACCAATATAGCCACCATTATGTTCCAGTGCTTCATCTAAATTTACGGTTGATAATAACACATCTGTGTTATATCTTACATATTCAGGATCAACATCTTTACTTGTTAATAACTTAGTATTCATGTTTCCATATACTCTAAATTCTTCCCCATCCACTTCATCATTCCATCTTGTTTTTGCATCTTTTCTTTTGGCTTTGACTTTTCGTGCTTGAACTATTTCTGGATTGCTATATTGTTTTATAATGTTATATTCTTTTAGCGAATATTCATCTTTATAAGTAACATTTCCATCTTTTTTTCTGAATCTTCCAAATCCCAGATTAGCTGTCTGCTTAATTATCATTTCATCTCCTGCTGAATTATATGCGACAAATTGAGGTTCGTGGAATTTTCCATTTTCTCCTTTGATATATTTTCTTTCTGGAATATATGTTATTTCTGCAAAGTTTCCTGATACAAACTTTTGTGATTGATCAGGAGTAAAATTCAATAATAATATCTCATCTAATTTGCGCTTATATTCTGGATCAGATAAATTTCTGTGTGCTTCCTGTATTATCATTAACAAAGTTCTGTATCTAATTATTTCTTGTTCACTAAAATTTCTATTTTGAATTTTTCTTGATAAATCATTATTTAGCATCCTTAACTTTTGTATATATGTTAAATCGATTTCTCCTATCGGCTTCAAATTTCTTACTCCAAGATCTCTGTATTCATTTAAACCTCTAGGATTCTCTCTTTTTAATTTTTGCACATCTTCATAATCTTTGTCAGCTCTTTCCTCAATCTGATGAGCTATATCGATGATTTCTTGCTTCTCAAACATTTCATCTTCATCAATTTCTTTCCCTGGATTGCTCTTTTTATATGCTTCATATAACATAATATATGCCATTTTTATTTCTGCCATAGTTTCTAGTTTCTCAATTTCAGAAGATTTACTATATTTTTCTCCAATATCTTCTTGCATTCTTTCCATTACGCCTTTTATAATGTTCAATGATATTAAATGTTGCATATCGACTCTTGTAGGATATCTAGTTATATGAGTAATAAAATCACCCATGTATTTTTTTCTTCTCATATTATCTCCTTTATATTAAATGTTTTTCATATTCTTTGCAAGCACATAATTTATCTTGATAATGATAAACATCATATTTTCCATTTTCATTGCGAATTATTTCACCTATATATCCGGCATTGTGCAATTGTGCTTGTTCTAAGTTTAAATCTGAAAATAATATATCAGCATGTAAAGCAGTAAATTCTGGATCACTTGTTAGTTGTGATATATTTAAATCTGTAAATATGTTAAACTCTCTAGTTGGAATATCTTTTTCATATTCCATATCAATAAAACTTTTATATTCTTTTCTAACTCTATAATTTTGTAATGTATAATTATCTCTAAAAGATGTTTTACCTGTTCTAGTTTTAAATTTTTCATATCCTAGTGTTCCTATTTTTTGAAACATTATGATATCATTGAATTTATTTTTCATTTTGTATATTTCTCCATCTTTTTCTGGGATATATGACAGATCATCAATCCCAACTTTAGAGTATAACTCTTCTTGGTTTGGATTAAAATTTATCAATATTTCTTCATCTATTTCTCTTTTATTTAAAGGATTTGATAAAATTTCAAATGATTGTTTTTGCAATAAAAAAGTTGCAAAACATTCTATTATTTGTTTTGGATCTATTTCGATTTTATTTAATTCCAAATCTAATAATCTTCCTATAACAGCCAATTGTCTTTCGTATCCTCTAATTATTTCAACATGTGTTGCGGAATTACCTAATAATAAGTTTTGATATGGATTAATATATGAACATTTATTTTTATTTTTTTCTCTTAAGACTTCTTTATATGATTCTGCACTTTTAAAAACTTGTCTTGCTTTATCTCTTAAATCGGCTTTTTCAACTTCATAATCTTCACTATAGTCTTCTAATATCTTTATTAAACATAAATATGAAAACTCTAATTTTATTTTATCTTCTAATTTTTCGTATTCATGTCTTGTTTTTCCAAATAAGAATGCTGAATTTATAAGTGATTGATATGATTCCTTTATTTGTTTTTTACTTATATAATTTGCTTCATCTTTTACAGCTTTTGTTGCTGTTAACTGTTTAACGAAATCTAGTTCTATTGACATTTCTTTTCTCCTTGTGTTTATCCTAGTTATTATATTTTATCACATGGTAAATTTTATTCAATATTGTTTTTATTACATATTTATTACATTTTAGCTATTTATCATACATGCTTTGTCTTCGATTTTTACTAATACTTTTTTCTTTATTATTGCCAATTTGTTAATTAATGTTATCTCCTATTTTTCACTCAAAAAAAATCAGAAAGTAAATACACTTGATATTTATTTTCTGATTTTCATTATTATAAAAATAAAAAACTGGCAACAACCTATCTTCCCAGCAAGGTAACTCGCAAGTATTTTCGGCATCCAAAGGCTTGACTTCTGTGTTCGGTATGGGTACAGGTATTTCCCTTTGGATCTAGTCACCAGAAATTCTTTGTGCACTTCTTACAAACTCTAAACTTCGTTTAACTTGTTTATAATTTGTAACTTTAGTACACTCAAAAATACATAGACAAATATCTCTTCGAAGGTAAACCTTTCGTGGTTAAGCCCTCGATCTATTAGTACTGGTCAGCTACATGCATTACTGCACTTCCACCTCCAGCCTATCAACCAGGTCGTCTTCCTGGAATCTTACTACTTTAACAGTATGGGATATCTTATCTTAAGGTGGGCTTCACACTTAGATGCTTTCAGCGTTTATCCCTTCCATACTTAGCTACTCAGCCGTGCCACTGGTGTGACAACTGATACACCATCGGTATGTCCATCCTGGTCCTCTCGTACTAAGGACAGCTCCTTTCAAATATCCTACGCCTGCGACAGATAAGGACCGAACTGTCTCACGACGTTCTGAACCCAGCTCGCGTACCGCTTTAATGGGCGAACAGCCCAACCCTTGGAACGTACTTCCGCTCCAGGATGCGATGAGCCGACATCGAGGTGCCAAACCTCCCCGTCGATGTGAACTCTTGGGAGAGATAAGCCTGTTATCCCCAGGGTAACTTTTGTCCGTTGAGCGACGGCATTTCCATTCACTACCGCCGGATCACTAAGCCCTACTTTCGTATCTGGTCGACATGTCTGTCTTTCAGTTAAGCTTCCTTCTGCCTTTACACTCTTTCGCGCGATTTCTGTCCGCGCTGAGGAAACCTTTGGGCGCCTCCGTTACTCTTTAGGAGGCGACCGCCCCAGTCAAACTGCCCGCCTGACATTGTCCCCGAACCGGTTTACGATTCATGGTTAGAATTTCAGTAACTTAAGGGTGGTATCCCAACAGTGACTCCAGCAAAGCTGACGCTCTGCCTTCTCAGTCTCCCACCTATCCTGTACATAAATTACCGAAACCCAGTATCAAGCTGCAGTAAAGCTCCATGGGGTCTTTCTGTCTTGTCGCAGGTAACTAGCATCTTCACTAGTACTACAATTTCGCCGGGTACATTGTTGAGACAGCGCCCAAATCATTACGCCTTTCGTGCGGGTCAGAACTTACCTGACAAGGAATTTCGCTACCTTAGGACCGTTATAGTTACGGCCGCCGTTCACTGGGGCTTTGGTTCAAAGCTTCTTCTTACGAATAACCCTTCCCCTTGACCTTCCAGCACTGGGCAGGCGTCAGCTCCTATACTTCATCTTTCGATTTAGCAGAAACCTGTGTTTTTGTTAAACAGTTGCTTGGGCCTCTTCTCTGCGACCTACTTTTACATAGGTACCCCTTCTCCCGAAGTTACGGGGTCAATTTGCCGAGTTCCTTAACAATGCTTCTCCCGCTCGTCTTAGGATCCTCTCCTCATCTACCTGTGTCGGTTTGCGGTACGGGTACTGATATACAATGCTCGTAAGCTTTTCTTGTCAGTGTGATTCTTGATAATTCGTTACTTGTTATTTTCACTATATCTTTCGATACGAGTTTTTCCTCTTCCTCGCTTATCTTCCTCTCCTGCGTCCCTTACGCTTTTTAAGTATACCTGTAGTGCAGGAATTTCAACCTGCTATCCATCGGCTACGCCTTTCGGCCTCACCTTAGGTCCCGACTTACCCTAGGCGGACGAACCTTCCCTAGGAAACCTTAGACTTTCGACGGCAAAGATTCTCACTTTGCTCTCGCTACTTATTCCGGCATTCTCTCTTCTATCTCGTCCACATGTCCTTTCGATCATGCTTCGTCCTACTATAGAATGCTCCTCTACCACTCATGATTACTCATGAATCCGCAATTTCGGTGTATAGTTTAGCCCCGGTAATTTTCCGCGCAACTTCACTCGACCAGTGAGCTATTACGCACTCTTTGAATGAATGGCTGCTTCTAAGCCAACATCCTGGTTGTTTACGCAAAATCACATCGTTTTCCACTTAACTATATCTTTGGGACCTTAATTGACGATCTGGGCTCTTTCCCTTTTGACCACGGAACTTAGCTCCCGCAGTCTGACTCCTGACTACTAAATAATGGCATTCGGAGTTTGATAGAGTTCAGTAACCTGGTTAGGCCCCTAGCTCCTTCAGTGCTCTACCTCCACTATTCTTTCATCAAGGCTAGCCCTAAAGCTATTTCGAGGAGAACCAGCTATCTCCGAGTTCGATTGGAATTTCTCCGCTATCCACAGTTCATCCGGTGCCTTTTTAACGACAATCAGTTCGGGCCTCCACTAGATTTTACTCTAGCTTCACCCTGACCATGGATAGGTCACTCGGTTTCGGGTCTATTATATATGACTTATACGCCCTATTCAGACTCGATTTCTCTTCGGCTTCGTATCTTACTTAATACTTAACCTCGCCATATACAATAACTCGCCGGACCGTTCTACAAAAAGTACGATATCGTTCTTTAACGAACTTTATCTGCTTGTAAACATAGGGTTTCAGGTTCTATTTCACTCCCCTCCCGGGGTCCTTTTCACCTTTCCCTCACGGTACTGCTTCACTATCGGTCACCAAGTAGTATTTAGCCTTACGGGATGGTCCCCGCTCATTCATACGAGATTCCACGTGTCTCGCACTACTCTGGATACTACCATGTCAACTCTATTTTCGCATACTAGACTTTCACTATCTATGGTCTACTTTTCCAAGTAATTCTGCTAACTTTGTTGAATCAATTATGTAGTCCAAACCCCTACCATATTACTACGATAGGTTTAGGCTCTTCCTCTTTCGCTCGCCACTACTCAAGGAATCGATTTTTCTTTCTTTTCCTGTGGGTACTGAGATGTTTCAGTTCCCCACGTTCCCTTCACATACACTACTTTACTTATGTATGGATAACTGGTATTCTTCTACCAGCTGAGTTCCCTCATTCGGACATCCATGGTTTATCGGATATTTGCTCCTACCCATGGCTTTTCGCAGCTTATCACGTCCTTCATCGGCTCTTGGTGCCAAGGCATTCACCCTACGCTCTTAGTAGCTTAACCTCTGAATCTTTCGATTCTGGTTAATTGTCCATCATTGTTTAGTTTTGCAACTTTACAACTTTGTTTGGTTCAATTGTGCATACTTTCGTATGCTAGTTTACCTTAATTTCATCAATATTTATCTATATATTTTTCAATGTACTATTTGTAAACTATATGAAATATAATTTACTTTTGGTGGGCTCAAATGGAATCGAACCATCGACCTCACGCTTATCAGGCGTGCGCTCTAACCATCTGAGCTATGAGCCCATGTTATTAGAGTTGTCGTTGTTCTAATCTTTAGTATGAGCTTCCTCTATTTTTTAATGTACTAATTAAAGTACATTGAAAAATAAACAATATCCTTTGTTGAACTATTTGTTTCTCCTTAGAAAGGAGGTGATCCAGCCGCACCTTCCGATACGGCTACCTTGTTACGACTTCACCC
>CAKOXT010000004.1 GCA_934130285.1 uncultured Clostridia bacterium | reverse complement strand
TCGCAACTGTTCTGTATTTTAACACCGTTTTTGTTACTTGTCAATAACTTTTTTCAAACTTTTTTAAAAAGTTTTTTTAGTGTTAAAATAAGGCTTTGTATCAAGCATTGTTCTACTCGGTACGGTTAGTATTCTAACATCTTTTTCTCGTTTCGTCAACACTTTTTTACAAATATTTTTCAAAAATATTACTATGGCATTACACATTTATTATAGACGCTTTTTATATCACTTCAGTTCTAAGTTTTTAAGCCGCTTTTGCATTGTTTGTATTGCCATTTTTTAAGTTTTTTCCTATTATAAATTTGACTATTATGCCTTTTATTATTCATATCGCATTATAGTTCTTTATTACTATTATCATTTTACGTTTGTCTTATATATGATTTTAATATCAATATCAAATTTTATTCAATACGTTTTATTTCATATTTAGCTAATATTGCGTTTTATCTATTCATTTGTCTAATTATGTATCTATTTGCTATAATCGTTTATTTTTGATTCTAGTATTCTAATTAGCATATCTTGTTTTATTATCTATTGTCCTTTATTACATTTTTCGCACTTTTTATCTTAATTACCATTTTGGATCGAACGAACTGTCATTCTATTAATTTATTTATTTTCTTTTTATTGCAAAAAAATAAGACTTTCATAATCGAAAGTCTTATGGTTGGGCTGGTGGGATTCGAACACACGCATGCCAGAGTCAAAGTCTGGTGCCTTACCGCTTGGCTACAGCCCAATATTTAATTTAAAATGGGGTGGAAAGTGGGATTCGAACCCACGGCCTCCAGTGCCACAAACTGGCGCTCTAACCAACTGCGCTATATCCACCATTTCAAACGCTCTTATATTTTAATATTTTTATTTTTGTTTGTCAACCCATTTTTATAATTTTCTTATATTTTTTATTTCTATTATCTATTCTTCTGCACTTGCCAATATAATAAGCCTTCTATCTGTTTGGCTTGCATCATCTGTGCATGTTGATAATGTAACTTCCGCTTTTCCTCCTGTCATTTCTGCAGTCTTTGTATAGAAGCTTGTATCTGTGCTTGTTGTTTCAAATTTATCATATATTTTATATGTTTTTTTATTTCCTTCTTCATCAGTTATATAGATTTTATCTCCAACTGATAATTCATCATTTTTAGAGAAGAATAATGAATTTCTATAATTATGTCCATATATTACTGTATTTCCTGGTTGGTTCAAGCCTCCAGTCGAATAGATCGTTGCAACTGCAATTTCAATTGACCTTTTTGTTACTTCATTTAAAATATCACATTTTAGACCTGTTTTAGGTATTTCAATCGCTCCTATAATTTCATAGTCTTCAAGTTTCTTTTTTGCTTTACTTTTTGATGATGTTTCTATTGATGATAATTCTCCGCCTGTGCTATTACTTTTTTGTCCGCTTCCGCTTAATACTTTCTGCTCTGCTTGTTGTTCAACTTCTGGGCTTTCTTTCTTAGGATTCAACATCTTATATCCAATAAAAGCTAGTGCAACTATCAATATTATAATTGCTGCTATTAATATTCCACCTAAAATTTTACTTTTTTTATTTCTGTCTTCTGCATATCCATTACTTGACATATTTTTCTTCCCTTTCTTTTATTAATCAACTTCTCTAGCTTGAATTATAAAACGTTTATCTGTAGTACTGGCGTCATCTGTACATGTTGATAATACAATTTCTGCCTTTCCTTGTGTATCTGTATTGGTATAGAAACTTGTATCTGTACTTGTCGTTTCAAATGAATTATATACTTCATATGTAAGCTTAGTTCCTGTTTGATCTAATATATATATCTTGTCCCCATTGGTTAACTCCTTATTTTTAGAAAAGAATAAAGAGTTTCTGTAGTTATGTCCATATATTACTGTTGTACCTGGTTGATTCAAACCTGATGTCGTATATATTTTTCCGACTCCTATTTCTATTGATCTTTTTGTTACTTCACTAAGTATTGTACATTTTAATTTTGTTTTTGGTATTTCAATTGTTCCTAGAATCTCATATCCTTCTAGATATTTTTTATTATTTCTGTTTGAGGTTGTATTTAATTCGTTCAATGTTGAATTTCCTGAACTTGCTTTTTTTCCTGTACCTGTAATTGTTTTTTCGAACTCTTCGGCTGCCTGCTGAGCGTTGTCTCCCATCTTCTTTTCTGCAAATGCAGTATATGCCAAATATCCAAGCACTCCAACAATCGCTAATATTACCACTATAAGTGCAACTGTTAATATTTTACTATATGTATTATTATTTTTCATTTTTTTCACCTCATATTACATTTATCATACACTTATATTTTACACTTTTTTTCATCTCTTTGTCAATTACTTGTAATACGCAAAAAAATACCATTTTTATGGTATCTTTTTTCTTTATACTTCTCTTGCATATATAATATATCTTTCTCCAGTTTTAGTTCCTTGATCTGTACATGTAGTTAATGTTATTTCTCTTTTTCCTCCAGTATCTCTTTCATAAAATGTTGCATCTGATGATGTTGTTATAAATTTATAATATACTGAATATGTTACTTCAACACCAGACGTATCTTTTATTATTATTTTGTCTCCATCTTTTAAGTTTTTATTTCTAGAAAAAAATAATCTATTTCTATAATTATGTCCTGCAATAACTGTATCTCCTGGTTGATTTAGACCATTTGAAGTATATACTTGCCCTACTCCTCTTTCTAGAGCCTGAGGTGTTCCTTGTGAAAAAATCGAATATTTTATTCCTGTAGCTGGTATTCTAATTGTTCCAACTACCCAATATCCACCTATGCTAACTCCTGTTGATGAATAGTTCTTTCTTGTATAAGTACCTTTATTTCCTGTTCCAGAAGTACTGCCTCCGTTTTGATTGGTTTGAGATATTCCTTGATTTTGTTCTGGCGATTCTTCGTTAGTTATATCTACATTTTCTGATTCGCTTTCTGCAAGTTCTTCTTCTGTTACTGTTGGAATTAGGTCATCAAACTCGTCAGTTATATCTTCTGCGTTTCCTTGCTTTACATTTTCATTTATTAATTCAAATCCAATGTATCCAATAATTCCTGCAATTATAACTATTACTATAATTAATATTAATGTTAAAATATTTTTTCTTTTAGATTCCATTAAATAATGTACCTCCACTTTACTAGTATTATAACCATTATCTCGTTAACTCTGCAATGTTAATTTATAGTAGTTGTTAGCTTTTCTCCCCCTAGCATATGGATATGTAAGTGCATTACTTCTTGTCCTCCATATTCTTTACAATTATTTATTAGCCTGAATCCGTCTTCTTCTATTTTATATTCTTTAGCAATTTCTTTTACCGCTGTTAACATATCTTCCATAATTTCTTTTTCATCTAAATCTAATATTGTTTCGTAGTGTTTTTTAGGAACTATCAAAATATGTATTTTAGCTTTTGGATTTAAATCTTTAAATGCTACAACATTTTTATTTTCATACACTATTTCTGAATTTATTTCTTTATTTGCAATTTTGCAAAATATACAATCACTCATATTTTTCTCCTTTGTTTATTCTAATATAGCTTTTATTCTTCTAACTCCTGATGATGATGCTTCTTCTTTCTTTATTTTGAATGTTCCAAGTTCTCCTGTTCTACTTACATGAGGTCCTCCACATAATTCTAAAGAAACATCTCCTATTTTATATACAGTTACTTCATCTCCGTATTTTTCTAGGAACATTGCTTCAGCACCTAAAGCTATAGCTTCATCTTTTTTCATTTCAAGTCTTTCAACTTTTATATCTTGTTTAATATATTCATTTACTAAATCTTCAACTTTTTTCTTTTCTTCATCTGTCATTTTGGCTCCATGTGAAAAATCGAATCTTAATCTTTCAGCTGTAATATTACTTCCTTTTTGATGTACGTGATCTCCTAGTACTTTTTTTAGTGCTGCATTCAACAAGTGAGTAGCTGTATGATATTTAACTTCCATTTCTCCTGTTGATGCCAATCCACCTTTAAATTTTGCTTCACTTCCCATTCTTGATTTTGCTTGATGCTCTTCAAATAGTTTTTGATAGTTTTCCATATCAACTTCAAGCCCTTCTTCTTTAGCTAATTCTTCAGTCATTTCTGGTGGGAAGCCATATGTCTCATATAAATTAAATACTGTTTGCGCATCAATTACCTTTTGTCCATTTTCTTTTAATCTAGTTGATACTTTTTCAAATTCTTTTTCGCCTTTTTGTAAAGTTTTAGTAAATTTATCTTTTTCTGCAATGATTACTTGTTTTATTATTTCTTTATTCTTTTCTAATTCTGGATAAAGTTCTTTTAAACTATCTATTGATACATCTATTATTTCAGGCATTTTGTTTAAATCAATTTCTAGCTTATTCATATGTCTTGTCATTCTACGAAGCAATCTTCTCAAAATATAACCTCTATCTACGTTGCTTGGTCTTCCTCCATCATTTATAATCATCATGCTTGAACGTAAATGTTCTGTTATTATTCTTCTGCTTTCTATACTATCTACTTTTTGTAATTCTTCTAATTTTTTCATTACTGGTGCAAATATTTCTATTTCATATGGTGTTTTCTTTCCTTGTAGCAACATAGTCATTCTCTCTAACCCTAAACCAGTATCAACATTTTTTTGTTCTAACTTTCTATATCCATTTTTATCTTTATAGAATTCCATAAAAACGTTATTCCATATTTCTACATATTTACCACAATCACATGCTGGATTACATTCTGGTGAGCATTTTGGCTTTCCAGTATCATAAAACATTTCTGTATCTGGTCCACATGGTCCTTCTTCTCCTGCAATCCACCAATTATCATCTTTTCCGAAGAAGTATATTCTCTCATCTGGAATTCCAGCCTTTTTCCAACATTCATATGCAACTGTGTCTCTTGCACAATCTTCATCTCCTGCAAAACATGTTACTGACAATTTTTCATTTGGAATTCCTAATTCCTTTGTAAGAAATTCATAGCTCATTGCTATTGACTCTTCTTTAAAATAATCTCCTAGAGACCAATTTCCTAGCATTTCAAAATATGTTAAATGTCTATTGTCTCCAACTTCATCTATATCATTTGTTCTTACACATTTTTGATAATCTGTTAATCTTGTTCCTTCCGGATGTTTCTCTCCAAGAAGATATGGAACTAGTGGTTGCATTCCTGCTGTTGTAAATAATACTGATGGATCATTTTCAGGTATTACTGGCGCACTTGGAATTATCGCATGACCATGTTCCTTAAAAAATTTTAAATACTTATTTCTAATTTCAATTGCTTTCATTTCGGCCTCCTTAACGATTAAAAATTATATTATATTTTTTCAAAAAATGCAAGTATTATAATACTTTCCGCTTCTTATTTTTTATTTTTATATATAAAAAAGCTGCTACATAAGTAACAGCTTTTAATCTTTATTTTAAACTTCTTCTTTCTCTTCTTTTTTAGTTTTTTTTGCCTTTGGTTTAGCTTGAACTTCATTTTCAAGCATCATTTCAACATATATTACTGCATATGCATATGTAAGAATTGTTATAACTTCTTTTGCTCCTAAGTAGAATCCAGAAATAGCATATATGTTTACTTTTTCTTGAGCTAATAATGTCTCATCGCGTTCTGTTCTTACTCCTTCAATTGTTGGATATCTTGTTTCAGCATCAGCAATATATGAAGCTCTTGTTCCTGTATAATAAATTACGTTTACTCCCATCACTAATAATGCTATTACTATTAATAATGTTTGAATTGGTTTTGAAATACTTTGTGCTTCTTCTTTGGTTGTTATTTTTGTATTTTTTGTAGAGTATTTTACTGCTAATGTTATTGTTAATAGTGTACTTATTACAAACAACACTGTTTGATAAATTAATAAGCCTGCTGTTAAATCCCAATTCACAAATTGAGGTACAACATTTTCAAGTACGAATGATATTCCTCCTATTATTATAGCTAATGCTATGTATCTTCCAATAAAGCTACCTATAACCCTTTTTGAATCTACTGTATCTTTCATATTTTTCTCCTCTTTTGTTAATTATTTCATAATTATTTTATATATATTTTTTTGCTATGTCAATAATTTTAATATTCTTTTTATGCCATTTTAATTATATATTTTGTTAAAAGAAGCAGACAATTTTTTATATTTATCTGCTTCTTATTATTATATTTCTAATTGACTTCCTAAAATTCCAGCTGCTGATTGAACTACTTTTAATTCTGTATCTGTCATTTTTTTATTTGGCTCTTTTGACATCAAAACAACGCTTCCTACAGGATCTCCATCAGATACTATCGGATATATTACTTGTGCATGAAAAATTCTTTCTTTGTTTTCATTTTTACTTAGTGGTATTGCTAATTCATCATTATCTTTACTTGTATATATTTCTTTGTTTTCTATTACTTCTTCAAGTTCTTTACTTATATTTTGTTCCAATAAATCTTTTTTTAGTCCACCTGCAACTGCAATTATTGTATCTTTATCAGTAATGCAGGCAATATGTCCAGTTGTTTTTGATAATGTATCCGCATAATTAGATGCAAATTCCGATAATTCTCCAATTGGAGAATATTTTTTTAATACTATCTCTCCATCTTTTTCTGTAAAAATTTCTAATGGTGATCCTTCTCCAATTCTTAACGTTCTTCTTATCTCTTTTGGAATTACTATTCTGCCTAAATCATCTATTCTTCTTACTACACCTGTTGCTTTCATCTTTACCTCCTTGCTATATTTTGTCTATTTTTAGTATGCTCTTTTTGGGGCAAAATATGCAAAGAATGTAACTAGTGTCTATGAAAAAATTGGTGGTTGATATAATTCAATTACTATTCCTAAATCTCTTGCAAATTCTCTTAACATTACAATCTTAATATTAATTTCTTTTCCTTTGCAGTAATCTTCAAGCACTTTTTTTAATTGTTTCATAAACTTATATTCTGAATTCAACTCTGCTGGATGTTTTTTAGCTCTATCTATCAATATTTCTTTTATTCTTACTATGTCTTCATTGCTTGCACATGTAATTCTTTGGAACATTCTATATGCATCATAATATTTAAATATAGGAAATTCCATACATTCATTATCAAATCTATCATAAAATTGTTCCATTTTAATTGGAATATATCTAAAGATTTCATCAGCTTTGTCTTTGTACATTTTTTCTTCTAATTGATTATTTAAGTTTTCAAAATGTTTTAATACTTCTTCCATCTCTTGACCAGTTTCTGTTACTATTCCTACTCTAGATAATTCTTCTTCAACATTATCACAATATTTAGAAACACTCACTGACTTGTTCATTCCATCTATGAAAATTTGTTTTGTTTCTTTTATATCATTATTTATTAATCCTCTTTTTATGAAATAACTAAAATAAGAGAATAATTTTACTATTTCTATAAGTTGTAATTTTCCTTTTTTTACTTCTTCTATTACTTCTTTAATTATTCCTGGGAATTGTTCATCTGATATTTTCCAATATTCTTCTGTTAATAATCTCTTATATCCAGGTAATTTCTCTGTATCAATTGTATTTATGATTGCATCCATATCTTTTTTTAATGCTTTCATATCAAATATTCTTGTTCTTACATATATTTCAATAAATTTAAAGAAACGATATTCTGATTTAAAATTGAAATAATAGTTATTATCAAATTCTTTAATATAGAACTGTCTGTTATCCATTAATACTCTTGATGATACTAGTATTGCTTTATATTCTTCATTACTATTAATATTTATGAATTTATTTTTTGTTATTTTACCAGCTTTTATTTCAAATGATACGGCTATTGTAAATATTAACATAGTCTGCAAAACTCTTAAATTAGTATTAGGATATGCTTTATTAACATTCTCATAAATTTTCTTAAAGTCATTTAATGCATGTTTCAAAATTCTTAAGTTTCGTGTACCACTCTTATTAAATGTTGAGATTATAAGATTTGTATTTTCTCTCATAAATCTTATTAAATCAGGATTACTTTCAAATCTCATTAGCAATCCATTGATGATGTAATTGAACTTTGGAGCATATTCAAATGTTTCACCAATCAACTTTTCTTTTATTCTTTCATAATCATTAGCATTGTCAAAAACATATTCAATCTTATCTCTTATTTTTTCAACCATAGGCTTTTCTTCGCCTCTAACTAATTCGTTTTGTTTATCTAAAAGATAAGTTGCTATAAATGTTTTCATTTCGATATTAGAACTCTTAAATTTTGTTGCTAGTTCTTTTTCATTACATATGATAATTGTTTTTATATGATCATGTTCTACGAAATTGTTAATATATCCTAAAATATCAACTACATCTACGTTTGCTCTTTCCAAATCGTCAAAGCAAAGTACTTTATCATTTGTTGAGAAAAATGCCTCATAATCTATTTTTTCGCCATTTTTTGTTACTCCAAAGAAATTAGCCATATCCAATCCCGTTTTAGCATATTCAGGTATTGTTGTTTGTCCATGGGCATCCATATATTTCTTTAGATTCTTATCCATTAATTGTGTTGTTTCTATAAATATCTTTTTACTAATTTCTTCTAGATTGGATATTCCATATAGCGACATATAAATTGTAGTATATTTCCTACCATTTAATTGCAGTGATTCTATTTTGTTTTTTACTTTGTGATTCCAAAAATAAGTTTTTCCACTTCCCCATTCACCATTTATCATTATGGCATAATCAGTATAATCTGATCTAACATAATCTAATATGCTTTCAACTAAATCTTCCACTTTTAATTCCTTTCTTTATTTTTTCTTTGCTATAACTAATATATCTATTTCTTGAGCTTGTCCTTTTTTTAGTTCATTCTTACAGGCCTCAACAGTGTTGCCTGTTGTGTATATATCATCCATTAATAAGATTTTTTTATTTTTTATCGATTCACTATTTATTAATTTATATGCGTCTTTTACATTTTCTCTTCTTTGGTTTCTATCTAATGTACTTTGTCTTTTATTTTGCCTTATTTTCACTAAAACATTTTCTAAATATTTAATTTTACATTCTTCAGCTAACTTTTTAGCTAATATTTCTGTTTGATTATATCCCCTAATTTTTTTATTATTTTTATGCATTGGCACAGGTATTATATAATCATATTTCATAATGCAATTTATAAAATTATCATTTTTCTTTATTGCTTCAATAAAGAAATTAGATAAATAAGCTTTTTCATTGAATTTAAATCTAAGCAGTAAACTTCTTAAATTATTTTCATAAAAACCAAGAAACATTATATGAAAATCTTTTTCTTTTATTATGCAATATTTTAATTCTGATTCTATTTTTAAATAACATTTTGGGCAAATCCAATTCTTATACATTTTACCACAAACCGTACAAGTTTTTGGAAAGAATATTTCTAATATTTTGTTTATCATCATGTTTTATTTTGCCCTAAATCATGTTTTATTATATCTAATTATTTTCACTAAGTAAACGTACTATTTTATTTTTTAGCCCTGTATTTCTTTTTTTACTATCTATATTTTGTATCATAAAATCTATTGTGTTTTTTCCACCTAAAATTACTAATAATTTTTTTGCTCTTGTAATGGCTGTATATAGTAAGTTTCTTGTAAGCAACATTGGTGCGGTTTGTGGAGCTACTATTATTACAACATCAAATTCACTTCCCTGTGATTTATGTATCGTTATTGCATATGCCAATTCTAATTGATCTAACTCTGAGAATTGATACCATACATTTTTTCCATCATCAAATATTATTTTTATTTGTTTTTCTAATAAATCAATTTTTGCAATTCTTCCTATTTCTCCATTAAATACTCCTGTTGAATTTTCATATATGCCTTCTATCTCTCTATCCCAAAAAATATCATAATTATTTTTTATTTGCATTACTCTGTCACCTTCTCTAAAAGTGACCTCTCCAAATTTTTTCTCTTTTTTGTCTGGTGCTTCTGGATTAATATTTTGTTGTAATATTTTGTTTAATTCTCTTGTTCCTAACAATCCTTTTTTTGTTGGTGTTAGTATTTGCATATTCTGAAAGAAATCATAATTTCCAAATTTCTGAAGTCTTCCTGTTGTTAAAGATATTAATTGGTTAACTATACTTTCTTGTGAATTTTCTTTTATGTAAAAGAAATCATCTTTAGTATCTGAATTTTCTTCTTTTTTTATGAACGATTCTCCTTTATTTACTTGGTGAGCATTTAATATGATTTTACTTTGTGCAGCTTGTCTAAAAATTTTATCAAGATTTGTGGTTGGAATTTTTTCAGATTCTATTAAATCTTTTAATACACTTCCAGGGCCTACTGATGGTAACTGATTGCTATCTCCTACTAAGACTAATTTTGTTCCCATATATATTGCTTTTGTTATGTAGTTCATTAAAAAAACGTCTACCATTGACATCTCATCTATTACTATTACATCTGCGTCTATTGGTGTAAAATCTGTTTCTATATTTTCTAATTTATTGTCTTCAATTTTTCCAATATCCAATAATCTATGTATTGTTTTAGCTTCCTCACCTGTTGATTCAGACATTTTTTTGGCTGCTCTTCCTGTTGGTGCGCACAATACTACTTTTTGCTTATTTGCATGATATATGTCGATTAATGCTTTTATAATTGTTGTTTTTCCGTGTACCTGGTCCACCTGTTATAATGCTTACATTTGAATTGTTTACTCCTTCAAGAGCTTCTTTTTGTTTTTCTGATAATTCTATATCCAGTAAACTCTCTACTTGTGATAATATTACTTTAAAATTCTTTATATATTTTGTATTTTGGCTTCTTTGCATCATATATAATCTTGTGGCAATATTCTTTTCTACTCTATAAAATTCTTCAAGAAAAACCCAACATTTTTCATCGAATTCTTCTTCAACAATTTTTCCAGTAGATTTTAAATTAATCATTACTTCCTCTATATATTTTTCTGGTATTGATAGTTTATCTTTTACGAATGCATATATCTTTTCTTTTTCTACACATGTGTTTCCATTGTAGCTTGCCAGTATTAATCCATATCGTATTCCTGCCGCAATTCTTTGATAGCTATTCACATCTATTCCAATGTCTAGCGCCATTTTATCTATTTTAAAAAAATCTACGCCATATGTTATATCCACTAGCACATATGGATTTCTTTGAATTTCATCTATTGCATCTTCTCCTAAAGTTTCATAAACTTTTTTACTATTACTTGCATTAATTCCAAACTTTTCTAAGAAACCAACTATTTGCCAAAGTTCCCATTTAGTATTAAATTCTTCAGCCATTTCTTTTGCACCTTGTTTTGATATTCCTTTTATTTCAGCTAATCTATCTGGCTCAAATTTAAATATTGCTATTGTTTCTTCACCAAATTTATCGACTATTTTTTTTGCTGTGCTTGGTCCGATTCCTTTTATTATTCCACTTGCTAAATATTTTTCTAAGGCTTGTTTACCTTCTGGCATCTTCTTTTCAAATGTTTCTATTTTAAATTGTCTCCCATAATCTTGATGAGTTACAAATTTTCCTTCTAAACTTAAAAAATCGCCTTCATTTATAAATGGTAAGTATCCTACCACAGTATATACTTCTTCTTCTGTTGAAAGTTCTGCTATGGTATATCCATTAGTTTCATTTTGATATATTATTTCTTCTAATTGACCTTCTAACTTCATATTCCTTCCTTTTCTGTTGTAAGTCTATCAAAAAATATACTAATTTACAACATTTTTTCTACTTTAATATTTGAATGTTCTTTTTCAAGTTTTTTTAATATTTCATATGTTTGATCTGTTGAATTTTTATCTATTATTTCTATTTGCTTGAAATATCCTATTCTATTTTGTACATTTAATATTTTCTTGACAATCATTTCTATATTTTCTTCCTGATTTTTGACTATCATTTGTAATTTTATATTTTTATCAAATTCTATATTTTTATATATATAATTATCTAATATATCTTTTAATAATATATACCATCCAAAAATTGCAACAAACACCACAATCAAGTTTATAATATTCTCCATATTAATCACTCCTGGTATATATTATGACATTTTTCTATTAATGTACTTAATTTTGAGCAAAATAAAAAAACGGTCGCCCGTTTTTTTATTTTATATATGTACTTAAACAATTAACTAGATTAATTCTAAGATAACTTCTGGAGCATTATCTCCTCTTCTGTTATCGCATCTTAATATTCTAGTATATCCACCTTGTCTACCTTCATATTTAGTAGCTATTTCTCCAAATAATTTAGCCATTAAGTCAACACCTTCAACTTTGTTAACTTTTTTCATTATTTTTCTTCTAGCATTTAATCTAGATGGCATATCTTTTTGTCTTTTTTCCATTTTTTCTTCTTTAACTACTTTAAGGTATTCTTTACCGTTTTTGCTTGTAGCTTTTTCAGTAACTTTATGTCCTTTGCTATCTAATTTAGCTTTAACAACTTTAACTTCTACTTCTTCAAAATTATCTTTTTCTTTAATTGCTAATGCTATTATACTATCTACTAATGCTTTTACTTCTTTAGCTCTAGCTTCTGTTGTTCTGATTTTTCCATTTAAAAGTAAATCTGTAGTTTGTGTTCTAAGCATTGCCATTCTTTGATCAGTTGGTTTTCCAAGTTTTCTTGTTCCTGCCACTTTTTATTTCACCTTCCTTTTCCTAGTCTTCGTTTGATGAAAATCCTAAACCTAATGCGATAAGTTTATTTGTAACTTCATCTAATGATTTTTTACCTAGGTTTCTTACTTTCATCATATCTTCTTGTGATTTATTAGCTAAATCTTCTACTGTTGATATTCCAGCTCTCTTTAAGCAGTTGTAAGATCTAACTGATAACTCTAATTCTTCTATAGGCATTTCTAATACTTTTTCTTTCTTAGATTCTTCTTTTTCTACCATTACTTGTGTATTTTTAGTAGCTTCTGATAAGTCAATGAATAAATCTAAATGACTTGTCATAACTTTAGCTGCTAAACTTAATGATTCAAATGGTTTTAAACTTCCGTCTGTCCAAACTTCGATTGTTAATTTATCATAATCTACTCTTTGTCCAACTCTAGTATTTTCTACTTTATAATTAACTTTTTTAACTGGTGTAAATATTGAATCAATTGGTAATGTACCTAACGCCATATCTTCTGTTTTATTTTTATCCGCTGTATTGTATCCTCTACCTCTTGCTACTGTCATTTCCATGTGAAGTGTTTCACCTTCTTCAACAGTTGCAATATGCAATTCTGGATTTAATATTTCTAAAGAACTATCTGTAACTATGTCTCCTGCAGTTACTTCTCCTGGTCCTTTAAAATCAATACTAATTCTCTTATCATCGTTATCATGCATTTTTAATCTAACACATTTTAGATTAACTATGATTTCTGGAACGTCTTCTACAACTCCTGGTACTGTTGAAAATTCATGAACTACGCCATCAATTTTAACACTTGTTATAGCAGCTCCTGGTAATGATGATAATAAAATTCTTCTTAATGAATTTCCAATAGTCATTCCATAACCACGTTCTAATGGTTCGCATACAAACTTTGAATAATTTCTTTTTTCATCTGTCTCTACGCATTTGATGTTTGGCTTTTCAAATTCTATCATTTATTTACCTCCATTTTGAGAAACTTGAGATTTCTCACTTTTTTTATATTTTCTATTATTAATTCTGTTAAAATGAAAATAATTTCTTTTATTCTTATTTTATTATTTAGAATAAAGCTCAACTATTAAGTGTTCCTCAACTGGTAAATCAATATCTTCTCTGTTTGCTAATCTAATAACTTTACCAGACATCTTTTCTCTGTCAACTTCTAACCATTCTGGTAATGGTCTTACACTATTTGCTTCCATGTTTTCTTTTACAACTGGATTGTCTTTTCTAACTTCTCTAATAGAAATTACATCTCCGGCTTTTACTAGGTATGAAGCAATATCAACTTTCTTTCCATTAACTTCAATATTTCCGTGAGTTACTAATTGTCTAGCTTGTGGTCTAGAAACTCCAAATCCTAATCTATATACAACATTATCTAATCTGCTTTCTAATATTTGTAATAAGTTATCACCAGTGATACCTTTTTTATTAGAAGCCATTTCAAAATATCCTCTAAATTGTTTTTCTCCAACTCCATAGAATGATCTTGTTTTTTGTTTTTCTCTTAATTGTGTTCCGTATTCAGAAAGCTTAGCCTTTTTTTGTCCGTGTTGTCCTGGTGCATAATTTCTTCTAGTTACGCTACATTTGTCAGAATAACATCTGCAACCTTTTAAAAATAGCTTTTGTCCTTCTCTACGGCATATACGACATTGTTCGTCTTTATATCTTGCCATTATTACACCTCTTTCTCATTTCTCTTTAATACAAATCTTTTCTAGTGTTGATTTGTAAATCTTACTTTATGTTTTTGTTCTTTTACTAATTCATACATAAAATTAATTTATAATTTTTTTACTCTTATTATACTCTTCTTCTTTTTGGTGGTCTGCAACCATTGTGTGGTATTGGTGTTACATCTTTAATCATTGTAATTTCCAATCCAGCTGTTTGTAATGATCTTATTGCAGCTTCTCTTCCTGAACCTGGACCTTTAACATATACTTCTACTGTTTTTAATCCATGTTCCATAGCTGCTTTTGAAGCAGTTTCTGCTGCTTGACCTGCTGCGAATGGTGTGCTCTTTCTTGAACCTTTGAATCCAAGTCCACCAGCACTTGCCCAAGATATAACATTACCTTGAGTATCTGTTATTGTAACAATTGTATTATTAAAGCTAGAATGAATATGAGCAGCTCCGCTTTCAATGTTTTTTCTATTTCTTCTAGCAACTGGTTTTTTAGTTACATTTTTAGCCATTTCTTGTTTTTCCTCCTTTAAACTTCAAAAAAATTAAGTTTTAATCACACTTTATTTTTTGCTTTTGCTTACTACTTTTCTTGGTCCTTTTCTTGTACGAGCGTTAGTTTTTGTTCTTTGACCTCTAACTGGTAGACCTCTTCTATGTCTTAATCCTCTGTAGCATCCGATTTCTGTAAGTCTTTTAATATTTAAAGCTACTTCTCTTCTTAAGTCACCTTCAACTTTGTATCCTTCCATAGCTTTTCTTATTTTGTTTACATCTTCGTCTGATAAATCTTTAACTCTAACGTCTGGATTTATTCCAGCTTTTTTTAAGATTTTTTGAGAGCTAGATAGTCCTATTCCATATACATATGTAAGTCCTATTTCTACTCTTTTTTCTCTAGGTAAGTCAACTCCTGCTATACGAGCCATAAATTTTTGCACCTCCAAATTTTTTAATTGTTAATTATAAGTTTAATTAGTATAAATTGAAATGTAATTAAACTGGATTGTCATATATATAATAAATATAAAAACAAAATCAGCCGCAACTGTTTTTATATCTATTTACAAAATTATATGGGCTACTACTATGTATTAGCCCTAAGCTTGGTTATTTAATTAACCTTGTCTTTGTTTATGTTTAGGATTTTCACAGATTACTCTGATTACTCCTTTTCTTTTTATTACTTTACATTTTTCACACATTTTTTTAACTGATGGTCTAACTTTCATTTCCTTTTTCACCTCTACTCTATATATTTTATTTATTTAAAATATGTAGCGCAACCTACATAAGTGGGTTCTAAATTATTTAGCACGCCAAGTTATACGTCCTTTGCTAAGGTCGTATGGTGATAATTCTAGTTTAACTCTATCACCTGGTAATATCTTGATATAGTTCATTCTTAATTTTCCAGAAATATGAGCTAATACTTGGTGTCCATTATCTAATTCAACTTTAAAATTTGTGTTAGGTAATGTTTCTATAACAGTACCCTCTACTTCAATTACATCTTCTTTTGCCAATTTCTTTCCTCCAATATAAATTGAATTTTTTATTGTTTCAGCAATAATAAGCTA
The DNA here is from genome assembly GCA_934130285.1 of uncultured Clostridia bacterium. GTDB lineage: Bacteria > Bacillota > Clostridia > TANB77 > CAG-508 > UMGS1994. The sequence continues at coordinate 126,667 of CAKOXT010000004.1, read as the reverse complement.
ATATAGTATATAATACTTTTATGGCTTTGTCAATATTTCTGGTTCATTTTCTGTTATTAAAATTGTATTTTCATAGTGTGCACCATTGCTTCCGTCTCTTGAAACAATTGTCCATCCATCATCCAATTCTAATATCTCTCTGCTTCCCGCTATTACCATAGGTTCTATGCATATTGTCATTCCTGGTTCTAGTCTCATTCCTCTTCCTGGTTTACCATAGTTCGGGATTCCTGGATCTTCATGCATTTCTCTTCCAATTCCATGTCCTTGGAATTCTCTTAAAATACTAAATCCATTTTGAGTTACATATTCATAAACTGCATTTGATATATCTCCGACTCTATATCCTTTTTTAGCATATTTCAATGCTTCGAAGAATGATTGCTTTGTTACTTCTACTAGTTTTTGATCTTCTACTGAATTTGGTTTTCCAACTATATATGTTCTAGCAGCATCTCCATGGAAACCATTTTTGTATGCTGTTATATCAAAACTAACTACATCTCCCTCTTTTAGGATTGCGTGTTTTGATGGAATACCATGTATAATTTCATCATTTATTGAAGCACATATTGATCCTGGAAAATCAGGTACTCCTGGTATTCCACTTGGATAATTTTTCTCAGAAGGTATTCCTCCATTGCTTCTTATAAATTTTTCTGCAATTTGATCAAGTTCGTATGTTGAGATTCCTGGTCTAATTGCTTCTTTAAGTACTTCATGAACTTGTGCTGTTAATTTACAAGCCTCTTTCATTTGTTCAATTTCTCTTTTTGACTTGATTGTAACCACTTTTCATTTCCTTTCTATTTGTTTATCTCTTCCATAACTTTTTCAGCTGCTTCTTTTGCCATTGTTCCAGTTTTTTCTGTAACTTCTATTTTAAATAATTTATTTGCTTTTTCATAATAATCTTCTAATGGTTTTGTAGATGTTCTATAAACTTCTATTCTGTTTTCAACTTTTTCTACTGTATCATCTTCTCTTTGATATAATGTTGCTCCACAATTATCGCATATACCTTCAACTTTTGGTTTGTTTAATTTTGTATTGTATACTGCTTTACAATCTGGGCAAATTCTTCTTGTAACAATTCTATCTAATATTTCCTCTTTAGGTGAATCTAAATCTACTACTAAATCTACTTTTTTACCTTCTTCAGCTAATAGTTTGTCTAAAGCAACTGCTTGTGCTTCTGTTCTTGGGAATCCATCTAGTATTACACCATTTTCAACATCTTTTTCTTTTAATCTTTCACCAATCATCTTTATTGTTAATTCATCTGGTACTAGATTTCCATTTTTAATGTATGAATTGATTTCTCTTCCTAATTCACTATCTTCACTGCTGTATTTTCTGAAAATATCTCCACTTGATACGTGAGCAATATTTAATCCTTCTTTTAATATTGCTGATACTGTTCCTTTTCCTGTTCCAGGAGCTCCTAACATTATAATTACCATAATACAAACTTCCTTTCTATATGTTATTTTCTAAACACTAACATTTTAATGCTTAGAAAATAATATATTTACATATCAATAGGATGCCTTGAATAGGCACCCTATTGTTATATTTTATTACTCTAAAAATCCTTTATAGTGTCTAACCAATAATTGTGATTCAAGTTGTTGCACAGTCTCTAATGCAACACCTACTACGATTAGTATTGCAGTTCCTCCAAATGCTAAGTTTAAAGATGTAAATCTCATAAACATAGGTATAACAGCTATAACGCTTAAGAAGAAACCACCAAATAAAGTTAATTTACTTAATACTGATCCTATATAATCACTTGTTGGTTTACCAGCTCTAATTCCTGGTACGAATCCACCATTTTTCTTTATTGTATTAGCAACTTCTGCTGGATTAAATGTAGCATATGTGTAGAAGTATGTGAATCCTACTATTAATAGTAAGTATACTATTGCATTTGCTATAACAAATCCAATTCCAACACCTTGTGATGTTGATGTTGCTATTGAGAATTGGTATAGACCACCTAAGAATCCTGATTTACCAATTGATGATGGTGAGAATATTTGTATTAACATTGCTGGAAATGTCATGAATGATGAAGCAAAGATTATTGGCATAACACCTGCCATAACAAGCTTCATTGGTATATGAGTGTTTTGTCCTCCATACATTTTTCTTCCAACAACTTTTTTAGCATATTGAACCGGTATTTTACGTTCTGCTTCTTGAACAAATACAACAGCTGCAATTAATAAAATTGCACCAATTATAATAGCTAATGCTATTAAGAAGTTGGCTGTTGTAAATGGTTTGAATGCCAAGTTAAATACTTGTACAGCAGCTGATGGTAAACCAGATACTATACCTACAAATATTAACATAGATATTCCATTACCAATACCTTTGTTTGTAATTTGGTCTCCTAACCACATTAATATTGATGTTCCTGTTACTAAAGAAAGAACAAATATTAAAGCAGTTCTTAAACCTGGGTTAAACATAATGTCTGGATAGCTTTTTGAATAAGAAATATAAATTCCAGTAGCTTCAACGCAAGCTAAAACTAATGTTAAAACTTTTGTATAGAAGTTTACTTTCTTTCTTCCTTCTTCTCCACCTTCTTTAGTTAATTTTTCTAAAGCAGGAATTATCATTGCTAATAACTGTATAATAATTGATGATGTAATATATGGTGTTATTGACATAGCAAAAATTGATAATCTTGAAAAAGCTCCTCCGGAAATTGTATTTACTAGCCCTGCTAGTGTATTAGTAGATTTAGAAAGTTGTTCAGCTAATTGGGCTGAATCAACTCCAGGAACTACGATGTAGCATCCTAATCTAAAAACTACTATTAATAATAATGTTAAAAATATTTTCTTTCTAACTTCTGGTGTTTTAAAAGCATTTTTAATAGTTTTAAACAACTTATACCACCTCTATCTTTCCACCAGCGGCTTCAATTTTTTCTGCAGCTGTTTTTGTAAATCTTGTAGCTTTAACGTTAACTGTTTTTTCGATTGATCCTGTTCCTAGAACAACGATTCCATCGTTTATTTTTCCGATTATTCCTTCAGCTAATAGACTTTCAGCTGTAACATCTGTTGCTTTTGATTTGTTAAGCATAGTTAATGTTACTTCTGTATATGTCTTTGCATTTATATTCTTGAAACCTCTTTTTGGTAATCTTCTATATAAAGGTGTTTGACCTCCTTCAAAACCTCTTCTTACTCCGCCACCAGATCTAGCTTTTTGACCTTTATGACCTTTTCCTGAAGTTTTTCCAAGTCCTGAACCTATACCACGTCCAACTCTTCTTCTTGTTACTTTTTTAACTGCTGGTTGTAAATTACCTAATTCCATTTTCGCACCTCCTTATTATGTGTTTGATTTTCTTAATTATTTAATCATACTTTTTTATTTTTTTCTAGTATTTTATATATTTAATTATAAAATTTCAGAAACTTTTTTACCTCTTTTTTTAGCAACTTCTTGAATTGTGCTCATGTTCTTTAATGCTTCGATTGTAGCATAAACAACATTTCTTGGATTGTTTGTTCCGATAACTTTTGTCTTGATATCTCTATATCCAGCAAGTTCTAGAACTGGTCTTACACTACCACCAGCTATAACTCCAGTACCTTCTGCTCCTGGTTTTAATATAACTGTTGCAGCACCAAATTTTCCAATGAATTCATGAGGGATTGTTGTTCCTACGATTGGAACTTCAACTAAGTTTTTCTTAGCTTCGTCTATAGCTTTTTTGATTGCGTCAGGAACTTCTGATGCTTTTCCGTTTCCAACACCAACATGTCCTTGTCCGTCTCCAACTACAACTACAGCGCTAAATCTAAAAGTTCTACCACCTTTAACAACTTTAGCAACTCTGTTTATAGCTACTACTTTTTCCTTTAATTCTACAGATTTATCTTCCATGAAACTTCTTGTTTCTCCTTTCTTTTAAATTAAAATTTAAGTCCACCTTCTCTTGCAGCTTCAGCAACTTCTTTAACTACACCGTGGTAAATATATCCACCTCTATCAAAAACAACTTCAGTGATATTTTTTGCTGTTGCTCTTTTAGCTATTAAAGTTCCAACTTCTTTAGCTGCTTCTTTGTTTGATTTTTTAGTTTTTACTTCTTTATCAAGTGTTGAAGCGCTTGCAAGTGTTACTTTAGCTTCATCATCTATGATTTGTGCATAGATGTTAGTGTTACTTCTATATACACATAATCTAGGACATTCAGCTGTTCCAGAAATTTTATTACGAACTCTTTTATGTCTTCTTATTCTTTCAGCTTTTCTATCTGTCTTTGTAATCATGGTTAACTCCTTTCTTATTAGATACTTTATATTATCTATATATTCTTGTTTTAATTATATTTTATGGTCTATTTTTTACCAGCTTTACCTTCTTTACGTCTGATAACTTCCTCAGCATATTTGATTCCTTTTCCTCTATATACTTCTGGTGGTCTCTTTGTTCTGATAACAGCTGCTGTTTGACCAACTATTTCTTTATCAATACCTTTAACAATTATTTCGTTTGGAGTTGGTACTTCAAAAGTAATTCCTTCTGGTTCTTCCATCTCAACTGGATGAGAATATCCTAAAGTTAATACTAATTTTTTACCTTGTTTTTGTGCTCTATAACCAACACCGTTAACTTCTAATTTTCTTGTAAATTCTTCTGTAACACCGTGGATCATGTTGCTTATTAAAGTTCTTGTAAGACCATGTAAACTTCTATTTTCTTTTTGGTCGTTTGGTCTTGTAACTGTAATAACATTTCCGTCAAGAGTTACAGTGATATTTTTATGTAATTCTCTTTCTAATGTTCCTTTTGGTCCTTTTACAGTAATGTTGTTTCCATCTAATTTAACTTCTACACCATCTGGAACTGTGATAGGTTTGTTTCCTATTCTTGACATCTGAGTTTTCCTCCTTCTTCAATTTTGTTCTTAATTAATTACCAAATATAAGCTAATACTTCTCCACCTATACCTAGTTCTCTAGCTTTTTTATCTGTAACTATTCCTTTAGATGTAGATATTAAAGCTGTTCCTAACCCGTTTAATACTTGTGGTAATTCATCTTTAGATGCATAAATTCTTAAACCTGGTCTACTAATTCTTTTTAATCCAGAAATTACTTTATTTCCTTTTTCGTCATATTTTAAAGTAATTCTTATGATTCCTTGGTTTTCATTTTTTATTTCTTCAAATGCTTTTATATATCCTTCATCTAATAAGTTTTGAGCTATAGCTAATTTCATGTTAGATGATGGTACATCAACAGTTTTGAATTTATTTCTGTTAGCATTTCTTATTCTTGTTAACATATCTGCTATTGGGTCTGTTATATTCACGTGTACTTTCCCTCCTTTTTTTCTTATTTGCATTTAAACTTTCGTGTTTAATGCTTAATTTTATTTTATTTATATATTACCAACTAGCTTTTTTAACACCTGGTATTTCACCTTTGTGTGCTAATTCTCTGAAGCAAACACGGCAAATACCAAATTTTCTAATATATGCATGTGGTCTTCCACATATTTTGCATCTATTATATTCTCTAGTCTTGTATTTTTGTTCTTTGGCACATTTTACTTTTAATGATTTTTTAGCCATTATTTTTCTCCTTTCATCATTTTAACTAAATCTTAGTTTTTAAAAGGCATTCCTAATAATGATAATAATTCTTTTGCTTCAGCGTCTGTCTTAGCTGTAGTAACGAATATAATATCCATACCTCTTATTTTGTCTATTTTATCATATTCGATTTCAGGGAAAATTAATTGTTCTTTAATACCGATAGAATAGTTTCCTCTTCCATCAAATGAATTAGCTGACACTCCTCTAAAATCTCTAACTCTTGGAAGTGCTGCATTAAAGAATTTATATGCAAAATCATACATTTTTCCAGCTCTTAATGTTACTTTGCATCCTATTTTAGCACCTTCTCTTAATTTAAAAGCTGCAATTGATTTTTTAGCTCTTGTAATAACTGGCTTTTGTCCTGTTATTATGCTTAAATCGTTTATTGCATTATCTAATGCTTTTGGATTATCCTTTGTATCTCCTAATCCAATATTTATTACTATTTTCTCTAGTTTTGGAACTTGCATAACTGATTTATATTCGAATTTTTTCATCATTGCAGGTATAATTTCATTTTTATAAGTTTCTCTTAATTGTTCCATTTGGATTTAAATCCTCCTTTCATTTAATTATTTTATTTTTGCTCCGCATTTTTTACAAACACGTACTTTTTCATCTTTTTCAACTGTATATCCTATTTTTGTTGCTTTATTGCATTTTGGACATACAACATTTGCTTTACTGCTGTGAATAGCGCACTCTGTTGAGATTATTCCGCCTTCTTCACCTTGTTTTCTAGGTTTAACATGTTTTTTTCTGATGTTAACACCTTTTACTATGATTTTTTCTGTTTTAGGTATTACTTCTAAAACTTCACCTGTTTTTCCTTTATCGTTTCCAGATAATATTTGTACAGTATCACCTTTTTTAATTCTCATTCTTTTTTTCACCTCTATTTCTTTCGAAGTTTTTATTTATTAACGTTTTTCAATATCTATCTCTTGATATTTTGAACTCATTTATATTTAATCCTTTTAATTAAAGAACTTCTGGAGCTAGTGATAATATTTTCATATATTCTTTTTCTCTTAATTCTCTTGCTACAGGTCCAAATATACGAGTTCCTCTTGGTGTTCCGTCTTCACGAATAATTACTGCTGCATTTTCGTCAAATTTTAAGTAAGATCCGTCAGCTCTTCTTACACCTTTTTTGCTTCTTACAACTACAGCTCTAACTACTTCACCTTTTTTAACAACACCACCTGGTGTAGCACTTTTAACAGAAGCAATTATAATATCACCTATTTCAGCATATTTTCTATGAGATCCACCTAAACATCTGATACACATAATTTCTTTAGCACCAGTGTTGTCAGCTACTTTTAATCTTGATTGTTGCTGTACCATGTTCTGTTTTCCTCCTTTTAATATTTACATTATTTTATTACTGCTTTCTCTACAACTTCAACAAGTCTCCATCTTTTATCTTTTGATAAAGGTCTTGTTTCCATTACTTTTACTTTGTCACCAACTTGGCAAACATTTTCTTCATCATGAGCTTTTAATTTATATGTTCTTTTTACTATTTTCTTATATATTGGATGTCTTACAGCTGTTTCAACTTTAACAACTATTGTTTTGTCCATTTTGTTAGACTCAACTGTTCCAATTAATGTTTTACGAAGATTTCTCTCTTCCATTCTTGGATTTCTCCTTTCTTCTATTTATTTTCTTTTAATTCTCTTTCTTTTAAAACTGTGTTTATTTTAGCGATGTCTTTTTTCACTTCTCTTATTTTCATAGGATTATCTAATCCGTTTGTTGCTAGGCTAAATCTTAATTTGAATAATTCTGTTTTTAATTCGCTAAGTTCGTTTTCTAGCTCTGGTGAAGACATCTCTCTTATTTTATTTATCTTCATCTTATTCATCACCGCCTACTTCATTTTCTCTAGTTAGGAATTTAGTTTTTACTGGTAACTTGTGAGATGCAAGTCTTAATGCTTCTCTAGCTACTTCTTCTGAAACTCCTGCTATTTCAAACATAACTCTTCCTGGTTTTACAGGTGCTACCCAATATTCTGGAGCTCCTTTACCTTTACCCATACGAGTTTCTGCTGGTTTTTTAGTTATTGGTTTGTTTGGGAATAATTTGATCCAAACTTTACCACCTCTTTTAATATAACGAGTTAATGCAACACGGGCAGCTTCAATTTGGTTTGCTGTTATTAATCCAGCTTCTAATGCTTGTAATCCGAATTCACCTTCGTTAACAACAGTTCCTCTTGTTGCTTTACCTCTATTTCTACCTTTTTGCATTTTTCTATATTTTGTTCTTTTTGGCATTACTGGCATTATTCTTCTCCCCTTTCTGCTTTAACAGTTTTTTTCTTTTCAGGAAGAACTTCACCTTTATAAATCCAAACTTTAACACCTATTTTTCCATAAGTTGTGTTTGCTTCATAGAATCCATAGTCTATGTCAGCTCTTATAGTTTGAAGAGGAATAGTTCCTTCTTTATAAAATTCAGTTCTAGCCATATCAGCTCCACCTAATCTTCCTGATACTGCAGTCTTTATTCCTAAAGCTCCAGCTTTCATTGTTTTTTGCATAGCTTGCTTCATAGCTCTTCTGAATGAAATTCTTCTTTCTAATTGGTTACAGATGTTTTCTGCAACTAATTGTGCGTCTAAATCAATATTTTTTACTTCAACGATGTTAAGATTTACATCTTTTCCTATCATTTTTGATAATTGATTTTTTAATTCTTCAGCTAAGTTTCCACCTTTTCCTATTACTAGTCCTGGTTTAGCTGTGTATACGTTTACTCTTACGAATTTAGCAGTTCTTTCTATTTCGATTTTAGAAATTCCGCTAACAAATAATTTGTTCTTTACGAATTTACGGATTTTATAATCCTCTACTAGGTAATCACTAAAGTTTTTGTCATCTGCATACCATTTAGAGTTCCAATCTTTAATAACACCTACTCTTAATCCATTAGGATGTACTTTTTGTCCCATGTTTTAAGAATCCTCCTTTCTTATTTAGCTTCTCTTAAAACTATTGTTATATGACTTGTTCTTTTTCTTATTCTTACAGCTGAACCTTTAGCAGCTGGTCTAATTCTTTTTAATGTAGGACCTTGGTTAGCATATATTTCTGCAACATATAGGTCTTCGCTTTTCATAAAGTGATTATTTTCGGCATTTGCAATTGCTGATTTTAGCAATTTTTCAATTATTTCAGCTGATGCTTTTGGAGCAAATTTAACTATTGCTAAAGCTTCGCTTACTTTTTTACCTCTTATTAAATCTGCTACTATTTTAACTTTTCTAGCTGAAATTCTAGCATAATTTAATGAAGCTCTTGCCTCGTGAACTTGAGTTGTTTCTTCCATCACTTATTTTCCTCCTTTTTAGCTTATTTGTCTCTATTTAAATTTTATTTCTTAACTTTTGATGTTTTGTCTCCTGCATGACCTTTGAAAGTTCTTGTTGGAGCAAATTCTCCTAATTTATGTCCTATCATTTCTTCTGAAATATAGATTGGAACATGTTTTCTTCCATCATGAACAGCTATTGTGTGTCCAACCATTTGTGGGTATATTGTAGAAGCTCTTGACCATGTCTTTAAAACTTCTTTTTTACCACTTTCGTTCATAGCTTCAATTCTTTTCATTAATTCTGGAGCTACATATGGTATTTTCTTGCTTGATCTTGACATTGATATTTTCTCCTTTCCTAAGCTTTATATCTTTCATAAAATGTTTCGTTCACATTTTGTACCAATAATTTAAGTTAAAATGTTCACTTTGTTCACATTTGTATCTTCATTTTTCACATTAAAATGCTTTGTCCACATTTATTTTTCAATGAAGTTAAAATGTTCACTAATGTTCACATTTTAACGAAAATATCTGTAACTTTCTAAGCTTTTGGCAAAGCTTAGAAATCAACAGCTATTTTCTTCTCTTAACAATAAACTTATCAGTAGTCTTATTTTTCTTTCTTGTTTTATATCCAAGAGCTGGTTTACCCCAAGGAGTAAGTGGTCCAGCGTGTCCAACTGGTGCTCTACCTTCACCACCACCATGAGGGTGATCTACTGGGTTCATAACAGATCCTCTTACAGTTGGTCTGATTCCCATATGTCTTTTTCTTCCAGCTTTTCCTAATTTAATATTTTCATGATCAGAGTTTCCAATAACACCGATTGTAGCTCTACATCTAGCTAATACTAATCTCATTTCTCCAGATGGAAGTCTTACGTGTGCATAAGTTCCTTCTTTAGCCATTAATTGAGCTGATTGACCAGCACTTCTAACTAATTTTCCACCTTGTCCTGGATTTAATTCGATATTGTGAATTAATGTACCTACTGGTATGTTTTCTATTGGTAAGCAGTTTCCAGCTTTAATATCAACATTTTTTCCAGCTACTACAGTATCACCATCTTTTAATCCTTGTGGTGCTAATATATAAGCTTTTTCTCCATCTTTGTATTCGATTAAAGCTATGTTAGCACTTCTGTTTGGATCATATTCGATACCAATTACTGTAGCTTCTATATCTTCTTTATTTCTCTTGAAATCTATAATTCTATATTTTTGTCTGTGTCCTCCACCTTGGTGACGAACTGTTATTCTACCATAAGAATTTCTTCCTGCATTTTTAGCTTTTTTAGCTAATAATGATTTTTCAGGAGTCTTTTTTGTTACTTCTTCATATGTTAAAGAAGTCATATTTCTTCTTGATGGTGTATAGGCATTGTAATGTTTTATTCCCATTTTGGTTTTCCTTTCTCTCGGGCTTATGAAAAACTTCGTCTTACTTTGTCAAACTTCCTCATCTTTCCTCGACGTACTTTTGTACGCCTGCGGAATCTTCGTCAGTTTTCCGTGTAATACTCGTTTTTGATAACCCCTCTACATATAATATTACGGATTTTTTCCTGCTCCGCTGCAGATATTATTTATTTTCCTGGTATTTTCCAGATATTTCAACTTTTGAATTAAGCTCCTAAGAATTCTTCAATTGATGAATTATATTTCTTAGTTCCTTTTGCTTCTTTTCCACCTTTTTTAGTGTATGTAGTAACTTGTGGATCTGTATCTACAAATACTATTGCTTTTTTCCAGCTAGCTGTTTTACCTTGATGTACTCCAACTCTTTTTTTCTTTCCATCAACATTGATTGTATTAACTTTTAATACTTTTACGTTGAATAATTTTTCAACTGCTTTTGCTATTTCTGGTTTTGTAGCATTTTTAGCAACTTTGAAAGTGTATTTTCCTTCTTGCATTGCATCATTACTTTTTTCAGTGATGATTGGTTTTACAATTATATCTTCTGCTAACATCTTATGCATACACCTCCTCTAATTTTTTAACTGTATCAAGTGTAATAACTAATTTATTGTATTTTAATAAATCGTATACATTAATTGTATTAACTAATGTTGTTTTTACACCTTCTATGTTTCTAGCTGATTTTTGAACAGCTTCGTTTTTCTCAGGTAACATTATTAATGTTTTTCCTTCGATTTTGTTCTTTGTTAATGCATTTACCATTTGTTTTGTTTTGATTTCTTTGAATGGTAACTCATCAATTACTACTAATTGATTTTCTATTACTTTTGAGCTTAGTACTGATTTAATAGCTAATCTCTTTTCTTTCTTGTTTACTTTATAAGTATATTTTCTTGGTTTTGGACCTAATGCTATACCACCTTTGATCCATTGTGGTGCTCTTATACTTCCTTGTCTAGCTCTACCTGTTCCTTTTTGTCTCCAAGGTTTTCTTCCACCACCGCTAACTTCAGATCTTGTTTTTGTACTTTGTGTACCTTGTCTTTGATTAGCTAAGAAGTTGATTAGTACGCTGTGTACTATTGCTTCATTTGGTTCGATTCCAAATATTTCATCTTTTAAATCTACTGTACTAACTTTTTTTCCTTCTACATTATATACATCTATTGTAGGCATTTACTGTTCCTCCTTTCTCTTACGCTAATGCCTTTGTGGCATCTTTTATTTTTAGGATAGCTCCTTTATTTCCTGGAACACTACCTTTTACTAATATACAATTTTTGTCTAAGTCAACTCTAACAACTTTTAAGTTTTGGATTGTAACTGTTACATTTCCCATATGTCCTGGTAATTTCTTTCCTTTGAAAACTCTACCTGGAGTTGATGTAGATCCCATTGAACCTGGTCTTCTGTGGTACATAGAACCATGTCCCATAGGTCCTCTTGATTGTCCATGTCTTTTAATAACACCTTGGAATCCTTTTCCTTTAGTTGTTCCTTGAATATCTACTGTTTCTCCTGCAGTAAATACATCAGCTTTTATTTCATCTCCAACTTTTACATTAGATACATCAGATAATCTGAATTCTCTTAAATGTTTAACTGGAGTAACTTTAACTTTTGTAAAGTGTCCTTTTTCTGGTTTGTTTAATTTGTTTTCTTTTACTGAACCGAATCCTAATTGAACAGCGTCGTATCCATCAGTTTCAACTGTTTTAACTTGAACTACACTACATGGTCCAGCTTCAATAACTGTTACAGGTATTACATTACCTTTTTCATCAAATATTTGTGTCATTCCGACTTTTCTACCGATGATTGCTTTTTTCATCTTTCTTTCCTCCTAACTATTGGCTCGTACTATATGTACTAGCTTGGTTTGATGTTCACAACTTTTTTTGTTTTTGCAACTGTTGTGTGTTGCTTTCATTAATAATAATTATAATTTGATTTCGATATCAACACCTGCTGGTAACTCTAATTTCATTAAGCTATCAACTGTTTTTTGTGTTGGATAAAGAATATCAATAACTCTTTTATGTGTTCTCATTTCAAATTGTTCTCTTGAATCTTTGTGTTTGTGTGGAGAACGTAAAATAGTTACTATTTCCTTTTCTGTTGGAAGTGGAATAGGACCTGAAACTTTAGCTCCTGTTCTTTTAGCAGTATCTACTATTCTTTCAGCAGACTGGTCTAAAACTACGAAGTCATAAGCTTTTAATCTTATTCTGATTTTTTCGCTTCCTACGTTTTGGTTTGATGTTGCCATTGTTTTCCCTCCTTATTAAATGTAACGGCAAGTTTAAAACGCACCCTGGTGTTTCTTTATACCCCATATATAAATCCAAGTTACATCATTTCTTTTGTATCCTGGATAAGTGTGCTTTTATCAAACTTATCGCCCGGTCTAAGCCAAGACATACTCTGCAAGAGTTCCCTCCACAGATATAAACTTCTGTGTAGCCACATCCTGCTTCATCGCTTTATCTTACGCTTTAATATTATACTATGCTATTTTAGGCTTGTCAACACTAATTTTTCTTTTTTGTACATTTTTTACTATCTCTTTTCTACGTTCCTTGTTTTTTTATTTTCTCCTTGATATATCTACTTTTGAACTGATTTTCTCTTGTTTTTTTCAAAAAAGCATGTTATAATTGTTATGTTAACTACATTTAACTTTAATAAAAAAAGGAGTATATATGTCTAGTAAAAGTAATAATACCTTTAGGCTTTTTGGTTTTGAAGATAACCGTGATAAAGCAATATCTTATGTTAATAATCCGAAAAAGATTAAAGAATCCCGTTTTCTATGGAGATTTTTAATGTCAATTTGTTATCCATATGTAAAAAGTTTAAAGCAGGCTAAGCCTGATATAACTAAACAAGAAGTCGAAGAAATTTTTTCACAAGATATAGAGAGTTTATCAGAAGCTGCATATTCAGGAACTAAAATTTCTCAACATTATATGAATTATTTATGTTATGAAGTTTTTGCTAAAGATCATAATAAACTAGATTCATTAGTTAATTCTATGAACACGCCTACTGATGAAAATGCTCTTACTTTCAAAGACCTAGAAAAAATGCCAAAATCAACTTTTGAATTGGCGTTACTTTATTATGCTTCTAAATTAAAAAATGATTATGATCTTTCTGATTCAACAGGAACTATTTATGATTTTTTAGATTCAGAATTATCTCAAATGTCAAATACTTTAAAAGATAATATTATAGATTCTGTACATTCAATGTTAGTCCAGCTAGACAAATTTACATTACTTGATAATTATTTGGAAATAAATAAAAAGAAAATGGATTTTTTAAAGACTCCAGAACTTTCAGAAGCTTTGGAATCAGCAAATCCTGATCATAAATCTGAAAAGATTTTAGAGATTTTTTCAGATAAAAAGAATTTTGATAATTATTCTCCTGCTGATTTATTGACTTTATATTCTTTTTGGATTAATAGATATTATAAAGAATTAGATACATATCTTGAAGCTATGTTCATTATACGTGATCTAGATTTTATTCCAGCTATGTTAGATGAAAATTTCAAAGCACCTTCTAATTCAATGCTTAGAAAATGTTTAGCAAAAATTAACTTATTCTATGAACCTAATAGATTTTATTTGGAAATGCAAAAATCCGATAGATTATCTGAAAATAATGAATCAGAGCTTGATATTTCAGAAAATATTTATAGATTTTCTGATGACATGTTTGTACATTATGTTGCAAATGAATATGGCGATCAATATAAAAAATTCTTCGATACTTATATTCCTGAATCTCAAAACGATTTAGTAGCTGATGCCAAACACTATTTTAAATTATATAATCCTATATATGCTTCATATAATTTAAAAGATGTAACCATGTTATATTTGCTTATGGAAATGATAGAAAATTCAAAATATCCTAATGCTGGTGCTACAAAGGTTGATACATCTTCTGCTATGTGTGGGATTGCAATTGATAGTGGTATGAATGAAACTTTTTCACTTCATATTAAAAAAAGCGTTCTTGAAGAACTACTTGCTGGATATATGGGAAAATCAAACTTACTATTGCCTATGTATAACGGCAAAGTTAATTATACTTATGGAAAATATTCTGTACCTTTGTTGTTACCATTTACTTCTGAGCAAGTAAAAGCAATGGAATCAATAAAGCATGACATTCCTTACAACAGTAAAGACTATTTAAAACATTTGAAAGATTTAAAAGATAAACGCTCTAATATTTCTAGTAAGGAGTTTGTAGATTTATCTACAGGGGAAATAAAATATAATTCAAGTATCAATGGATCATATGATATTCAAAGGTAAAAAGCCAATGATATTTTTTAATCATTGGCTTTTTTATTTATTAGGCATTACATTTTATTTGCATCATTTTGTCATCTAGTTTTGAAATTGCTTTAGCTGTATTTACTAATTCTTTTGATGACTTTTTGCTTATTTCTTTCTTATACTTCAATTTATGTTCTAAAGTTGCCCAAAAATCCATAGCAACTGTTCTTATTTGAACTTCTACTTTCACATATATTGTTTTGTCTTTTAATGTAACAGGAACATTAATTAACATATGGTAGCTTTGATATCCACTGGCTTTGGGATTGGTAATATAATCTTTTCTTTCTATTATCTCTATATCTTGAAAATTTTCTATTATATTTACCATTTTAAAAACGTCATCTTTAAATGAACAAACTATTCTTATTCCTGCTATATCATTTACTTGTTCAATTAAATTTTTATATGTAAGATCTAATTCTTTTCGATTCATTTTTTCTATTATACTATCTGGTGATTTTATTCTTTCTGAAATATGATCTATTGGATTATATTCACAAAAATTTTCAAACTCTTCATTTAGTATATCAAATTTAGTTCTTAACACTTTTATTGCAGATTTATATATAAGCATTATTTTTTCAAATTCATTTGCCTTTTTATCAACTTTTTGTTCTATCTTCATTAAACTTGCAGCCTGTATCAGGTCCGCTTCTCTTTCATTTTCTTTTTCATTTTTCATATAATCAATCCTTTCTTTTTTTATATTGTTCATTCCCCCTTCTTGTTAGATTGATAATATATTATTTCATTTTCATTAAATTAATATTAAATTTTTAATATTAACCAAACTTTTTTAAAGCACTTCTTTCGAAGTGCTTTAAGTTATCAATCTAATCTAATTTTTTTAATTTATTTACATTTACTATAAAAGCTATTCCTTCAATAATATCCATTATTGAATATGCTAATATAATTAATCCTAATGTTGCAATTATTATATCTGGTGTAAACATAATATAAATTCCACATATCATCATTAATACAGCAACTATTAGCATGGCAATCCATGATTTTGCTTCGAACGCCTTTAATTTCAATGAAAGTCCGAATCTCATTAAGCTACTATATATTATCCATACACCCAAAATAATTCCTATTAAACTTTCTAAAGCTTCTGTATGTGTTGCAACTACTAATCCGAATAATATGCTAATTATTCCATAAACTAATTCATAATTGAATAAATCGTAACTTCCTTTCTCTGTAAAATATCCAATTATTTTTATAATTCCTGTTAACATTAATATTGCCCCTAGTACATATGCTATTATTTTTAGAGTTGCTTCTGAATACATAAACATTACTAATCCTAATATACCTAATACTAGAGATGTGATTATTGATGTATATCCAGTTTTTTTCAAAACTTTTTCTATATCCATAATCTTTTCCTCCCTTTTTTATTTTTTTATATTATATTTTTCTTTTATGAATTTTATATGAATTAACGTATATTATACGCATTTTTTCTTAAAATAATTGTATATTATGTTTTTTTCTGTTATAATTTTCATTGTAAAAAGGAGTGATTTTATGGAATATAGATTTAGACCTTCAGGGGTTTGTTCAAGTGAATTTGTTATTAATATGGATGGTAATATTATTAAATCTGTAAAAATACGAGGTGGCTGTCCTGGAAATACATTAGCTGTTTCAGCTTTAGTCGAAGGTAAAAATATTGATGAAGTAATTGCCAAATTAAAAGGTATTCAATGTGGTATGAGAGGTACATCATGTCCTGATCAATTATCTATGGCTTTAGAAGAAATCAAAAAGAAAATGTCAGCCAACTAAATGATATATTAAAAATGAAGCTATATAAGCAATAAAAAATTGTGTAAAAACTGTTTTTATTGCTTTTTTTATGCCAAATTCTTTTTTTATTACTCCTATTGTAGCTATACATGGTGTGTATAATGATATAAATGTTATAAAACTTAACGCTACTCTTTTAGTAAATATTATATTTATTGTTTCTGCCAAAGTACTTAAATTTGAATTATATAAAACACTTAGTGTGCTAAGTATTGCTTCCTTGGCTGATATTCCTGTAATAATTGCTGTTGTAATTCTCCAATCTGCCAATCCTATTGGTTTGAAAAAATTACTTATTTTCATTCCTATCCATGCTAACATACTCTTTTCTTCTGAAACATAAAGCATATTTATATCAAAACTTTTCAAAAACCAAATTATAATTGAGGATACAAATATTATTGAAAAAGATTTTTCTAAAAAATCTTTTGTTTTGTTCCACATTAAAAATATAGTATTTTTTAATGATGGCATTCTATAATTTGGAATCTCCATTATAAATGTTCCATCATTATTTAGTTTACTATTCTTGTTTAATATCGCTGTTATTATTATTCCTAATAATATACCTATTATATAAATTATTGTCATCGCCAATGCAGGATTTTCTTTAAAAAATATAGATACAAATATTGAATATATTGGAATCTTTGCAGAACAGCTTATAAATGGCACTAATATCAAGCATAAATTTTTCTCTTTTTCTGATTGAATTGTTCTTATTGATAATATGGCAGGTACTGAACATCCAAATCCTAAAAGTATTGGTACTATTCCCTTTCCTGACAATCCTATTTTACTCAATATTTTATCTATTATAAATGCTATTCTCGTCATGTATCCGCTATCTTCTAATATTGATAGAAAAAAATATAATGTCACTATTATTGGTAAAAAACTAATTACACTGCAGATTCCATTCAATATGCCATCTATGATCAAACTTTCTAGTAAAGGATTGTACCCCTTATCTACTAAAAGTTTTTCTAAAATATTTTGTGTTATTTCTATTCCATAGTTTAATAAATCAGTACAATAATCCCCTATCACATTAAATGTTAAGTAAAATATTAAAAACATTATGCAAATAAAAATTGGTATTCCTAATATTTTATTTGTTAAAATTTTATCTATTTTGTATGATATTTCTTTTTTATTGTTTCTGTCTATCTTAGTTGTTCTTGAGCAAATCCTGTCTATCTCTCTGTATTTTGAAAAAATTTTCTCTTTGTTTTGCAAATTTGCATTATTTAATATATATCTTTTTTTATTTTTAATAGCTTTTTGGATCAATTCATTTGTCTCATCTTTTGTGACTTTTGATAATTCAACTATTGGTATTTTTAATTCTGATGATAGATCTTCAACATTAATCTTTCCTTTGTTCTTTTTTATATCGTCCATCATATTTAAAGCCATTATCATTGGAATTCCAATCTCTTTTAACTGAAGTGTTAGATATAAATTTCTTTTTAAATTTGTTGCATCTACTACATTTATAATAACGTCTGGCTTGGCAGTATATAAAAAATCCTTTGTTATTACTTCTTCATGAGTATACGTGTTTAGTGAATATAATCCTGGCAAATCAACTATTTGACAATTTTGATGATTTGGAATTTCTCCAATTTTATATTCTACTGTTACTCCTGGAAAATTTCCAACATGCTGTTTTAAATTTGTTATTTGATTGAAAATTGTTGTTTTGCCGCAATTTTGATTTCCAACTAATGCAAATATCATAATATCACCTCTACATCTATTTTTTCTGCAATTTCTTTTCTAATACTTAAGTCGTATTCTCTTAATTCTATTTGCATTGGATCTCCTAATGGTGCATTTTTGATTAATTTTATTTTTGTATTTGGAATAATTCCCATATCAAATAATCTATATTTAAATTCACCTATTATTTTTACTTGTTTAACTATACATATTTGATTTTCTTTTAATTTATTTAACGTTGTCATCATGATTAATTTTATGTGGGTTTGTCTTTGATATAACTTTTTTATAACAAATTATATAAAAGTCCAAATGCGATATTAATAAAATATCTTATTGATGCAATCTTGGTAAAATTATTAAATAAACTTATCGTACAGACGAAAAAAAACAATGATAGTATTTTTTCTCATCTTGTTGCAAATCTTAACCCAATTATTAAGTAACATCATTACATAAAAGCCAAAAAAGCAATACTAATATTTTTTATCATCTTGCTGTCGCAATCTTGTTGAGCCTAGTTCATTTAGAACTAGGCTCTTTTTCTTATGAAAAGATTGCTTCAATCGCAGTCACAAAGCTATGCTTTGTTCCTTTGGTCGCTGCGCGATGATTTAAAAATATTAGTATTGCTTTCTGGCTTCTTTATATTTTATATTATCCTAATAATTTAACTTCAACAGTATTCATTTTATATTTTCCGTTTTCGTCTGTTACAAATTCTATAAGTGATTTATCTAGCTTTGTAGCATTTTGACTTAAATCTTGTGTAAAATAAATCTTCATATTGTTAATGCTAATACCTTTTGTAACAATAATTTTGAAAATCTCAATCATATGTTTGTCATCTTCAGCGACAATTATGAATTGAGGAGCTCTTTCATATCCAGAATCAAATTGTACAAAGTTCTCATAAAATTCTTTATATAATCTCATTCTTTCTTCAAACTTAGTTTCCCAATCTTCTTCTCTTCTAACTGCTTCAAATAAGAAGTCAACTGATATACCTCTTTTAGTTAATTTTACTCCAGCATTAGCTTTTAATATTTTACCACTTTTTTTAGCTGTTATTGCTGGTTTTACTGTATATGAATCAAAGGCTTGTACCTTTCTCATATATGCAACTATAATTTGATTTCCTGCTAATCTTTTCTTTATCATTGATACTGGTTTTGTATTGTCTGTTGGTTGCCATTTACATTCTATATTTCTAGAATTTAATAAATATTTTCCCATTTTCTCTAAACAATATACTCTGTATATACATTTTCCATCTTCACTTGAAAAATAGTATCTTGTTAAAATTTTTGTTTTTATTAATTGCTCTAATTTATTGTTTAATTTATCTTGTGATTTTATATCAATATTTCTGTTGATTAATATTTGATATATTTGTCTTGATGTCATAAATTCAAATTCATTTACAAGCTCTAAGATTTTGAAATGAATTTCTGTGATATGTCCTAAATTAATTCTATGGATTATTTGGTTAATTGAAACATATCCATCTTTTCCATCAAATGTTTTGATTTCTCCTTCTTTCATTGCAAAAGGTGAAACCGTAGTTTTAATTTTCTCATCTTCTACCATTTTAATACCTCCAATTAAATTATTATTTTAGATGTTTGTTTTGAAAATTTTTATTAAAAATTTTCTTTAAAGTGAAGCATAAATTCTATGCTTTGATTTTAATAGAATTATTAAGATACGATAAGTAGTTTAATTTTTTTCTTGTCTTTTACAATTTTTTTAATATATACATCAACTTTTTGTCCATATTCGTATCCTTCTTTGTACTCAGCTAATCCTACTAAGTTTGGTTTTAGTTCTACAAATATACCATTTTTTTGTTTTTCGATTTCTTTTATTGTTCCTTGGACTTTTTCGCCTTCTTGGTATGAAACTACATTTTCTTCCCAAGTTCCTAAAAGTTCTTTATGTGTTAAATCAATTCTATTTAAATCTTTGTCAATTGATTTTATCATAACTTTTATATTTTGTCCAACTGAAAATCTTTCCTCTGGTGATTTGATTCTTGAAACCGAAATATCTTCAATATGTAGAAGTCCTGTTATTCCATTTTCAACTTCTACAAAAGCTCCAAATGGTTTAATATTTTTGACTGTACCATTTAATATTTCTCCTGGCTTTGCTTCATTTTGTATCCAATTAATTTTTTCTTCATCTAATCCTTTTCTTTCGTATTTAAAATTCATTTTCATTCCTCTTCTTTCGTATTATTTTATAAGTTTTTGTACTTCATCCTCTTTTAGGTATCTCCATTTTCCAATAGTTAATCCATCCAAAGTTATTGTTCCTATCTTGCTTCTGTGTAATGCTAATACTTTTTTATTTATTGCTTCACACATTCTTCTTACTTCTCTGTTTTTTCCCTCATGTATTACTATTTCTAATCTTGTTTTATTATTTTCTTTGTCTTCCATAATTCTTCTTACTTTGGCTGGACTTGTTTTAAAGCCATCATCTAGTTCTATACCATTTCTTAACTGTTCTATTTCTTCATTTGAAACTTGTCCTTTTAGTGTTACTGTATATGTTTTTGTAACTTCATTTTTGGGATGTGTAACTTTGTATACAAAATCTCCATCATTTGTTAATATTAATGCACCTGATGTATACATATCTAATCTTCCAACTGGAACTAATCGTTCTTTTACATGTACTAAATCTGTAACTTTGTCTCTGCTGAATTGATCTTTTACTGTTGTTACATATCCTATTGGTTTATTTAATAAAATATATATTTTCTTTTCCTCTGGCTTTACTTCTCTACCGATTAAATTCGATTGTATCTGTCTGAGGATTTACCTTAGTACCTAATTCTGTAATGGTTTGCCCATTTACTTTTACTTTACCTGCAAGTATTAATTCTTCACATTTTCTTCTTGAGGCTACTCCACTATTAGCTAAATATTTTTGTAATCTTTCTTCCAATTTTCTACCTCTTTTATTAAATTTCATTATCTAATTTTTCCAAAATGTCTTTAAAATATTTTGGCAATTCTGCTTTAAATTCAACTTCTTCATTCGTTGTTGGATGTTTAAATTTTATTTTATATGCATGTAACATTTGTCCTTCAACGCCAAATTTGTTTTTTCCATTTGAATATGTATAATCACCAACTATTGGATATCCAATTTCAGAAAGATGAACTCTTATTTGATGTGTTCTTCCTGTTTCAATTACTAATTCAAGTAGTGTGTTTTCTGGGTATCTTTTTAATACTTTAAAATGTGTTACTGCTTTTTTTCCATCTTTGTCAACAGCCATTTTCTTTCTATCTTTTTTACTTCTTGCTATTGGCATATCTATTGTCGCTTCATTTTCTTTAACTCTTCCACGTACTAATGCTAGATAAGTTTTTGTTGTTTTATGTTCTTTAATTTGTTCGCTTATACTTAAATGAGCTTTATCATTTTTTGCAACTATTATTATTCCTGATGTGTCTTTGTCTATTCTGTGTACTATTCCTGGTCTTATTTCTCCTCCTATACCTGATAATGATTCTTTACATCTTGCCATTATGGCATTTGCTAAAGTTCCATCTGGATTTCCGTTTCCAGGGTGCACAACCATTCCTTTTGCCTTATTTACAATTATTATATCATTATCTTCATATATAACATCTAGTGGAATTTCTTCTGGTTTTAGTTTTGATTCTTTGGGTTCTTCAATCTCTAATGAAATTTTATCGCCTTCTTTTACTTTATATGATGATTTTTCTTTTTTTCCATTTACAAAAACTTTTTCTTCTTCTATTAATTTTTGAACTGTCATTCTAGATATATCAGGATCAATATCTGCTATTGCTTTATCTAACCTTATACCATTTGATTTTATTTCATATTCCTTTGTCAAGTTTTCCATTCCCTTCTTATTTTAAGTCTATTCTTCAACGCTTTCGTCTTTTTCTATTTTTTCGTATATTACAAATCTATCATCTTGCATTTTCTGTTCTAATGTAGTTGGATAAATTTTCTTATAGTCTGAATCTGATTTTAATTTTTTGTTTAAGCTAGAATCAGAATATGTTATTACATGTGTAATTCTATATTGGTCAAAAACCTCATTGTACTTAGCATCTCCTGTTGCAACATTTTGTACGTCCATAAATATGTCTTGTCCATCTACTGGATTGCCTGTTTTTGTATTATATTGTGGTGTATATAGATCACAACGGGAATCAATCATTACAGGTATTCCTTCATATATTAAATAGCTTCCGTAATTATACTCGTTGAATAATTTTATATTTTTATAATCTAAGTTTTCTTTTATCCATTCTGCCGCATAGATTGGATAATCTTGATTTGTATAATATTGCTCATTTATTTTAGGTTTAAATTCTTGAATACTTATTATTATAACAATCGTTGCAAATATAACTTTTCCATAAAAATTAGTAATAATTTTTATAAGATCTTCCTGTAGTTTTGGTGCATATTTTTCAAATATTTCACCTATAAGTTTAGCTAATATAGGTGTGCAAATTACAAGAAACATTGAAACTTGTCTTCTAGCATTTAACGCTAAGTATAGTATTCCTAAGTAATAACATAAATGTTTTAAATCTATTTTTATATCTATAAAAGTTAACACTACAATAAACATTACAAAAAATGCAACAAAATCTTGGTTTGATGCTAGGTCTAATGGTAAATGTTCATTAATTACTTGCATAGTATTTCCTGACATTGTTTTGTACAAATATGTGTATGGTGTTGTTACTCCTGTTGGTGTAAATATGCCCATACATGCACAAATAACCACTACCCAGAATAATTTCTTTATATTATCATTTCTTGTTACTCTTATTTTGTATGGATTTTTTTGAATCTCTGCTCTTTTTTGTTTGTTTTGTTCAATTTTTTCTTTTAGTTCTGCAATTCTCTTCTCACATCCTTCTTTTGCTCTGTATCTTTGCCATAATATTTTTGCTTTTAAAATCAAATCAAATGTAAATATATTTAAAGATACTACATATTCAAAGAAATATGGAATGAATAATACAAAGAAGAATGGCCATACTGCCATATGCAAATTCACGATTAATAATGATAATGCTACCAATCCCACCGCATATCGTTTCTTTGCATTTTCCAAGAATTTTTCAATTAAATATATTGTTAAAACCATTAATGAAAATGTTACTAGTTGTGCTCTTGCTGCTAAGTATGGTTGCAATAAATACATTGCTATAAACGTTATCAGCGCTGAAACTGGTGCGTTTTTTGAAATTTTATTTGATGTAAAATAGATTGATAATCCTAATATACACGTTAAAATTATAGTAGATATATATATTCCGGTCATTCCACCTAATGAGTATATTCCAAATATTGATAAATCATATAACCAATGTGGAAATGTATATGGTAATTCATGCCATGAAAATGGATCTGTTGTTAAATTTCCAATTCCATTTTGTGCTATATATTCTCCGACTTTAATTGTATAAAACGTATCATTTTGCAATCCTTTAGGTGCCATTGAAATACAATATATTATTAGTAATATTGCAATTACTACGTGAAATTTATATCTTGTTAACTTCTTATTATTTTCCATTTTTCATCCTCTTTACTTGTTTTTTACACTTCAAATTCTGCATATACTGCAGCGTGATCTGAATATTCTGTTTTTATAGTCTCAAATTTTAATAGTTTTATATTTTTTGAATAAAAAATTGTATCAATACAGCCTTGTGCATTTGCAGCGAACCATGTATCTTCTGTATTATCTACTTTATTCAAATATTTTTTTATTATTTCAAATTCAGGGTATGTTTCACTTTTAGTAAATTTATATTTATGTTTTCCTATTTTTTCAACACCATTGTTGAAATCTCCTCCAATGATTATAATCTCATTTTCATCAATTTTTTCTATGATATTTATTAATTCTTCTGTTCCTAACTTTCTTTCTTCAAAATTTGTTGGATAGTGGATAGAAAATAAATTTAATTTTGTTGTTCCAAAAGATATTTTATTGCATAATAATCCTCTTTGTTCATTAGTTGGATTAACTAATGGCATTAAATAGTTAGTTGAATATTCGATTGGAAATCTTGATAAAATTCCATCTCCATAATATCCATTCTTATATTTTATATTTATTCCCATAGTTCTGTATGGTAATTCAACATACTTTGAAAATGTATATATTTGATTTTCACTGTATACTCTTTGAGTATACATATCTATTTCTTGTAGAAATATGATATCAGGTTTATATTTTTTTAAGAATCTTGCTTGCCTTTCAACGTCAATATTTTTGTCTAATCCTTCTCCATGACACATGTTGAATGTTATAGTTTTTAATATCATAAAAAATCACCCTCTTTACATTTGAAATTATATCAAAATCTCATTTATTATTCAATAACACAAATAAAAAAGGTGAAGAGATTTCCTTCACCTTTTTCTATTTAACAATTCTTTATTCTATCCTACTTCTTCGCTTTTTTCATCCTTTTTATCGATGATTTCCATGCTTGAAATTGAAACTTCATATGCTATTCTTGTTTCTGATGTTCCATCTTCAAATTTCTTTTCATATTTTCTACTTTGAACTCTACCAACTATTTTTACTTCAGTTCCTACTTCCATGTTTTGGCAGAATCTAGCATTTCTTCCCCAAGCTATACAAGGTATATAATCTGATTTATTATATGCTCTATTTACTGCTAATAATAAATCTGAAATTTCTCTGTCAAATGGTGTTTGTCTGTAAATTGGTTTTTTACAAACATATCCTGATAATGTAACTTCGTTTGTTACAACATCTTTTTTCTCTTCTTCGCTGTCTTCTTTTTTTGGCTCATCTTTGATTTCAACAATATCTTTTGCGAAAACTGTTAATATTAACTTGTTTCTTTCATTTTGATAACTGTTGTAAGATCTAAATTGACCTTCAATTGATAATTTTGTACCTATTTCTAAATTTAAGTCTGTTAATAATCTTTCTGATACTGTTATCGGAATGATATCAACTGCTGAACTTAATCTTGGTACTTCTAAATCAAATATGTAAAATTTCTCACCATATATCTCATGACTATATGTTTTATCGCTTGTAACTTTTCCCACTAATACTAGATGGTTATTTTCTAATAAATTTGTAACCAC
Source organism: uncultured Clostridia bacterium (assembly GCA_934130285.1). GTDB lineage: Bacteria > Bacillota > Clostridia > TANB77 > CAG-508 > UMGS1994. The sequence goes on along the minus strand of CAKOXT010000004.1, from coordinate 101,224 downwards.
TCTTTTTTCCTCCTTATTTTATCTATAGTGTTTTAATATATTGTGTCTGTTTTTATTAAAATTTCTTTAGAAACATCTACATTATAGCATATTTTTCCACGTTTGTCTACATAAAAACTTTATGTTTTTACCAAAAAAGTCAATATTTTCATTGAAATCTCCTCATATAATCGTTTTTTTCTAAAATTATTTTCTATTTTTATTTCTTGTGTCTCAATTTTTCGTTTGTCTAAAGCTTCAATTTCTCTTTGTAAATCTAAAATTATTTGATCATTCTCATTACTAATAATTGTTATCGTAGCTCTACTATTAAATCCGTATGTTATTACATATTGATTTTCTCTTGTATCTATTAATTTTAAATTTTCTTTATAATCTGAATTTATTATTAAATATTTGCTTGATTCTATGATATGCTTTATAGTTGAGCTATTTTCTATTTGATCAAATATAACTATAATATCAAATTTTACGTTTTTTATATTTTCTATTGTTTCTTCTGATATGATAATAATATTTTTCTCTTTAATATTGTATTTTTCTAAAGCCTTTTCAATTTCCATTATATTACTACTTTTTGTAATTATTCCAATAACAGCCATATCGTACTTACCTCTCTATTTTCAATATATGCTTTCTCCTCACATTTTTTCCTTTTTTTCATAATATATACTAAGCGAAAGCTAATTTATTTAAAGGAATGATAGAAATAATGGAAATAGAAAAAAATGTATGTCCTATCGTTAAAGTTGACGGATTTATTGAAAAAGGTAAACAATTTGATATGGAAATAATTGTTCCTGAAGATGACAGAAATGTTATTTATGGCATTTTAAAAGATAGACATGGAGATCCGATCCATGATGCTGTTGTTAAATTGATTGAAATAGTTGATGATTGCGGTATGAAAGAAAGACGACCTGTTTCTCATACTTTCACAGATAAACACGGTGAATTTGTTTTTGGCCCTCTTTGCCCAGACAGATCTTATGAAATTCAAATATGGGTTGATAGAGTAAAACACATAAAAGTTTGTGATGAATGTTCTTTTGAAAAGAAAAACTGCTTAAAAGGTACAAAACTTGATCCTTGTCCTTCAAAAGGTGATTGTCCAGAACCTCCATTTCCTTGTCCTTGTAAAAGATAATTTAACACCCAAAAAAGAGAATGTTTTAATTTAAAAACATTCTCTTTTTAGCTTTAATATTTAATACTTTTATAAAAGTACATTTAGAATATAATTTTTTATTGGTTTATCATTAGAGTCTATTATTATTCATTATTTCTTATAGTATTCCTACTTTTTTAGCAAATTGTTTTCCTTTTCTAATCATTTTACTTTTGGTTGTTCTACTCATATCTTTATATATCATCATTGCTGTTGCAGTGGCTACTGAACCAATAACTGCGCCTTTTACAAATTTCATACTTAGATCCTCCTATTTAGTTTTGTTTCTACTTTTATTATTTGTTTTTTTGTTTTTTATATACGATGTATAAATTTCATAACTTTGAAATATTGCTATTAAAAACAAAAATATTCCAAAAACTTTTTTTAGTTTTTCATTTGGCAATCCAACTGCTATATAACTTCCAATTGTTGCTCCTAGAATACCATATATTATTATATCTTTTGAAATTTTAAAATTTATTTTCTTATTTTTTGAGTTAATTATTATAGATGTAATTGCTGCTGGAATAAAAAATATTAAATTTGTTGCTTGTGATATGTGCTGGTCTATATTCAAAAATATTGTTAGAAATAAAATTAATATTGCTCCTCCGCCCATTCCTAAACTTGTTATAATTCCAGCCAATATACCAAAAACTATTTCCATTTTAAATCACCATTTTTATAGAAGTATATATTAGAAATATTGTAAAAAGTATTTTTAATATTTTGTCATCAAGTTTTCTTAATAATATCGAGCCTATTACACTTCCTATTATTCCTCCAATCGCACATTTTATCCCTATATTCCAATCTATATATCTATTTTTAAAATATAGAAAAAAACTTGTGACTACTAATGGTAATATACAAAATATTGATGTTGCTCTTGATTCTTTTTCATCCATTTTATTTAAAAACGAAAAAGCTGGTACTAATATCATTCCGCCTCCTGCTCCAAAAAGCCCGCTTATTAGTCCAGCTATTATTCCTATTATTTTATTTTTCATATATTTATTGTATCTATTTTAAATACTTTATATTCATTTTATTTTTTCGTCTGTAATTGTTTCATCAGGAATGTAATATTTTGTTCCAAGCATTTTGTCTGGCAAGTATTGTTGCTCTACATAGTGTCCTGGATAATCGTGTGGATATTTGTATCCTTTTCCATATCCGAACTCAGACATTCCTTCTGCTGGCGCATTTCTTATATGCATTGGAATTGTTCCTGTATCTTTGTTTTCAACATCTGCAATAGCTTTATTTATTGCATTATATGATGCATTTGATTTTTTAGATTTTGCAATATATACTGCCGCTTCTGCTAATATTATTCTTCCTTCTGGCATTCCAACCATTGATACTGCTTGCATTGCTGATGTTGCTATGACTAAAGCTTCTGGATTTGCAAGTCCAACATCTTCTGCTGCTGATATTACTAGTCTTCTTGCTAAAAACATTGGATCTTCTCCCGCTTCGATTGCTCTCGCTAAATAGAATATTGCTGCATCTGCGTCACTTCCTCTAAGTGATTTTATCATCGCACTTATATTGTCATAATGGCTATCACCATCTTTATCAAACATTGATTTTTTCTTATTAAATGATTCTGCTGCTATATCATCAGTAATTTCTATTTGTCCATCTTTGTTCATTTTAGTTGTTAATACAGCAATCTCTAATCCATTTAATGCTGTTCTTACATCTCCACCAGATATTTCTGCTATTCTTTCAATAGTATGTTCTGCTATTTTTACATTGTAATTTCCTAATCCGTCAGGTGATGTAAGTGCATTTTTTATTACTTTTATAATATCTTGCTTTTTCAAAGGCTCTAGTTTTATTACCATTGATCTTGAAATCAAAGCCTTGTTTACTTCAAAATATGGATTTTCTGTTGTAGCACCTATTAATATTACAGTTCCATTTTCTACATAAGGTAATAGCGCATCTTGTTGTAATTTATTGAACCTATGTATCTCATCTATAAATAATATACATTTTCCAGATGGGTTCATGAATGGATTGCTTGCTTCTGCTATCGCATCTTTTATGTCTGATACACCTGATGTTACTGCATTTATTTTCTGAAATTTGTATTTAGTTGTTTCACTTATTACTTTGGCTAATGATGTTTTTCCACATCCTGGTGGGCCCCATAATATTATGCTTGATAATCTATCTGCTTTTATTGTTCTGTATAATAATTTATCTTTGCCTACTATGTGTTCTTGACCTACAAATTCATCTAATGTTTTTGGTCTCATTCTGTAAGCTAGTGGTTCTGTTGTGTTCATTTTTCCTCCATGTGTGATTCAAAATATGGTCAACTACTGTGTTAAAATTAAATCAAAAATCTTCACGTAACATCGTACACTTCGGTGTTCTGATTTAATTTTTTTCTTGTATTTAACTCAATCTTTTGAATCACTATTTTTTTCATTTGAAACAATCTTTTCAAACTTTATTCTTTTCAAAAATTTACTATTTTTTTAGCTTTATTATTTTTTAATTTATATTAGCGTGCTAGGTGCTTTAATGCTTCTTTAATTAGTTCTTCTGTTGTAAGGTTATGTGTCTCAATTTTATCAAATACTTTTGCAATTTCACCTTTGTTATATCCTAATATTTGAAGTGCTTGTCCTGCTTCGCTTATTGATTCATTATTATCTTGTTGTACTAATGCATCTTCATCTGAACCTTCTATTGCCGTTTCTGTTTTTAGTTTATCTTTTAATTCTAATACCATTCTTTGTGCTGACTTATTTCCTATTCCAGGTATTTTTGTTAATGTTTTTAAATCATTTGATATTATTGCTAATGCAAATTTTGATGGGGTTATATTTGAAAGCATTGCTATTGCTGTTTTTGCTCCTATTCCACTTACTCCGAAGTAATAATTCAAACATTTTTAATTCTTCATTGCTTAGAAAACCATATAAACTTATATTGTCTTCTCTAACATGATAATGTGTATATATTTTTACCTTTTCTCCTATTTCTCCAAGCTTTTGCATTGTATGTTCTGAAACATAAATTTTATATCCTATTCCAGCTGTTTCAACTACTATTGAATCAGTTGATTTTTCTTCTAAAGTTCCTTTTATATATGCGTACATATTCTTCCTCCGTACCAAACAAATTTTCTTTATTTTATCATATAAAAAATTTTTTTCAATATATTTTTGTAAAATTCTAATTTGCTTATTTCTCTTGTTTTTCTCCTAAAATGTTATATAATGTCTATATTATAATATTATGAGGAGTTTTTTATGAATAAAGATTTTATTTTAATTAAAGACTTATTCAGAAACACAGATAAATATGTAAATACTTCTGTTAAAGTTTCTGGATGGGTAAAGACACTTAGAGATTCTAAAACATTTGGTTTTATAGAACTTAATGATGGTTCTTTCTTTAAAAATGTACAAGTTGTATTTAATGATTCTCTTTCTAATTTTGAAGATATTAGAAAACTATCTATTTCATCTTCAATTATTGTAAGTGGTTCTTTAGTAAAAACTGAAAATGCTAAACAACCTTTTGAAATACAAGCTGAGAGTATTGAAATTTTTAATCAAGCTGATAATGATTATCCACTTCAAAAGAAAAGACATACTTTTGAATATTTAAGAACAGTAGCACATTTACGTCCAAGAACAAATACTTTTAATGCTACTTTTAGAGTTCGTTCTGTTATTTCTTTTGCAATTCATAAATTCTTCCAAGAACGTGGATTTGTTTATGTACATACTCCAATAATTACTTCAAGCGATTGTGAAGGTGCCGGAGAGATGTTTACTGTTACTTCTGCTGATTTAAATGATTTACCTAAAGATGATAATGGTAATATGGATTATTCTCAAGACTTTTTTGCTCGTCCTGCTCATTTAACAGTAAGTGGTCAATTGGATGTTGAAACTTATGCATTCGCATTTAGAAATGTTTATACATTTGGTCCAACTTTCAGAGCTGAAAACTCTAACACTGTAAAACATGCTGCTGAATTTTGGATGATCGAACCTGAACTTTGTTTTGCTGATTTAAAAGATGATATGGATTTAGCTGAGGATATGCTTAAATATGTTATTAAAGATGTTTTAGCTAATGCTCCTGAAGAAATGGAATTCTTTGATAAATTTATTAGTCCTGGTTTAATTGAAAGATTAACGAATGTAATGAATTCTGATTTTGGTAGAATTTCTTATACTGATGCAATTAAAGAGTTAGAAAAAAATAATGATAAATTTGAATATCCTGTTACTTGGGGTACTGATATTCAAACTGAACATGAAAGATATTTAAGCGAAGTTGTTTTTGGTAAACCTGTTTTTGTTACTGATTATCCAAAAGATATTAAAGCTTTTTATATGAAACAAAATGATGACGATAAAACGGTTGCTGCTACTGACTTATTAGTTCCTGGTATTGGTGAACTAATTGGTGGTAGCCAAAGAGAAGATGATATAGAAAAACTTGAAGCAAGAATGAAAGAACTTGGACTAAATAAAGAAGATTACTGGTGGTATTTAGATTTAAGAAGATATGGTAGTATCACTCACTCTGGATTTGGTTTAGGATTTGAAAGATTAATGATGTATATTACAGGTATGCAAAATATTCGTGATGTTATCCCATTCCCTAGAACACCAAAAAACTGTGATTTTTAATTTTTCCTTTATTTTTCACAGTTTATGTGTTATAATGTAGACATTCTTTATTGAATAAAGCCTCTCTGGTTTATTCTTTATGGAAAAATTGGCAACTTTATGAGAGGAGGGGATTGACTATGGCAGCACGTAACGGTTCTGTCGAAACTGTTATTGAGTCCGTCAGAAGAGTTGGGAAATTAGACGACTTGGCTAAAGCTGAGATCTTCTTGACTTTTCCTGAACTTGGCTCTTATAGTTTCGATCCGTATACTTTCTCAAGACTATTTGACGACTTTTGGCTTAACGCTAAAGAAGGTTCAAAGGTCACTGTCTTCGTACAGGCAGGAAGTATCTACGGTGTCATGTGGTCGAGTAGGTTGTAACTGTATTGGAGGTCTGAGTAGCACTCAGAGCTCGTCCTTACACCAGAAGGGTCGCTCGGTTTCGAGCGACCCTATTTCCTTTTTATTATGTTTTATAATTCTTTTCTAATCTAATTGATTAATTCTTATATTTTTATCTATGCCTGGCATTCTAATATGTTTTTCCTATAATTCTTGATTATCTTAATTCTGCTTTTAAATCTTTTTCAAGACCTGCAATTATTTTATTCATTACTTCATTTATTTCATCATCTGTTAAAGTTCTATCTGATTTTCCAAATGTTAATGAGAATGATATACTCTTCTTTCCTTCTTCAATTCCTTTTCCTGTATATACGGCAAATACTTCATAGCTTTCTAATGCTGAACCAGCTAATTTCTTTATTTTCATTCCAATTTCTTGTGCTGGTAATTTTGCATCTACTACTATACTTAAATCTTTCTTAATATTTGGAAATTTTGAAATCTCTTTATACTTCATTTTTCCAACTCTTTTACTTAAAAGTCTATCTAAATCAATTTCAAGAATATATACATCTTCTTTCTCTACTTGTGGATGTATTTTTCCTATGATTCCTACCATATCATTGTTTACTGATATTATAGCTGATTGACCTGGATGTAGTTCTTCAGGCAATTTTTCTAGATTTCTTACAAAACTATATCTTCCATTGTATCCCAAGTAATCTAGTATTTCTTCAGCAACACCTTTAATTACATAGAAATCTACCTTCTTTTTATCTATTCCTAGATAATATTCTCCTGACATTAATGCTGCCAATTTCTTTGTTTCTGAATATTCTTCTCCAACTTTTTGGAATGTCTTACCTATTTCAAAAATAGCTACATCTTTGTTATTTCTTGCTTTGTTATACTCATAGATTTTATATAATGCTATTGATAAACTATGTCTTAATGTATTTTTATCTTCTGACAATGGTGCTAATAATTTAACTTTTTCTGTATCATCTTTTGTAAACATTTTGCTCTCATCTTCTGGGACTAATACGTAAGATAATGTTTCACTTAATCCTAGGTCAACCATTTTGTTTCTAATTTGTCTTGTGCATTTATCATAGCTTCCCATCTTTGGCAATATATTAGGTAATTTTCCTTTTATATTATTAACTCCATAAATACGTCCTACTTCTTCAATTAAATCTTCTTTTATTGAAATGTCGATTCTTCTTCTTGGAACACTTACTGTAATTACATCATCTTTTACTGATGTTGTGAATCCTAATTTTCTGAACACATCTATTATTTCTTCTTCTGAAATTTCCATTCCTAAAATTCTATTTATGTTCTCAACTGTTATGTCTATTTTTTTATCTTCTTTTTCTGTTGTATCATATTTTGCAATATTACCAACTACTTCAGCATTTGCATATTTTTCAAGTAAGTGGCATGCTCTTTCCATAGCCATGTATGTTCTGTTTGAATCTAAACCTTTTTCAAATCTGTTACTTGCTTCACTTCTTAATATTGAGTTTGATGTTCTTCTTACTTTTACACTATCAAATATAGCTGATTCAATGATTATATTTTTTGTTTTATCTGTTATTTCAGTTTCTAGTCCTCCCATAACTCCTGCTAATCCTATTGCTTTTTCTCCATCTGAAATAACTATATCTTCTGGTTTTAGTGTTCTTTCTATTCCATCTAAAGTTGTTAATTTTTCATCTTTATTTGCCATTCTAACTTCTAGACATCCTTTTAAGCAATCCGCATCATAGAAGTGTAATGGCTGTCCTGTTTCTAGCATTACATAGTTACTAATATCTACTACATTGTTTATTGGTCTTATTCCTGATGCTATTAATCTTGATTTTATAAAATCTGGGCTTTCTTTTATTTCAACATTTTTTACTTTTTTAGCTAAGAATATTGAACAATTATCTGTGTTTACTTTTACTTTAAATGTATCATTTACGTTTTCATTATTTTCTTTGTGTGTTAAATCTATATCTTTTACTTTTTTATCATATATTGCTCCTACTTCATATGCCATTCCTAAAATGCTTAATAAATCGCCTCTATTTGCTGTTAAATCAAAATCAATTACTTGATCATCTAATTTCATATATGCTATTGGGTCTTCACCTATTGGTGCATCTGCTGGTAATTCGTGAATTCCTGCTTTATCTTCTTCAGATAAGAATTTATTTTCCAATCCTAATTCTGCAATTGAACACATCATTCCATTTGAAACTTCTCCTCTTATTGTTCCACATTTGATTGTTCCACCTGGTAGTTGTGCTCCATCTAATGCAACTATTACTTTAATTCCTTTTCTAGCATTTGGTGCTCCACATACAATATCTAGAACTTCTTTTCCTACATTTACTTTGCAACAGTGTAAGTGATCTGAATCTGGGTGTTCTTTACATTCAACGATTTCACCTATAACTAGTTTACTTGCATTAATTAATTTTCCAGCTTCATCATATTCGTTACCTGCATTTGTCATGTCTTCTGCTAATTTTTTTACGTCTATATCTTCATCTAAATCAATATAATCTTTTAAAAAATTAATACTTAATTTCATTTTCTTCATCCTTTCTATCGAATTGTTTTAAGAATCTAACATCATTTTGATAAAGTAATCTAATGTCTGTGATTCCGTATTTAAACATAGCTAATCTGTCAAGTCCAACACCAAATGCAAATCCTGAATATTCTTCTGGATCGTATCCGTTCATTTTTAATACATTTGGATGTACTATTCCTGAACCTAATAGTTCAATCCATCCAGTTTGTTTACACAAATTACATCCTTTTCCGCCACATTTGAAGCATGTTACATCAACTTCATAAGATGGTTCTGTGAATGGGAAATAACTTGGTCTGAATCTTAATTCTGTATTTTGTCCTAACATTTTTTTCATGAATACTTCAAGAGTACCTTTTAAGTCTGCTAGTGAAATGTTTTTATCAACTACTAAACCTTCAACTTGATTGAATTGATGTGAGTGTGTTGCATCATCTTCTCTTCTAAATGTTTTTCCTGGAACTATTACTCTGATTGGAGTTTTTTCCTCATTTGCCATCATTGTTCTTGCTTGAACTGCTGATGTTTGTGTTCTTAATAAATATTCTGGTGTAATATAAAAACTATCTTGCATATCTCTTGCTGGATGTCCTTTTGGTAAATTCAATCTTTCAAAGCAATATTCATCTGTTTCTAATTCTGGTCCTGAAACCACATCATATCCCATTGATACGAATAAATCTTCAACTTCTTCTATTACTCTATTTAATGGATGTTTACTTCCTCTTCTTATTTTCTGGCTAGGTAATGTTATATCGATTTCTTCTTTTTCTAATCTTTCTTGTAATTCTTTTTTAGCTAATTCTTTTTCTTTTTCTTGAATTTCATTTTCAACTTCTTGTTTTGCTGAATTAACTAAAGCACCCATCTTAGGTCTTTCTTCAGGTGATAATTCTCCCATTCCTCTTAATATGCTTGTTAGTTCACCTTTTTTTCCTAAGTATTTAACTCTTAAATCGTTTAATTCTTTTGAGCTTTCTGATTTTGCAATTTCTTCTAAAGCTTGATTTTTTAAGTTTTCAATTTGTTCTTTCAAAGTTTTCCCTCCTATTTTAATTTATTTGTGTTATGAATTCTCATAATTTTTCATAATTTAAATTTTGTAATAAATTTTCTGTACAACTTAATGTTCTATATTAAAATTTTTCTAATATAAAACAAAAAGCACTTCATCCCATAATAGGACGAAATGCTTATAACATACCGTGGTACCACCTAAATTCATTAATCTAAATTTAACCTCATTATTGCTGTAACGTTGCAAACGTCTATATTTTTGATATAGCATCTCCAAAGTGAATCTTCGATTTAGAATATATAATAAGCTTTCAGCTAATACTTATTTTCTCTTTCTATATTTTCCCTAAATCTACTTAGCTTTTTCTTTGACTTTCTCAATTATGTTTACTATTTTAGCACCTTTTAAACTTTTTTTCAAGGTGTTTTAACTAATATTTGAAATAATCCATTTTCCATTAACTTGACTGAATTCAACTTTCATATTTTTTTCAACTGATGTTACATCATCTTGAGTTGTTGTATACCATACTTGAATTGTAGGTTTATTTTTACTGCTATCTAATTCATGACGTGTTATTGTATATTTTTGTTTTGGATTATTTAAATTAGCTACATGTGTAACTCCATTTGATGATTTGTATAGATTCTTAAATTCTTTTGTAAATAAATCTTTTGTTATGTAATCTTGCATTTTTGTTCTTATATCTTCGTATATTATATCAGTTTTTATAAATGTTTCATCAGTGGTCTTTTCATAACTTGCAAATTCTTTATTAGTTGCATATCCATACTTTTCTAATAATGCTTGAGGACTAGACATTGCCAATGATTTTTCTTCTAAATAACTTGAAAGCAACTTAATAGCATCATCTTCATTAAATTCTGTTATAGTTATTGTCTGTTCACCTGGCGTAATTTCAGAAATTTTTTCTACTTTTGTTGCCTCATTTTTATAAATAACAAGGAATATTATTAAAATTATTATCAAAACTGAAACTAGCATTATCACTGTTTTTAAATCAATTTTTATAACTTCTTCATTTTCTTTCTTTTCTTCTTTTGTCATTTTTCCTCCACTATTCTTCAGCAATTTTATTTATAGTTTCTAAAATATTTTCCTCTTTGTATTTTTCATTTGCCTTTTTTACTGTATTTTCTGTTTCATTAAATTTGTCAATTCTATTTTTTAAGCCATTAAATACATTTTTTTGAATTAATTTAGTTGGATTTATTTTTCCTAAGAAAAATTTTGTTGCTTTATTAAAAATTCTTGGTCCTTTGATTGTTTCTTTTTGAATTTCTTTTTCTTCTGATTCCATTGCTGAAATAAGTTCCTGCTCTTTTGTTAATATTTTCTTTCTTAGTGTTGGTCGTATTCTTCTAACTTTTAACTCGCTTTTTGATATTTCGTCTTCGATATTACAAATTTTCTCTCTTATTTCATCATCACTATTATCTAGTTTCTTCTTTGCACTATTTTCTTCCTCTTGCAAGTAGAAAATTTCTTTATACATTCTGCATTGGTTTAATTCTTCTTCAAATATTTTGGTGTATCCCATTACAATTTGAGTATCATGATATTGGCAAAGTCCATATAAGTTGTTTTTATATTGCTCAATTAATGATGTAAATTCATTTTCTACCTCAGTATACTTATTCATATTTTCAATTACTTTTTTATTTATTATTTTTATTCCATATGAAATTGCTGCATTCTCATTCTCAATCTTTTGATTAATAGTTTCTTGACTTTTTTTGTATTGAATAGCAGCAGAAATAATAGCTTGATCTTTTAATAATTTTTCCCAAGCACTTGTCAACTCTTCTATTTTTTTATTTTCTTTTATTTCATTTTCACTCACAATACTTTAAAGCCCCTTTATTTTAAATTTTTTCTAAATTCTTTTTTTACCTTATTCTTCTCTTTTTCAATATGTTCTAGTAAAAGCTCTAGTTCTTCTGAATTCATTAAATCTAAATTAAATACTTCTTTATTAAATGCAATTGTTCCTAAATTCACAATCTTCTCCTTTTTTATATTTTGGAATTTATAAGATAAGCGGACCTTTAAATGTACAAGTCCGCTTACAAATTTGTTTTATATATTTACTTTTTCTTTATTCTTTCCATCTGCTTGTACTCTATATATTGCATAATAATATGGTGAATCATCTACTTTATCTGTATAGTAGATCCATTTTCCAGAAACTCCGATTACTACATTTGCACTAGATAAATCAACAATCTTTTCATTTTTCTTTCCATTTAATTTCATTTTATATAGTGCTTGTTCACCACCATCATTTTCTTCATTTACTGCATAATAAATTGTTTTTTCATATATATTAAATGCTTGTACTTTTCTATCTATAACTTTTGTTTCTTTACGATCATTTCCATTTAAATCAAATTTCATTAAACTTTTATCTGATTTGCTTATATAATAAACTTCATCTGCAACTACTTGGAATTTTCCAATTCCATTTGAAATCTTTTCTTCTGAAGATCCGTCTTTTTTCATTCTTTTAAATTCATCGTCTGCAGTTATATAATATATATATTTTCCTGAAATTTGGAAATATGAAATTTTTTCTTCTTTTGATACTGGTTGTCTTTTATCTGTATTGCTTATTTTAACTTTTTCTAATTCTGAATCTCCATTTAAGAAATATATCCACCCATCACTAATATTTAATGTGTCATTACCAATTGATGTTGTTTCAATATTGTCAACTAAAACTTCTCTGTTTTCACCATTTAAATTTATTTTAACAACTTGTCTTGTGTATTTTCCAGTTGATGTTTTATTAATTGCTAAATAATATAATTTTCCTTTATATAAATTTACTGATTTTACATATTCACTTTCATCAATTACTTTTGTTGTATTTTTTGGTGTTACTTCAAGTAATCCTTTTGTTGCTTCATTTGAAGCAGTTATTACAGAAGTACTAATATATGCTGTATTTCCTTTTCCAGTAGCAAAACCATCATTTTTTAGATTTCCAGATTTTTTATCTGCAGCACCTATTTTGCTAGAAACAATAGCTATTATAATTGCTAATATAATTATCACAACTATTGCTATTCCTGAAATTAATATTTTTTTCTTTTTTGATTCATCTAATGATTTGAATTTTTCTGAAAAGTTTTTAAAAAATTTCATTTTTTCTTTCATTTCAATACCTCACTTTTTCTTTTGCATGTCTTTATTATATATTTATTTCAAAAGTAATGTCAATGTCTATTTTAAGTATAACACTACTCTAAAACCAACGTCTAAATTTGATTCATCAGATGATGTAGCTCTTGTTGATATTGGATATTTATCACCATCGTTTAAATAATCTCCGCCTCTTCCAATATGTTTTTTATCATGTTCTCCACACTCTTCAGTTGTGTATTCCCAAGCGTTTCCTGCCATATCATAAATATTATTTGTTTTCCATCTATCATTGCTTGCTGTTTCCATAACTTTTTTGGTTCCATTTGCACTATTTTGATAATTTCCATATTCTGTTGAATTATCTATATTGTATCCACAATCTCTTATCCAATTACAAATTGTATCCCAAGCATAACTATTTACTAAATCTGTTTGGAATAAATCATTCTCTTTATACATTTTTAATGATTGTTTTCTCGCTTCTTCCCAAACAATTTGTGTCCATGGCAAAACATTTGGTTTTGAAACTAATATTGATTTTCCATTGCTTCTTTCTTTTCCAGCTTCATATCTTGCTATATAAAATCCTTTATAATTTCTTATTGAATCATCAAATTCATCATTATATGCATTTATATCATATATATTTTCATCTTCAAGAGTTGTTTCTGAATCATTTTTATTTTTTTCTTCTTCACCATTATTTAAAAAATATTGCCTATGATATGAATTATAATCTGATACTGGAACCCATACAAATTGATTTCCATCTTCGTCTTCTATTACAGCTCCTGTTTGAGAATCCCCTTCAACATATTTAAATGTTGGTGGAATTGGTATTGTTCCTCCATCAGATGTTGTTTCGTATGTTATTTCTCCTTCTATATCTTTTCTATCATCTGGTATTGTATTTTCAGTAGAATTATCAACTTCATTATCAGGTTCTTCAGTTGTGTTTGTTGTGTTATTTTTGTTGGTAACTGGACCATTATATGGCCTTGTTTCTTTTTTGCTATTTAAAATGATAATTGCAACTAATAATAAAACAATAATTACCGAAATTGATATTATTACTGACCAAAATATTTTTTTCTTCATATCCATATTCATGCTTATGATTTTCCTTTCAACGTTTTATGGTGGAGATGAGGAGAGTCGAACTCCTGTCCAGAATTCCTTCCATATAAACTTCTCCGAGTGCAGTTTGTTATTGTTTTTCATTTAAAAATCGTTAACAAACAAACTTTTTTTAAACATATCTTCTAAAATCCCTTTATTACTGAAGAAAATAATAAATTCGTTTCCTACTAATCGTCGCCTTATCTAAAGTCGTAGGTTACTAAAGTAAGACGTTGCTGCAATTAGGCAGCAAATGCTAATTCTTCGTTATCAGCGTTTATTTTTATTTGTACCTTTTTAGGTGGCCAGGTACTCCACCACTCGCTATTTATACTTCTAGAAAGCTGTCGAAACCTTTACATCCCCATATTACTTCTATATTATAACATTAATTAAATCTTTTATACAATATTTAATTTCATTTTTAATCAAAGTATTTGCTTATTTTTTCTAATCCACCAAATTTTTGTTGTTTAAAAATTTCGTATGCCACTATAGCAACGGAATTAGATAAATTTAATGATCGTATTGTTTCTCTCATTGGAATTCTAATGGTTTGACTTAAGTGTGATTTTAATACATCTTCTGGTAATCCCTTTGTTTCTTTTCCAAATAATATGAATACATCTTCCATTTTTGAGTAATCTACATCTGAATATACATGTTGTCCTTTTGTTGTTACAAAATACATGTTATTTTCTTCTGGTTTGTATTTTTCTAAAAATTCTTTAAAATTTGTATGTTCTTCAATTTCAAGTTTATCCCAATAATCTAATCCTGCTCTTTTTACTTGTTTTTCTGAAATATTAAATCCTAATGGGTATACCAAATGTAATTTTGCTCCTATTGCCGCACATGTTCTAGCAATATTTCCCGTGTTTTGTGGTATTTCTGGTTCTACTAATACTATATGCATTTTCATATCTGCTACTTCCTTTCTTTACTACTTTGTGTATTTTATTATTTTTTTGCTTTAAAAGCAATATAAAATCTGACAAAAAAAAGACATACCTTTTATGAAGCGAACCCAAAATGTTAAACTTTTTTTCTAACATTTTGGGTTCATTTCATTTATAGTATGTCTTTTAATATTTATATTAAGCTTCTTCTTTTTTTACTACTAAGAAGTATGCAACTGGAATCATTACTAAAAATGTTATGCAGTCAAATACATATACATTTGATAACCCCATTAATCCATCGAATTGTTCTAATATTTCTTGATCTGCTTTGCTTAAATTTTCTTCTTTAATATATTCATCTAGATCTTTTCTAGCTTCTTTTATATCATCTAGTGAAATATCACTACCCTCTAGTGCCATTTCAAATATTTGATTTTTTATAATTCCATGTAAAATTCCCATTATTATTGCAAATACAACTAATACAATTGCAATATTTCTGAATACAGGCTTTTTATTTTCGCTTGTTATTTTACATTTTTTCTTAGTTCCTCTTAAAGCTAATAAAGGTGAACAGATTGCTGCTAGGATATTTACTACTATTAATCCTGTTACTAATCCGTTTAAAGCATCTATAGCTTCATCATCTGCAACATTTTCAAATCCAGATACTTTTGCAATTAAAAATATAAATCCTATTATGATATCAATTAATATAAACCATAATAATGTTTTTACAGTGAATTTTCTTGTAATTTTTCCAACACTTGTTTCTTCCATCTCTTATACCCCTTTTCTTTTTTATTTTCGTTATTATAATACATTAAATTATTATATTTTTTCAATATGTTTTTTTATTTTTTTAAATTATATATTCCTCTTAATTTTTGTTTTTATTTTCTAAACCTTTGATACTAGTACTTTAATCTATATTTAATTTAACCCATTTTTGCTTTTTAAAAATATTTTTTGTTTTTTTCAAAATATGTATTGACAACTCAAATATCTAGTTGTATAATAGCTCTTGTCAGTGAGACATGCAGGTGTGGCGGAATTGGCAGACGCACAGGACTTAAAATCCTGCGGGACCTAAATCCCGTATCGGTTCGACTCCGATCACCTGCACCAAATAAAGATTAGATTTTCTAATCTTTATTTTTTTGCTTTTTATTTAAGTATATATTCTAATAAATTATTACTATTTTTCTGCTATGTTATATCATAAAAAAAGTACATCCTATATTTTATAATAAGATGTACTTTTTATCTTTTCATTAAAATTTTTTCAAAAATGATTAAAGAGTGCTTGTACAAGCACTCTTTTGATTTATTATTCTTCTGCTGATTCTGTTTCTGGAGCATCATAAGCTTCTAAAATAGCTTTTTGAATTTTTTCTCTAGTTTCAGCATTGATTGGATGAGCTATATCTTTGAACTCTCCACTGTTAGGGATTTTTCTGCTAGGCATAGCAATAAATAATCCATTTTGTGATTCGATAACTTTAATATCATGTACTGCGAATTCATTATCGAATGTTACAGAAGCAACAGCTTTCATTCTGTTTTCTGAATTAACTTTTCTTAAACGTACATCTGTTATTTGCATTTGAGCACCGCCTTCCAATGTTTTTAAAAATTATACATATATCATATATATTATTTCTATATGTACATTTATTATATTCGCCAAAAAACTTTTTTTTCCTTCTTTAAATTACATGTTTTTTTTTATTTTTTTAACACTTTTTAATTTATTTCACATATTATTTATAAATACTCTTTTTTGGTTGAAATTTTTATCAGAAAAGTATATAATTCTAGTACTTGAGAACAAATTTGAATAATTAGTTTCTTACTAATTATTCCTTTAGGAAGGAATGTGAATTTAAAAATGAGAGTTAGAATTAATAGTTTAGAGAATTATAAACATATTCACTTAATAGGAATCGGTGGAGTTAGTATGAGTGCCATTGCTGAAACATTACATACATGGGGCTATAAAGTAACTGGTTCTGATACTGCACAAAGTGATTATACTGATAAATTAGTTAAGTCTGGTGTTAAGGTTACTATTGGTCATGATTTGACTAATCCAAAAAATGCAGATTTAATTATTTTTTCTGCTGCAATAAAAGATACAGATCCTGAAATGGTTCTTGCTAAACAATTTAATATTCCAGTGGTTACACGTGGTGAATTCGTTGGATATTTAACAAGAAAATATAAAGAAAGTATTTGTATTTCTGGTACTCATGGAAAGACTACAACTACTTCTATGATTTCATTATGTTTTATTGAAGCTAATTTGGATCCTACTATTCAAGTAGGTGCTATGTTAAAACCTATAAACGGAAATTATATTGTTGGAAAAAGTGATTATTTTATTTTGGAAGCTTGTGAGTATATGGAAAACTTCCTTCGCTTTTCTCCAAAAACTGAAGTAATTTTAAATATTGACAATGATCATTTAGACTATTTCAAAACATTTGATAATATTAAAAATGCTTTTGAAAAATATGCAAGATTATTACCTGAAGATGGTGCTTTAATTACAAATGCTGATGATGCTTCTTGCCTATCTTTAAAAGATGCTGTAAAAGGTAAGTTTATCACATATGGTATTGAAAATTCTTGTGCTAATTATGTTGCTAAAAATATTAGACATAATGCTTTAGGTTTTTCTGAATTTGATGTTTTCTGTAATAGTAAATTTTATATGCATGTTAAATTATCAGTAGCTGGAAAACATAATGTTTCAAATGCATTAGCATGTATTGCTGTTTGTTCATATTATGGAATTGATAAAAATACTATTTGCTCTGCACTTTTAAAATTTACAGGTGCTAGTCGTAGATTAGAATATATTGGATCTTATCATGGTGTAGCAGTTTATGATGATTATGGACATCATCCAACTGAAATAATGGCAACTGCAAAAGCTATTGGAGATAAAGATTTTAGAGAATCTTGGGTTATTTTCCAACCACATACTTATAGTAGAACAAAAAATTTATTAGATGATTTTGCACGTGCATTACTTTCTTTTGACCATGTTATTGTTACAGATATATATGCTGCTCGTGAACAAAATACTTATAACATATCTTCTTTAGATTTAGTTAATAAAATTAAAGAATATAGAAAAGAAGCTTTATATATGAAAGATTTTGATGAAATTGTTTCTTATATAAAATCTAATGCAAAAGCTAATGATATTGTATTGACACTTGGTGCTGGTACAGTTACTAATATAGGACCTGAAATTATAAAACCTTAATCTTTTAATATATGAATAAACCGTGAAATTATTATTCACGGTTTATTTTTTACTTTAAACTATTCAAAATTATACTGAAGATAGTTCTCTTATAATTATCTAATAATTTATTTTAATGTATAAATTATTAGCTTGTACACTTGTAATTGATTTTTTATTTTATCATTTCTTTTATCATAATATCAGCAAAAACTCCGTATCCTATTTTGGGATCTGATACTAGTACATTTGTTAATGCTCCAACTAACTTATTATTTTGAATAATTGGCGAACCACTCATTCCGCAAATTATTCCTCCTGTTTTGTTAATTAATCTTTCATCTGTTATCTCAATTTGCATACTTTTATTATTTGCATTATTATCTATATTTATTGAATTGATCTTTATGTTGTATTCCTCAGTCTTACCATCTTCTAGTGTAGTTAGAATTGTTGCTTCTCCTTCTTGTATCTCTTCTCTTAAAGCAATCTCTATTCCAGCTGAGTATTTTTCTAATGTATTTATTGTTCCGTTAACTGTTCCAAAGATTCCAAAATTTGTGTTTTTATTTACATTTCCTATTGATGTTTGTTTTGATATACTTCCCTTTATTTCTCCAGGAAATCCTTTTTGCCCTTTTGTTATATTAACTATTTTTGAATTTACAATCTCCCCTGTTTGTACGTCTAATAATTCGCCTGTGTCACTGTCTGAAATTCCATGTCCTAATGCAGCAAACTTTTTGGTTTCTGGTTCATAAAAAGCCATAGTTCCTACTCCACTCGCACTATCTCTAACCCATAGTCCTAGCTTATATTCATTAGTTGCTGTTTGCACTGCCTGTATGCTAGATGTATAAATTTCTCCATGCCTTGTATATTTTATATCTAATTTTGTGCCTTTCGATTCATTTACGATATTTTGTAATGTTTTGCTTGAATCAACTTCTTGATTATTTAATTCTAATATAATATCTCCTTCTTTAATGCTAGCTAATTCATACGGCTTTTCTATTTCATTATTTATACTTTTGATTTCTGTTGTTCCTATTACTAATACACCATTTGTATATAATTTTAAGCCTATTAGGTTTCCTGTTGGAATTACTTTTACTTTTGGATATGTTGTTACTGATACTTCTTTTACTTTTAGTGTTCCAAATATTTTTACATCCATTTTTGATGTTTCTAGATTCTTGTCTTGCCATGTTTCTTGAATTTCATTTTGTGATTTAGTTAGTGTTATTCCTGCTAATTTTTTGAATTGGATTTTCTCACCAGACATTAAAAATATTCTTGATGGAATCTGTGTTATGTTAGTAACGTATAATAGAATTATTATTAAAATTAAAATTATAAAAAAGTATCTTTTTTTCATTTTTACCTCTTTTATAATTTTCCCATTTTAATTTTTTTATATACTTTTTAATCATTTAAATATAAAAATAACACTTACCTTTCGATAAGTGTTGTCTTATATTTTTATCTGTTTATATAATCATTTGCTTTATATAGCGAATTTCTAATTTTAGCAAGGTACGTATAAACTGCTTTTTGTCTTTGTTTTAATTCATCTATAGTAATCATATTATTTTCATCAACATTTCCTGTGTATTTTTCTCCTGTTGCATAGTTTATATATGTTTTGCCTGTTGCTTCTTGCATTTCTATTATTAACTCTCCATCATTTGTAGTAAAAGTTCTTCTTAAATCTCCTTTATAGAATTTAACTACTGGTGTATATTGTTTAGATATTATACATGTATAGCATCCCAGATTTTTATGATCATATAAGTAAACTTCCTCACTACCATTTGAAAGTTCTGTCAAATTGTATTTCTTACCGTCAAGTTGGTATTTAGTGACATCTGCTATCTCTTCTCCTATTTGTAATTCCCCACCTTCTATCTTCTTTTCATAATATGTATTAGTTGAATCATCATATAAACAAACTATATTATCAGTGTCATTGCTAGGAGCTGAGGCATCTTTTACTCTAGTTAATATTCTTTTAGCATCATATTTATATTCAGCACTCGAATCTGCATAGTATGTTTTACTTCCATCTTCTCCAAGCTCTGGGCAATCATACATATGATACGCTGATTTTCCATCATTTGCTTCTTGAGAATCCACAAAATACATACTATCAATATTTACAGATGTATTATTATTATTACTTTTAACAACTGAATAACTATTAAATTTAGAATTTCCACAAGGTAATCCTTGTAAGAAAGTAACCATACATACATTATTTAATATACTTTCCCAATCATTATCTGTTAAAACCGGCATTCTGTATGAGACTATTGCACTCTTCCCATATGTAGCATTAAATGTTGAAATAGATGCATTTAAATTATATTGTATTGAATTTCTTATTACATTCCTTTTGTGTTGCCAAAAATCTGAATCTTCACTTTCTGGATCATTATTAGATCCTATATTAAATATTTGTGTTTCATTATTTGAAAAATCAACATATGCAAGCTTAGTTTCAGCTGACATGTCTGCAAAATTTAATGATTCTTGATTTGCAGTTTCTGCTTGAATATTCTTTAAATTTTCTTGTACCCATTTAGAAAAGAAATATGCTTTTATATAATATCTTTTAGCTTCTTGATCTTCTATTTCTATTCCATTATATGTGACCTTAATTTCTTTATAATTACCTGGATTTAATAATATTCCATCTTTATATGCTGCATCTTTTTTTATTTCGTCTTGTATATTAAGTGTATCATCTATCATTTCATCGCCTGTTTGCAAAGCTTCTGGTTCTTTACCTGCTGGCACCATATTAGTGTAGTAAGATCTGCCTCCATATTCAAATACATTTGTTCCGGTAATTCCGTAATTATAATAGTTAATATAATTATACGCCTCTATATTATTTATCTCTACAGCCTTATATCTAACATTATTTTTAAAATTTTCATATGCTTTTTCTGTACTAATATTATACTTATATGCATCTTTGTAATTTGAATCTCCGTCTGTTGCAGCACTTTGATCTGTTGCAAGACTTCCATCTAACCTTGCTAAATACTTAATTAAAAGTGTACCTTCAAGATTAATTTTATCTGGATCTATCAAATATCCCGATTTTGTAAAATTTTTTCTCTCCACTTTTTCACTACAATTATTAGTATCCCCATTTATTTTTATATCTGAATTAAAGCTACCATATAAAGTTACATAATTATCTAATGTATAACTGGCAACTATATCGTAGTTTCCATCTTTTTTGTATTCTTCGCTATAATAAATAAATGGCTTCACCATATAATTATAGTCTACCTTTACACCCGTTTCACTTATGTCACCTTTATCAGTTAATATAGGATCATCTGTTGTATACCCGCTTGGTACCTTATCTGCCTTTTCATTAGCGATAGTATTAGCTGTGGTTCCATCTATCTTATATTCTGAACCGGATTTCGCATATACCACATCTTTTTCTTTAGTCATTACTGCTGTTCCATTCTCTTTATTTATCGCAATCTGTGCCATTTTAGTTGGACTGTATATATAATAACCGTCATATGTGGTAAATAGTATTGCTGGTACATAATTTTGTAAATTATGTTTTGACGCACTAGACATACCAAAATTAGTTGCTAAAGTAGTAAAAAATGTATTAACCGAAGCTAATACATAACTTTTTATTGATTCTCCAGCAACTCTTTGAGTATTTAATGAATTTATTTGATATGCTGCGATTGCATCATACGTTGAATCATTCAATTTAGTTTGATATGTAGTCTGCAAAACTAGTGTATCTGTTTGATTTTGGATGTAATATGATAATACCATAGATAGTGGTAATACAATTATAACAAATATTACTGCAAAATTTTGATATTTCATAAATCAGCCTTTCCCTTATATTATTTTGAGCCGTTGTTTTGAACTACGCCTGCATGAGAACCTGAAATCTGGTATGTTCCTTTTCCAGTGATTGCATAAAATGCATTTCTCAATGATTGTGCTATTGTAGTATCTGTATTAACAGAAGTAACTGAAACAATGTCACCTTCTTTTAATGCATATTTTCCACTTGCACCATATACTTGATCTTCAACAACTTCTGTATAAACTGAATAATATACATTTTCTCCTACTACAGAGCTTGTTGTCCATGTTGTTTTCTTTCCAACATTATCATCTTTAACTTTAACTTCTATACTTGTATTAAAAGTATGGTCTAAAGCTGATAATTTTTCTTTATATTCTGTTAGATCTGCCTGAGTTATCGCTCCAACATTTCTTACTTTATCAACAAATTCAACAGTCTCTTGTTGAACCGCTTGTTGAGTTATATCATCTTCTCTATCTGCTATTGTCATTAGTGGAAAAACAAACATCAATATAGCTGCTATAAATATTGCTATAATTGTTACTAATGTGTCGTTCATTTTAGTTCCTCCCGTTTATTTTTATTAAATTTCGTCCTTAACCTTGTATGTAATTATTATTTTTGTACTTGCAGGTCTTATTACAATTTCCTCACCGTAATCATCTAATAAAACCTCACCATCTGTTCTATATTCTGTATAATATTCAGTAAATTTGGTATACTTCTTTAAATAATTATTTTTATAATTTGGCTGAATATCATTACTCATTTTTCTAGTTTTGGTTCCATTTATATATGCATTTACTCTTTCTAATCTATATTCTGGATTATTTTTCCAAGGAGCTCCATACATGTATGTTTCAGGATTTTTTACTTGATTATTGTATTTTTCATCTATTTTTTTTAAATACTCATAGTCACTACTGTTTTTATCTAATGTTGAATTTGCTATGTCAGATTCTATTCCTTGATCAAAAACTTGCAACTCTTTTCCATCTCTACTTACAATTCTTACCCTAATTGGACTATCTGATTGTGCATATCTATATAGGGTAGGGATAACAGTTTCTATCCCTACCTCTCTTGTTGCACCATCTTCTATAGCTTCTACTTTTGGAAGATAATCACTTACGTTTATTCCTCCAACAACTGCATCTGTTGTTTGTCTGGCTTGCGAAAACATTACCATGGTGACTGAAAAAGCTACTATGAATATTAATGCTGCCGCACCCATTTTTAAAGCATCGGTAATATTTTCCATGTTTACTCCTTATAAAAATTAGTTATCTAATTGTCCTATACCAACTCTTATTATTGCACCAGCTTCATAATCTGCTACAACTTTATAATTTTTAGCAGAATTTATTTTTGATTTTAGTGTAGTCATCTCTCCTGTTGCTTTTGCAACATTTCCTGTTGTATTATCTCCACTATCATAAAAATTAGCAGCTGCACATGCATCAGCTAAATTTTTTCCATTTTGAAGGTCTTTTGTATTATAATTTTGTAAATTTTTACAGTTTGCACTGCCTAATACACCTTGTTGTTCCTTAGATAAATTACTGTAATTTCCTGTTACTTCAATTGAAATAAATTTTCCTGATTTTCCAACGTTTTCTTGATTCATACTGATTATGTTGTCAATCATTGATTTTACTTCTGATCCTTTAATAGTGTCTCCTAAATATGATTTTACTTTTGCATTATAAATATCTTTCTCTTGTTGAGACATTTGTGATACAGCTGAATCAACTGTTGAATTTGCTGAATTGTATATATACATACCTATAGCAATAAGTAGTATACAAATTAATATTGCACCTGCAATTAAAAGTGCCTTTGATGCGTTCTCCATCTTTTTATTCCTCCTCTTTTTTCTTTTGATTATTTTATTTAATTCCTTTTTTAGGAAATATCAATAACTTATTCTTTGGATGTAAATGTTATTTCTTTTATTTGTCCATTCTTCTCATGATATTTTACATCGGTTATTTCAAATATTAAATCACTAAATGCATATTCTACTTTTTCTACGCCTATTTTATCATTTAGAATTAACTCTTCCATAGATATTTTTACCATATCTGATTTACTATTTGGTCTTGTTTCTATATATATTTTTATTGAATTATTATCATTTTCTACAAATGTATTATCTTCATTTTGCACTACTTTATTTTTTTTATTTTGCTCTATTGCTTTATTCATTAATGAAACTATTGTATTGATTTGAATATTTTTATTTTCATATGCTAGATATTCTTTATTTATATTTTCAACATTATTTTTATTTTTGGCGTATTCAATATATTTTGCTAAGAAAATAGATGTAATCATAATTACAATAGCAAGTATAATAACTAATATTTTTCTCATTAATTCCCTTTCATTATATATGAAAACTTTTTTTTTTGCAATAAATTTTAACTACCTTTTCTTGTATAAGTATCATCTTTAATTATGTTTTTAATTGCATCTTGAAGACCTGATGTCATATTTGAAGGTATAAAATCTACATTATTTATTCTTCCATCTGCTGCACGACTCTTTATTTTTATTTCATAATTAATAGTACTGTTTGCGTTTGGATTACTATTTACTACATAATATCCAGCATTAATTAACTCATTATATGCTTTTTGAGTATAATTCTGCAAGTTATTAATTTTTATTTTATCATCTGCTGATACTATATTAATACGTATGATTCGCTCATCATCTGGATCTAATGGGTTTTGAGTAACTTTATTGTTGTAATTCCAAGCAAAATTAGATACTGAAACCACGTCGTGGATTTTAGCATAATGTTGACTTTCATCAAGCTCACCATTTATTACTACAGCTCCAACAAATCTTGTGAAATTTGTATTAAATGTTGCTACTTCTGAACTAACTTCTTTTGTTTGGTAGGCCTCTGTTACATCTGAAGCTGAAGAAAAAATTCTAACTGCAATAAATATTATTAATATAGCTAATAATGTACCTGCCCCCATTAATAAAGCTTTTGATGCATTCTCCATTTTTTTTCCTTTCTATTACTGTTCTTCAAAATACATGCAATTTATTCTACCGACATCGTTATATTCAACTTTTGTACATTTAAAAATTTTCTTTTTCATATCTGTAAAACCTGTAACATCTCGTGTAATTAGCGTATTTTCAATTGCTGCCATAGTTTTATTTGTTTTTTTATCAGTATATGTTATAGTTCTATTACTATCTTTTATAACTGTTGTAACTTGTCCTTTAATCAATATATTATAAATATTTTTTACCATGTCTGTTGTCTCAATTGAATCTCCGGTTTGCTTTCCAATTAAACTGTGATACTCTGATTTCATATTCTCTGCAAAAATGACTTTCCTATCTGTGGGTTGAGGAGTGTCTTTGTCGACAACTTCTCCATTCACAAGTATTGTTGTGGTAGTTGTCGTCTGGGTACAAATATCCGTTTTTATTCTAAACTTTATATTAATTGAATTTGCCAATTCTGGATCATAATATCCGTTTTCTGGATTTGATGATTTATATTTAACTTGGTTTACCGTTCTATTGTTGGCATAAGCTAGCCCTAATACTGATATTAAATCTGTTCCATACATAGAAGATTTATTGTATGCACTAAATTTTTTATTAAATTCTGCTGTTTGCTCTATTGCAACTTGTTTGCTTTTTTCTTCTTCAAGATTACTAATTCTTTGAAAAACAAATATGAATAAACTAATCAATAGTAATCCAATTAATAATTCACCAGCAATTTTGATTGCATTTGATGCATTCTCCATTTTTTACTCCTTTTTACATTTGTGAGCTCATAGTTGAAAAAGCTTGTGTCATGCTTAGTAAACCAATTACACATAGAGGTGCAATTAGGTATCCAACAAACATTGCTACCATTGGTGCAAATCCAACTACTTTACCAATTAAAGATTTTCTTGAGATCAATCTTTCATTTGATTCTTTACGTTTTTCTTGATAATATGCTCTTTCTGTATCTAACTCATCAAAAGCTTGTCTAATTGGTATTTTTTCAACTGCTGATTGTAAACTTTCTACAATACGTATCAACTGAGGAAATGCTACATCGTTTTTTAGTTCCTCTAAAGCTTCCCACGGTCCACTTTCAAAGTTGTTTACACATTTTGAAATTGGTTCTCTATATATATTAGAATATCTTTCAAGCCATTCTAATATCATTTCAACATTTACCCTCTCTATTTTCATAAGCATAAGGATAATTGTTTGGAACTGCATTACTTCATTTTCCATTTCCATTTGTCTCATTATTTTTTGGAACATTAACATCCAAATTGGACCATAATATGCTATTGCAGCAATTCCAAATGAAATTAAAAATTCAAACCATTTTAAATACTCATTTTGTAATGTTACCAAGTCGTCATATATCCATTGAGCTGCATCTGATATCTCATCATCTGTCGCTGCTTTATAATATTCATCTTTTTCAAGATCCGCTTGTATCATTTCTTTAGTCGCACCATCATTTGACTTATATTTTTCTAGATATTTATTATGTACCTCTAGTTCTGCCATCGCCGCAGCTTCTTCGTCTTCATTCATATTTCCTAAAATATCATAATCTGCATTTGGCTCTGTATAAATGTATTCTATCGTTAAATTGTGCAATTCCCAAAACATAAACATTGAAATAATAAATGCTACTATTGCAAAAGCACATCTATCTATATACAGCCATTCAATTTTTAATTTTGTCGCTGATTCTTTCATCAACTTTATTTTTAGTCTATATTCTTTTGTTCCTTCTTTAGGAACTATTTTATCTACAAATTTTTTGATATATTTTTTCTTATATAATTTTTGTTCCCACGGATTCTGCATATCTCTTCCAGTATCAACACTTCCATTATCCTTTAATTTTCTAACCATTATGTAGCAAATAAATGTTACTACTATTAAAAGCATTTGAACAATAAATCCAGTTTTACCATCATAGAATGATTTGGTAAAAGCAAACATGCTTAAAGCCCATTTTTTTATTGGCTCTAAGAAAAGTATTGGTAATGCTGCAATCAAAGCTAATGATTGGAATACATAATCAAGTTTTTCTCTTTTTAATATTTCTATCTGCATTTCTTGTGTAATGTTATTTAAGTTTTTTAAATATAATGATGCTCCATCTGAATCTTTTCTATCACCAAATTCTTTTGTTAAGTAAGAAATTCCAGCAAATTCTTTTAAGTAACTGTTTGGTGCTATATCATAGTATTTCTCAAGTTCCATTTCTGGATCATCGGAAATTAATATTTCATATATTTTTTGTGCTTGTCTTGAAACGTCTAATTCATCATTTTGTGCTACTTCATATACTGCTTCTTCAACTAAGTTGAATTCATGATATGCGTGTCTCATTTCTGAGAACATGTCTATTTGTTCTTTTAAAAGTTTGTTATCTACTTTATCAACCATACCACTTAGAAGTGTTTCAATAAAGAATAATTCAAATAGTAATAATGTTGCAAGTAATACTGTGTTATTTTTAGCTACTAATATAATAACAATTGTTAATGGTATTACCACTATTATTGCTTTTGTCATCATCTGAGCTGTCTGCATTCTTGTTAAGTATTCGTCTTCCAAGTTAATGATTTCTAGTCTTCTTCTAATCTTTAAAATATATCTTCTTAAAAAAGGTATTCTTATTAAAATAAGATATATTTTTTGATACAAAATCTCTTTTGAAAAAGATTTGGTTTTTGTACCATCAACAAGTGATGCAACGAACTTGGTATTCTTTTTGTTTGTGAATTTATTTATTATTAAAAATGCTACTATTAAAACTCCAAATAACGCTAAAGCTCCAATTATAAATTTTCCAAGCATTTCATTGGACATTGTTAGTTGCACCTCCTATTTCTACATTAATTATTTTATGGATTTGTTGCTGGTTGTATATTATTTTGTGCTGGATTTGCTTGTTGTTGTCTTTGTCTTGCTGCACCTTCTGTTGCTGTTGCTCCTATTGTTTGAGGTCTTATTCCCCAATTTCTCTCTAAGAATTTATCAAATGCTATTTGATCGTTGTCATCCATGTTTTCTCTCATACCTCTTATATTTTCATCTGAGATTGGATTGACTAGTACGTATGAATCATCAACGAATTCTAGTACATTTCTATATTTGTATAGTTCTCTGTTTGTTGTTTTTGAGAAGAACATTGTTGCATTATCAAAGAATTTATCAAATTTTCCTTCCATAGTTTTTTCTTTTCTATGATTATATGTATATTCGTTTTTCTCTTCAATTGGAATACATTCTGTTATTCTTTCAATATAACGTCTACCTCTAAAGTCTTTTACCAAGTGAATATCAAAGTTTAATACTTGAACAACCTGGTCTTCTGCAACTTTTTCATCTGTGAATGTTCCAGCTCTTAACATTGAGTTTCTTAGGGCTGTTATTAAGTTAGGAAATGTCTTAGCGTGGTGAGTAAATAATGTAAATTTAGATGCAACCTGTGCTGACTGAATCATCCAAGATGCTACGGGGTCAGTTGCAACCTCACCGATGATATTAACGGAACCATCAGTTTTTTTCTGAACGTCCAAACATTCCTGACCTGCAATTGTTTCTGTCTCACGCATTGAAAGAATATTTCTTGTTGGATATATTTTTCTTAAGTGCAACTCGAACGCAGTTTCAGTGATACGAAGGTTCATAGTTTCGTATATGTTTTCTATCATTGCCATCAACATTGTTGTTTTTCCGGCAACCTTGCTCTCCTGTTAGAGCTATGATTCTTGCTCCTTTTACAAGGAATTTTAGTAATTCTATTGCTTCTTCTTTTCCATCAAATCTAACGATTTGTTCTAGTGTAGCTCTCTTAACATCGAACTTTCTTACGAAGAATGCCCATGTTTCTGACATACTTGGTCTAACAACAACGACACGAGATCCATCTTTCATTTCGTTGATTTTGTAACCATTTGTATCAGACAACTGTCCTGGGTTATTGTATTTGTATATGTTTTGACATACTCTCTTTAATTCTGCTTCTGTTCCAAATGATAAGAATGCAAGTCTGATTGATTTACCTTGGAACATGATCCAGATACTATCGCAAGCACGTGGTACTTTGGCATCTGTTATTTGTGTTAAATAATCTGCATCTGTTTGTGCAACTTGGCTTAAGAAACTTTCTGGTAAACCAGATACACCACCAGATACACCATCTATGTTCATATCTCTTACTTCATCAATACTGCTGTATCCTTTGTATTTTTGATATATTCTTTGAACAACGATTTCTAGTTTGTCATTAAATGATAAATGGAAATTTTCCTTTTCGTAAATCTCGCCAATTTCTTCATCTGTTATAACATAGCATGGTTTAGATTCGCCTTGTATATATTTCATAACAGCTAGGTTATATTTCTTTATCATTTCTCCTAAAGCTTCATATCCAAATTCTTTTTGATATTCATGTATAATAATATCAAATTTATCTTGTCCTGTTAGTAATGAAGGAATGTCAAATGGAATTGCTTTAGATATATTAGTCTCTGTAACGCCATATTCTTTTGATAATAGATCATATATAAGTTCTTTTATATATTTCTTATCATTTACATCGCCATATGTACAACCTTTTAAGGCTTTTTTCAATTCATATTTTTTGTTTTTTCTTCTTTTTAATTCTTCTTCTGATAAACCTATATCATAAAGATTGACTTTTGTAATTTCATCAAGTCTTTTCTTTATGAAAATTATCATTTTGTCTAATGTGTATGTTTGATCATCTTGTTCAACAACACTTTCTGTTTCTGCATTTTGATTTTCTTTTATTTTGTGCGCTATATAACCTAAAACTGCTATTATGACTAATATAATAAGTATTGCATTAACCATTTCTAAAGAAACTCCTTTCTCTTTTGCTCCTTGCTTTACGTTTATCTCATTAATAATACTTCTTGTGTTTTGAATACTACTCTATCTGCTGCATTTGCTACTTCATCAATAAATACTGCATTTCTATCATTACTACTTATTAAGCTCTTTCTAAACTTTAAGAAGTAGTCTCCAATTTGTCCTTCATTTGCATTTTCAAAAAATAATGTGTTATATGATACTGCTGGTATTTCTTTTTTCTCACCTATATCTCTTGCTATATTCTTTTTAGTAAATTTTGAATATCTATCATATCTTCCTATTAAAGGTAACATTTTTTCACTTTTGAATATTGGATTGTCTGTTTTTATTTTCAAATAATCATTTATATCTCTTTGTCTTTGCGTTAAATTAAATACTATAACATCTGATATATTTAACATCTCATTTGTAAATGTATCATCTAATCCTTTTGGTAAATCAACAAATACATAGTCATAATGCTGACTTGCTTGTTTTACCAAATCCTTATATGCTTGTCTTATTCTTGCTATTTCTGATTCATCTTTTGAGAAATAACTTAATATAGCTTCTAGTCTTCCTTTATAAATTACTTTTGAATAATCAGTTATTACATCACCACAATTTTTTCCACTTGCTAATAGTTTAGCTAATCCTTCTATTCCTGAACCAATATCAATTTTTCCTGCATTTAATTTTCTTATCGCTCTTTTAGTTGAGTTATCAAATTCTGGGAAAAATGCTGTTTTTATTGTTGGATCATTGAAATTAGTGTCTACCATTAATATTTTTGTATTATTTTCTACAGCCATATGGCATGCAATGGCTATCATTGATAATGTTTGTGCAGTTTCTCTTTTTGTACTGCTCCAAAATGATACAATTGGCATTTGCTTAAGCTCCTTTTTCTATCTTTCTAACAGCTTTTCTTATTTCTCCTCCGCCGATTCCTTCTTGCTCTAATATTCCTTCTGTTAAAAAGATTAATCCATCTTTATATTGTGCACTTAAATTTCTAAAGTTTATTTTTGATGTCCTTTGATTTTCTATAATTACGCTTTGATCTCCTCTATCAAATGGAAGATATATTTTTTCTTTCTCCCATTCAATATTACATGACATTGCTAAAAATTCTAAGTATTCATCTTCTTCTTGTAACATATCTTTAGAAAATAAGATTTTTGTTAGTGTGATTTTTTCTTCTATCCCTGATAAGGCTTCAATTCCTCTTTTTAGTGAATATACATCAAATGATGTAACAAAATAATCTTTTATAGCTTCTTGTGCTCCAAAATCACAATACCCTTGATATGTGTCTATATCCAGTAGGCAATAGTCGTATGGGAATTCTTCAGTTGGCTGTAAACCTAAGTATGTCTTTATTTCATTCATATCTGAGAATCCCACAGCAACGTCTATTGCTTCAAATTCTGTCATATAAGTTGTAGTTGGATGTATTACTGGAACTACATATTTAGCTTTTTGCATGATTGTTGAATCAACAATCATAACTTTCTTTCCAAGTACTGTCATAATTTTGGCAACATATAGTAAAAAATCTGTTTTATCATATGATCCTATAAATGCGATTTTTTTCATTTGTTCCTCCAAAATTTATTAATATCCTAAATCTCCCATTAATGCTTCCCTTGCTGCTTGAACTGTTGTTTTTTCTGTTGTATATCCTTCATTTACTTTATCTGTTTTTTCATCATCTGTATAAGTATCTAAGACTGAATTAATGTATTGTCTTATATCCATTGCATCGCTGTTTGCGTCTTTTACAACATTTTTATCATATTCTGTAAAACTATTAGCTTGAATTAAGCTTACTACTGTTGGATTTGGAACATATGTTGAATTTAATTCAGCTTGTGCTGAGTTAGTATATTGTGTTGCATATAATTTTGTTCCATCAATGATGTAAGATTCAATTATTGCATTGTTTAATAATAATAATTGACTTTCTGAAACTTTTAACCAAATTGAATTTGTATTACATGATTGAACTTTCATTTTTGATAGAATTACAAAATCTGCACCTGTAGAATATGCAATTCTTATGTCTATGTAATCTCCTTCTTCTAGTTTTGATGGTAATGAAATCATGCTATATTCTATCATTCTATATGTAGCTGCATCAGCAGTTTTTTCTACCATGTCTTCAGTTAATATTGTATTTTCTTTTATAGCGATTTTTGCTATCATTTGTAGATTTTCTTGTGCTTCATCGTCATCAGCGTAATAGTTTTCTATATTATCTGCTGTAATTGCATTATCTGGTACGTATTGTGCTGGAAGTGAAGCTGTTGTTATTGATAGTATTTCATCTTTTTCTGCGCTTGCTTCTGCAACATATACTTCTTTCAATGCTATTTCTTGTTGTTTTTGTGCTTTTACTAGTTCTTCTTGAGTCTTTTTATTTTGAACTATCAAAAGTCCTATAACTACTGCTCCTAAAATTAATGCTACTAGAAATCCAAAAAGAAAAGAATTTCTAATTTTCCTTTGCATTGGGTTCATTGCCATCTTTATATTCCTCCTTATTTGTGCTTTTTTTACACATAGTTATTGCTTTATTTTATTTAAAAACTCTTGATATTATTGTACAACATCGTCGATTTTAAGTAAATATTATCATAAAATGTAATTTAAAAATTACATTTTTGTTACAAAAATGTAATTAAAATTGACTGTTTATATACTTTTGAAAAGTTTCACATACACCATCTTCATTATTAGTTCCTACTTCAACATTTGCTATTTCTTTTATAACTTGTGTGCTATTTCCCATTGCTACTCCCAAGCCTGCTTCTTCTATCATTTCTTTATCATTTACATTATCGCCAATTGCAACTATCTCGTTTCTATCTAGGTTCAATTCTTTCATTATATATTCTAAGGCGGTCCACTTGTTTACATCTTTGTTTGTTATTTCTGTATAGCAATATTCTACTAGTACTTCTTCTGTTCCTGCTTTTATTATTTTCTTTGACATATGTGATACATCTAATACATCTATATCATTTATTGCTTTTAATTTTTTTATAATACTCGCAAAAACAATTTGACTTTGATCGCACACTGTAACTTTCAAATACTTTTGATCATTTGATTTCAATATATAATCATATACATCTGTTAGAATATTTATATTTGTTCTTTTCTCTTCTTGCTTATGAGTATTTTCACTATAATAGAATAATGTGTTGTAGTTTAATGATTTTGTAAGCACTTCATTTTCTGTATAAATATTATAATATATACTATTTTCTTCACATATTTTCACTATATTTAACACTTGTTCTTTACTTAAAAATTTATCATATACTATTTGTGATTTTTGCATATCATATACTATAGCACCATTTCCTGAAATTAAATAATGATTTGCGTGCAAATCATTTGCTAAATCTTCAACTGAACTTATTGGACGTCCTGATGCTAATACAACTTCTACACCATTATTTATTGCTTTTTTTATTTCTTCTTTTGTATTTTCTGAAACTTCTCCATATGAATTTAATAAAGTTCCATCTAAGTCTATCGCTACAAGCTTGTACATACATTTTTCTCCTTTTTTCTTCTGAATCTTTTCTTATTATAACATTACCACTTTTTTTTTCAAATATTTTGTATAAAAATTTCCAGTTTAATTTTTGCATTTTTACATATCATAGATATTGAAGAAACATTTAAGTTTTTTCAATATCTTAATTAAACCTTGGAGGTGAATACAATGACAAATAACAGTAATAGAAAATTAGTTCCAGAAGCTATGGATTCTTTAGAAAAATTCAAATATGAAGTTGCAAACGAAGTTGGTGTTAATTTAAAGAATGGTTATAACGGAAACATTTCAGCTAGAGATGCCGGAAAAATAGGTGGTAACATGGTTAAGAAAATGATTCAACAAGCTGAAAATTCAATGATTAACAAATAGTTTTAGTTTTAAATAGTCATAAGTTTTATTAATTAGAATTTATGAATGTTTAAAATGACACAAAACGCAAAAGTAATGAATAAACATATACTTTTGCGTTTTTCTTATTTTTCTGTTATAATAATTATGTAGACCTACGTGGTACTATTAATAATAAAGGAGGCATATATGTATGCGACGGAAAAGAACAGTAGAAATTGAGGCATTACGAGAGGAAATCAAGGCAAAAGTATCTGCTATTCACGACACCAATTTTATGTGGTGTGTGAATTATTATTTTGCAAAGTTTCCAACAAAATCCATCTTTGAAAATTCAAATTTTTTTAAAGAATTTGAATTCGACAGTAATTTGAAGGATCTTTTGGAACAGTACTTTCGTCTGACCCCTTTCACAGAATTCAGAAGTAGCCTTCGTCAGATGAGTAAGCAGATTATTGAAGAAAAGATCGAGTCTGATGACACTTCTCTTCTCATGCGTAGCTGGCTTACCAACTATGTTCCTGCTAGCAAACTTAAGCAGATGTGTGAGGCAAATCCGAAAAACCTGAATAATGTTTTCATGTACCTGTTTAAATTGCTCGAACCTTTCTTTCTGTATTCGAGCTCTCATCGTCCTAATTCTGAGGCTTTACGTTCTCGTACTAAGTCAATTTACAAGAGATACGCTAAAGTTCCGGACAAGGAAATTTTGGAGGTGCTGGATTCCAGCTCTAGTGGTTCTTTATGGGCAAATGTTGATGATGACTGGATGATCGAACATATCTTCAAATCAATCTAATTGTTGACTAGCCCAAACAAAAATCCCAGGTGCAAGCTGTTGCACTTGGGATTTTTCATATATAAAATTTTAAGTATAAAAAAACAGCCAGCTTTAAAAATTGCTGACTGTTTTACTATTAAATTCTAATTAAGCTTCTGGTTCTACTACTCCGAAGTTCTTTCCATCTTTTAATTTGTAAATTACATTTACTTTTCCAGTATCTATATCTATAAATGCTAAGAATGAACTTGTTGGTCTTTCTTCTAATTTTAATTTTGCATCTTCAATAGACATTGGTTTAATTTCATAATAAGTTGTTTTTATTACTTCACCTTCTATTGTTGCTACTGTTTCTTGCATATTCTCTTTTACTCTTAGTGTTTCGTCTTTATTGATTTTTTCTTTCTTTGTTTTTGCTTTTCTTATTTGTCTTTCTAATATATCCATATCTTCATCTATTGAAGCATATAGATCTTTGCTTTCTGCAACGGCTCTGAATGTTTCTCCTTTATATGATGCACTTATTTCTGCTATTTGTAATTCTCTTTCAATTTTTATCATAGCTTGTACATCTAACTCATCTGTTGTTTCAAAATATTTTTCTAATCTTCCTAATTTTTTCTCTATGTAATCTTTTATTGCCTCTGTTGCTTTTAAATCTTTTCCTGTTATTTTTATGTTCATTTTAATCACTCCTTCTTTCGTTTTGGTAATTTCATTATATATGTTGTTTGTTAAATTGTCAATCTTCTTATTTTTTTAATTTTTCCTATAAACAGATTGCTTTTTGTCGAATTATGTATTATTCTATTTTTATAAATAAAAGGGGAGGTATATATTTGTGATTAAAGAAAGAAATATTGTTTTGTGTATTCTTTTGTCAATTATAACATGTGGTATCTATGGAATTTATTGGTTCTGTACTTTAACTGATGACACAGCAAGAGCTAATGATGATCCAGATTTTTCAGGAATAAAATCTCTTATATTCACAATAATTACTTGTGGTATTTATGGTTTATACTGGAATTATAAGGTAGCAAAAGAAGTATATGAAGCTGGACAGAAAAAAGGATTAGCACTTAGTGATAATTCTGCAATTTGTTTAATTTGTTCTATATTTGGACTTGCAATAATAACTTATATTATAGTTCAATCAGATTTAAATAAAATTGCACAACAACAATAAAATGATATTAGTTTTATTTTTAGGAATTCTAATTATATTGTTTATGTATATATTTGGAATTCCTTGCTTTTTTTATAAAGTTACATCTTTTTACTGTCCAGGGTGTGGTTTCACACGCGCTGTATTTGCATTATTGCATTTTGATATATATCAAGCTCTTAGATATAATTTATTAATAGTAATTTATATACCACTTATATTATATTGTCTTTTTTTTAAATTTATTTTAAAAAGGGAGTATCATATACCAAATTTTATTTTGTACGCAATTCTAATTTTAGCTTGTTTATTTGGAGTATTGCGAAATATTCCATGTTTTAATTATTTGGCTCCTACTGTTATTACAACAATTTAAAAAGAGAAAATGGCTCCATATACCGTTTTCTCTTTTTTAAATCAATTTATCAACTTTGTATTCTTTTTCGAGTTTTTCATTAAAATATATCCTTGATGTTAATTCAAATTCCTTTAGTGCTGTGTCGCTTATTGAAAATGAAAATATTTTCTTAGGATCTGCTTTTAAGCTATATATAATAGCATATTTGCTGCCTTCAGACAAATCTATTGCACTTTTGTCTTGTTTACTACATGCTTGGCATTTTAAGCCATCATCTTTTATGCTAAAAGATACTAAGTTTTCTTTTTCTCCACAGCTTACACATTCATTAACATTTGGTGAATAACCTAATATTCTTAATAGTCTCATTTTAAATATTGATATAATGAAATCTAAATTTTTATCGCTCTCCGATATTATGTAAAGTGTATTTAGGAATAATTTTAATATATGATAATTATTTTGGTTTTCTGTTGTTACATCTGATATTATTTTTATTATTGTTGCTGCATAGTTTAGTTTTTCTAAATCTACTCTTATATTATAAAATATTTCTATTGGATCACAGCTCTGCATTGTGTATATGTCATTTGATTTTCTTAAAACATATTCTCCAAAGCAAAATATCTGTGATCCAGCCATTAACATACTTTTTGGTCTTTTAGCTCCTTTAGCTACACATGAAATCTTACCTAAATTCGGTGTTAATATTGTTAGTATTTTATCTGAATCACCTAAACTATTTTCTGTAATTACTATTCCTGTTGTTTTGATTGTTTTCATCCTATACATCCTTTCACAAGGAATCTGTCGTTTTTGTTTCTCTATATTTTAGATAATCTTCTATTTTTCCTGTTTGTTTAAATTCATTCCATTTTTCTTTTTGTTCATTCATATTATCATCCCTCTCTTAATAATATTATGAACGTTTTGT
Source organism: uncultured Clostridia bacterium (assembly GCA_934130285.1). Taxonomy (GTDB): domain Bacteria; phylum Bacillota; class Clostridia; order TANB77; family CAG-508; genus UMGS1994. The sequence goes on along the minus strand of CAKOXT010000004.1, from coordinate 64,089 downwards.
TTATTTTGCATACTTAAATTTTTTCAAAATTTGTGTATTTTCATCCCATTTATTATCTGTTTTTACCCATAATTTTAAATTAATTTTTGTGCCAAATATTCTTTCTAAATCGTATCTTGCACACTGTCCAATTTTCTTTAGCATTTGTCCATCTTTGCCTATTATTATTCCTTTATGAGATTCTCTTTTACAGTATATTGTTACTTCAATATCATATATGTCTTCTTTTTTTGAAGTTTTTCTATCTTTAAATTTTGAAACTTCCACATATATTCCATGTGGTACTTCTTCATTCAAAAATCTCAATGCTTTTTCTCTTATTTTTTCTTCTGCAATTTGTCTTGAAGTTTGGTCTGTATACTCATCCTCATCATAATATCTTGGTCCTGGTTTTAATAGTTTTTCTATTTCATCTAATACTATATCTGCATACTTGCTCTTTGTGGCTTCAATTGGAATTACACTTGCATATTCATATTCTTTGCTGTACTGCGTGATTAGGTCTAATAATTTTTCTTTTTCTACTAAATCTATTTTGTTTATTAATAGAATTACTTTTTTATGCTTTTCTTTTAATTTGTCTAGAATAAAAGTATCACCTTTTCCTATTCCTTTGCTTGTTGCTTCTATCATAAATAATATAACATCTACATCTTGAAGGCTTGAAAAAGCTGTTTCTACCATTGTTTCGCTTAGTTTATTTTTGGGTTTGTGAATACCTGGTGTGTCTATGAATATTATTTGTGAATTTTCTCTATTTGCAATTGCTCTTATTGCTAATCTTGTTGTTTGTGGCTTATTTGCCGTTATTGACACATCTTCTTTTATTAGATTATTTAATAATGTAGATTTTCCTACATTTGTTCTTCCTATTATTGATACAAATCCTGATTTAAATTCTGCCATATTTTCTCCTTTTATAGACTTACTATTATTTTAATAATAGCCAAGGGCCAACACCCTTGGCTTTACTTTTATTCCATTGTTATTTGTGCATTTGTTGGACAAATTTCAATAAATGTATTTCCATCGTTTACATTAATTTCATTTCCTTCGGCATCTTTGTAAACTGTTTGACTTCCTCTTGAGTCTTTTGTACAAGTTATTGGAATAGCCTTTCCATTTGTTATGTAATATCCTTCTTTTGTTCCTATATTTTTTATGTCTTGTCTGCCTTTTCCACTTCCATCATTTAATGTATAATTATCCACTTTTGTTATGATTATATTTTTTGTTGTTATATTTGTTTCTGTTGTTGCATCTGTTTGAAGCTTATTTCGTGCATATCTTATATATGTTTGACTAGTTTCATCATACTTGAAGTTTACTGTTTGTAATGTTGAAAATGGTATTACTACATTTGTTGCATTTTGGCAATCTGCCTTGTCATCTAATGTCACTGGATCAGCTACATAATTTAATACACTTTTCTTAGTTGAAGTTGTACTATAGCCCAATTCTGCAGCTTTTGCTTTTACAGTTGCTAAATCGCAGATTGAATTATGTGGTGCTTTATATTTTCCAGATATTCTCCAGAACACATCTCCTTCTTTCCATGCTTTTCCTGTGTCATATGCTAGTCCATTTACATTATTAATTCCTAATGTTTTTATATCTGCTTGTGCTTGTGGGCTCCATCCTATGTGTGCATATATTGCATCATTTTCTAATGCGTAGTCTAGGAAATAATGTCTAGAGCTTCTCATTGGTCCAACTTTATCTGCATCTGAACCTTTGAATACTGCCATTAGTCTGGTTTCTCCGCCTTCTACAATTATTTCATATACTAAGTATGCTTTATTTATTGAAAATTGTGGCCATGCATCACTATGATTATCTATCATGCATGCTATTGGTCTATCTACTCCTGAAAATATTTTTATTTCTTTTTCAGGTTCTTCTACTGGTAATCCCTCTGTTGCTTCGTTTGTCACATTTGTATTGACTTCAATTGTTTTCTTACCATTCATGTATTTCCAACCTAAAAAAGCTCCTATTCCAACAATTATTAGCAATACCATTGCAAAAAGGATTTTGATTCCTTTCTTACTTTTTTTGTTTTCGTGATTATCGTGTTTTCCCATAAAATCTCCCCCTCTTTGGTTTTCAATTTTATTCGCGAGTTATATTAAGTTTATTTAAAACAGTTTCTTCTTTTGCTCTCATTTCTGTTCTATCAACTAATTCTATATGATCATATCCCATAAGATGATAAAAGCCATGAACTACCATATATGCTAATTCTCTCTCAAATGAATGTCCATATTCCTCAGCTTGTTCTTTTACTTTTTCAATTGAAATAACAATATCTCCAAGAGCTTCTTCAATTTCTCCTGTGATGTTTGGTATTTCTTCTTTTTCAAACATTGGAAATGACAAAACATCTGTTGGTCTGTTTATTTTTCTATAAGTATTATTTAGCTCTTGGATATGTTGCGGATTTGTTAAAATAACACTTAAATATAAACCTTTATCTAATAAATTTTCTTCTGTAAAACATGCTTCTGTAACTTTTTCAATTATGCTTTCGTATGAACTATCTTCTGCTATATCTAAATATTCAATTTGTGCTAATTTTTTCATTATCTTTCCCTCTATTTATTTCTTATATATTTAGTGCTTGTCTTACAATCATCTTTTATTTTTCTCATTACACCATATGAAACTAGTCTATCTTTGTAGAACTTAATGATGTTCTTGTTTTCATCATTTTCTTCTAATGTTGTAATTTCTCTTCTTAAGAATAATATCTCTTTTTCTCTTGCTGTTTCAGCTTTCTCATATTCTTCATAGAATTTTTTATATGATTCTCTTTCTTCTGTTTTCTCCCAATATACTTTTCCTGATAATAATTTTATGTTGTAATTTTCTAGTAAATCTAATAGTAAATTGTACGCTTCTAATTTAGCTTTTTCATCTTGGGTCATAACAATTATTTTTCTTATATCTTTTAATAATTTATCATAACATTGTTCTGCTGCTACTAGAGGTAGACTGTGTGTGAATATTTGTCTACTAATTCCTAGTAACAACATATTTTTTTCTACATAATCTTTTGAATCCAATTCACCAATATCAAATTGGTCTAGTCTATTTAATTCTGAACCAACTCTTTCTTCTATTCCATTATTAGGATCTTCTAATTTTATAATTAGTATCTTATTTATGTATTCATCAAGAATATCAAAGATTTTATTGTATACATCTGTTGATGTATCAAGCCTTCTTGAGCACTCTGCTAATTTTACAGAATAATTTTTTAATATTCCTTTATAGAAACTATCCATTTGTGTAACATAAAAATCTTTATACTTTTCTAAAGCTTTGCCTTTGGCATTTAATTTTAATGATTCATAATCAAGTTCTATTAAATACTTTTGTTTTTGGTATTTGTATTCTGTATATTCTTTTTCTTTTAATGTTGTTATTTTATAATAATTTCCCATAGCATCTTTTTCAAATGCTGATGCTGTATTTGTTTTTACTTTTTTATATACTGTATCCATTATATATTTGTCTATTGCTTCTAAGTAAATTGAGTATGCTTCTTTATATTTTTTTGATAATATTTTTTGCTTATCTACATCACTATTCTTGGGATTGTTCAGCACTTCATAAGCTTTCAGCATATTATTTCTTTTTAAATTTATTACTATTCCATTTATTCCTATTTTTGTTGGAATTATAATTTTTGATAAAGTTTTGCTTAGTTTTCCAAAAAAGGTTTTATTTGAATCTACTACTTTTAAACTTCTTTCTTCCAATGTTTTTCTCCTTTCATGAAACCAATTTTTGCTCTACCCCTATTTTTTCAATTACTTCATATATTAGCTTTACTTTTATGCCATTTTCAGTAGGTTCTACAATTGTATCCTTGTTAACTATTTTTTTTCCTTCAACATCGCTATTCATTTGTTTTTCTAGTTTACTTAATATTTCATCTTGTAATTCTTCTTTTGTAAGTTCTTTTTGCTCATATTTATATTCATAATTTGTTATTTTTTTGAATTCTATTGGTAAATAAAAATTGTTTAATATTTTAATTTTATTTTTCGTTTCCATTGTATCATATTTTTCAAATTTTGAAAGGTTTTTATAAAAATTTATTGCTTTTTTGTTTATTATTATCCCATATTTATTTTCTTGCTGATTTGTAGTAATTTTTTCTTCTCTAACAAAATTATCTTGCATTTCCGCTATGTACCATACTTTAGCTTCTACTTCTCCGCTAGCGTGCATATACCTTACTCCTGTATATTTTCCTTCCATCCAGCCTCCAATTAATTTTTCACCTTGTTCAATTACATCTCCTTCTTTTACTAATGCTGTTCCTTTTGTCACATTAATTTTTGTTATAATTCCTTCTTTTTTTGCAACAATATCACAATACTCATTTTCATCAATTATAGTTGGTTTTTCAACCGCTTCTACTATACTTACTTTTATGTTAGTTCCCTCTATTTTCATGCCAATCCATGAAATTCTACTATCTTTTAGCCTCATTTTTTCTATTATTTTATTTGTGTCAACCTTGTACTTTAAAACACCTTGTTTTATTCCGTTTTCATTTAATTCATTCATAATTTCTTCTGTGCTTATTGATTGATTTCCTTCAATTTCTATATTCCAAATAAAATTCGATAATGTACATATTGACAAAATTAGAGTAAAAAATAAAAATATAAAAACTTTGCGGTTTTTATATTTTTTTATTATAAATGGTATTCCTCTTTTTTTCTTTATTCTTACTTTATTTTGTGTCTTTTTAGCTATTTTTCTTATTTTTTTAAAATTTTCTATATGTATATTTGTAGTTACTATACTTTTATTTTTTCTTTTAGTTCCCCATAATTTAATTCCTTCTTTGGCGCAGGTATTTAGAAATCTTTCAATAAAAAAACCTTCTACTTCTATTTGAATATAGCCTTTTATAAAATTATTTTTTCTTGCTAAACTCATTTTATCACCTGCGCTCGAAGTCTAAATTTTCTATTTTTCCTGTTATGCTTACAGATTCATCAGTAATTTGATTTAATTTTAATTCAAATCCATTTATGTTGATATTTCCTATATATGTACACACTCTTATGAAAAATTCTTCATATTCTAATATTCCTTTATAGTTTTCTATTAACACTTCATTAAATCCTAACATTGTTACTTTTGGAATATCTGTGCCAACTTCTTTTGGCAAATCAAGTATTTCATTAACCTTATTTAAATTCATATATTTTTTCTCCTTCTCTATGATTATATATATTCAAATAAAGTTAAAGTATGAGTACTAGTTTTTAATTCATTTTTATACTGCCTATAATTTCTTTTAATTCTTCTATCTTATTTTTCTTCATATAATTTTCTATTTCATCAATAGTTTTTACTGCTACTGTTGGATCTACAAAATTACCAGCTCCTATTGAAATTGTACTTGCTCCTGCTATCATAAATTCAATTGCATCTTCTCCATTCATAATTCCACCTAGTCCCATTACTGGGATATTAACACTTTGAGCTATTTGATATACACATCTTACTGCTACTGGTTTTATTGCTGGTCCTGATAGTCCACCTGTATTGTTAGCTAATATTGGTGCTCTTTTATTTATATCTATTTTCATTCCTAATAATGTATTGATTGCTGAAATTGCGTCTGCACCTGCATCTTCTGCTCCTTTAGCCGGAGCTGTTATATCTGTTACATTAGGTGTTAACTTTACTATTAATGGTTTGTCTAATACTTTTCTTACTTGACTTGTTACATTTTTAACGCCTTCATATGTTGTTCCAAAAGCTAAGCAACCAGCTTTTACATTTGGGCATGACAAATTTAATTCAACACCATCTATATCAAGTGTATTTAATATCTTGCATAGTTCCACGTATTCTTCAATTGTACTACCACACGCATTTACTATTATTTTTGTATCAAATTTTCTTAGAAAAGGTAAATCTACTTCGGCAAAATATTCCACTCCTGGATTTTGTAAACCTATTGAGTTTAACATTCCGCTTGCTGTTTCGCATATTCTTGGCGCTTTATTTCCTGGTCTAGGCTTTAGTGATGTTCCTTTTGTAATTATTGCTCCTAACCTATTTAAATCTATAAAATCTTGAAATTCTCTTCCATATCCAAATGTTCCGGATGCTACTGTAACTGGATTTTTCATTTCAATCCCTGCAAAATTTATTTTTGTATCCATTTAAAATCCTCCTTGTTTATTAAAATTCTACTTCTGTACAGTTAAATACTGGTCCTTCTTTGCAAACATGTTTATACTGTGGTGCTTCTTGTGTGCTTTCTGACGTTTTTACTGCACACCCCAAACACGCTCCAATTCCACATCCCATTCTTTCTTCTAATGAAACCTGGCATGGTATATTTTCTTCCATTGCATATTTCTTTACTGCTCTTAACATTGGTAATGGTCCACATGCCATAATTACATCTGGTTTTTCATCTTGTTTTAAGTGGTCAATTGCAAATCCTTTTTCTCCATAACTTCCATCATCTGTTGTTATTACCAATTTGTTTGAAACTTTTTGAAATTCATTTTCACATGTTACATATTCTTTAGATCTGAATCCAAGATATGTATTTATTTCAGCTTTGTCTTTTAATTCTTTTGCAATTTCATATAATGGGTAACTTCCTATTCCTCCACCTATTATAGCTACTTTTTTATAATCTTTTATTTCAAATATTCCATTTCCTAAAGGTCCTAATATATCTATTTTGTCTCCAATATTTTTCTCTGATAATACTTTTGTTCCATTTCCTTTTACTTGAAATATGAATTCAATTGTATTGCTATCTACTATTGAATATATACTTATAGGTCTTCTTAGAAATGGTTCTACACTGTCTGATACTCTAATTTCTAAGAATTGACCAGGCTTAGCTGCTTTGGCTATTTTGTCTGTTTTTATTCTATACTTAAAAATATCTGTTGTTAATTTTTGTTTATCTAATAATTCACATTTTTCTTGATATTTCATTATTATCTCCTTTTAATTTTATTTTTTATGGCAATTATTAATTGCATTCATTAGCTCGTCTCTCATTCGTATTGCCTCTGCTCTCGTAGCTTTAGCATAATCTTCTTCACTAAATTCATTTTGCCATCTTTCTGATTTGTATGCACACATTAAACTTCTTGTAGCATTTACAATTCCGCCTAGTCCATTTTTATCAAAGCCTAATGCTATATCTTCTGCTTTGCCGCCTTGTGCTCCATATCCGGGAATTAGAAAATATGCATGTGGCATTATTTCTCTTAGTTCTTCTAATTGTTTTGGATATGTTGCTCCGACAACTGCTGAAACATTGCTATATCCATTTTCACCTATTAGCTCTTCTCCCCAAGAATTTACTAATCTAGCTACTTTTTTATAAACTTCTTCTCCATCTTCTGTTTTTAAATCTTGAATTTCTCCTGATGATTTATTTGAAGTTTTTACTAATACAAAAATTCCTTTATCATATTTCTTACAATCTTCAACAAATGGATTTACACAATCTGATCCCATATATGGATTTACTGTTGCAAAATCAACATCAAATATTGACTCTTCTTTTTCATTTATTAAATTTTTTCCAAGATACGCTCTAGAATATCCACTTGATGTTGATCCAATATCTCCTCTTTTTACATCTGCCATTACAAGCATTTCCTTAGATTTGCAATAATCAATCAGTTCTTTATATAATTTTATTCCTTCTATCCCATACATTTCAAAATATGCACTTTGTAATTTTACTGCTGGAATTATGTCATATGTTGCATCTATTAATGCCTTGCTATATTCTAGCATTGCACTGCACATTCCATTTATATCTTTGGAATATTTATTTTTTACGCAATCTGGTACTAATTCATATCTTGTATCCACTCCTATAACTGTTGGATTATTCATTTGTTTGATCTTTTCAATTAATCTATCCATTAAGTTTTTCATAACTGTAATTCCTTTCTATTTATCTTCATATACTACATTTCCTGAAACTATTGTGTATTTTACTCTTCCTTTTAATTTTTCTCCAATGAATGGTGTATTTTTGGATTTTGAAACTATATCTTCTTTTTGGTAAATGTATTCTTGATCTTTATCAAATATTGTTATGTCTGCTATTTTTCCTTCTGAAATATCTCCTCTGTCGATTTTTAATAATTTAGCTGGATTATATGACATTAATTTGCACATATCTAAAAGTGTTATTTCATTTTTATCTACTAAATTTGTTATTGTGGCTGCTAGTGCTGTTTCAAATCCTATTATTCCGTTTGGCGCTTTTGATAACTCTTTTGATTTTTCTTCTTCTGTATGTGGTGCGTGATCTGTAACTATGCAATCTATTGTTCCATCTTTTAGCCCTTCTATAATTGCTTGTTTATCTTTTTCTTCTCTTAATGGAGGATTCATTTTTGCATTTGTTCCTTTTTTTAGGACTTCTTCTTGTGTGAAACTATAATAATGTGGACATGTTTCACATGTTACTTTTACACCTCTTTGTTTTGCACTTCTAATTGTACCTACTGATGTCTTTGTACTAATATGGCAAATGTGTGTATGTAAATTATTTGTTTCTGCTATTACTATATCTCTTGCTGCCATAATCTCTTCTGCTTCTGGAAGTACACCTTCAACATTTAACTCTTCAGCCACTTTTCCAGCATTTATTGCTCCACTTGATACTGATTTTTCTTCACAATGTTCTGATATGAAACTTCCAATATCATTTGCTTTTATCATCGCCTCTCTTATCATTCTTGCATTTTCAACAGGCATTCCATCGTCTGAAAAAGCTATTGCTCCTGCTTGTTTTTGTTCTTCAAAATTTACAAGTTCTTCTCCCTTTTCACCTTTTGTTACACTTGAGTATGGCAACACATTACACTTAGCTACTTTTTTAGCTTTTTCTATTATTTCAGATAAAATAATAGCGCTATCTGGTGTTGGTTTTGTATTTGGCATAGGGCAAATTGTTGTAAAACCACCTTTAATAGCGCTATTTGAACCTGTTTCTATAGTTTCTTTATGTTCACCACCTGGTTCTCTTAAATGACAATGCATATCAATCATTCCAGGCATTATATAAAGACCTGTACAGTCAATAATTCTATCTGCTGTTTCATCAATATTTTTTTCGATTTTTTTTATTTTTTTATTTTCTATTAGTAGGTCTGCTACTTCTTGAAATTTGTTTGCATAATTAATTATTGTTCCATTTTTTAATAATAATTTCATGTTTTTCTCCTTTCAACATTTTGTTTATCCTATCATTTAACTCATCTTTTTTCAACAATTTATTTTATTTTATATTATCTTCCATTTATATTTACATTGACTTTAAGTTCCTTTTTGTATATATTTTTTATAAATAGAATTGGAAAGGAATAATTTAAATGAAAAATTTAACTTCTTATCTTTTTAAAACAAATGCTTTTCGTGTTTGTGAAGAAAACAAGCCTTTTTGGTATACTTCAGGAAAAATTGGGCCTTATTTTGTTAATGGTCATTTTTTATATGGAAACGAAAAAGATGCAAATGACCTATTGAATTTTATAAATTCAGAATTGGAAAATACACCTAAGGATATAATTCCTAAAAATATTTTTGAAAAAGTATTAAATCAATATGAAAATAATGAAATTTATGCAACTATTATTAATAACCTTGTTCTTTACTTAAAAGAAAACGTTAATGTTGATGAAATTGACTATGTTTCTGGTGGGGAAAGACGTGATTGGTATTTTTCAAATATAGTTGCTTATCTTTTAAATAAGCCTCATATTACTATTTTTAAAGATCTATCTTGTGTTTTAAGTTCACATGATTTTTCTGAAAATAAAATAATTACTTCTGTTGATAAACCTAATGTTCTTCATGTCGCTGATTTATTAAATCAAGCTTCTAGCTATTTAAGAGCTTGGATTCCAGCTATCGATGCCTTAGGTGCTAAAATAAAATGGAGTTTAGTATGTATTGATAGACAACAAGGTGGTGCTTCAAAGCTTGAAGATGCAGGTATTATCTCTTTGTCTCTTATGAATATTAATACAGAATTATTCGAAGAAGCTGCTAAACAACAAATTATAACAGAGGATCAATTAAAGATGCTTATTGAATTTGCTAAAGATCCTGATGTAACAATGAGAAATTTTTTAATTGCTCATCCTGAATTTTTAGAAAATGCTTTAAATGCAGATGAAAAAACTGCAAAAAGAGCTAAGCTTTGTATTGATAGTGATATCTATTCTTTGTAAATATAATTTTCTTATATATTATTTTTTAATGCACTCCAAATTTAATATAATTTTATGGAGTGCATTTTACTTTATATTTCTCTAATTTTTATCTATAAAATTCCTCTAATTTTCTGAACTCATACCCTTCTTTTTTTATCATCTGAATACACTCTGATAAAATGTTCATGTTATCTTTTGAAGTTCCATGTAATAACATTACTTCTCCTGGGTGCAAATTTTTTAATATTTTTTCTTTCCCATATTCTTCTCTTCCTTGTTTTGACTCTTCCCAATCATCATATGCAAATGACCACATAACAGTTTGATAATTCATTTCATTACAAATTTGAAGTGTTTTCTCACTATATTCGCCCTTGGGTGGTCTTATATATTTCATTTCATATCCAAATTTTTCATATACAGCTGTATGTAAATCCATCACTTCTTTTTTTATTTCAGCTTCTGTAATTTCTGGCATACTTTTATGATTTACAGTATGATTTCCTACATCATGCCCTTCTTCAATCATTCTTTTAACTAGTTCTGGATGTGTATTTAAATAATGAGCTGTTATAAAGAAACACGCTTTTACATCATTTGCTTTTAGATCGTCTAATATTTTTTCTGTATATCCTCCTTCATATCCTAAATCAAATGTCAAATATATATACCTTTTCTCTTTACTTCCCATTGCTATTCCATTATATTTATCTATTAATTCTTTATTTTCTTTTCCTAAATCTGGTTGTTCATGATTGTCATTTCTTTTGATTCCCCAACATATCTTCTTATTAATATCATTTGCTTTTGCCTCATTGAAAAATCCTGATACACATATAATAGATATAGAAAAAATAATAGCTATAACCGTAATAATTTTTTTATTCATTACTTTTCCTCCATTCTTTTTTACAATAATATTATTATAAAAAAATTTTAGACGTATTTTCTTACTTATTTCTGCTATTCATGAAATTTGTGCTCCATGTCTTTACATTTTTTTACAGTTTTCTATTGACTTCATCTTTCATTTATTTTATATTTATTATTATCGTACCAAAAAATGGTAATCTACATAAAAGGAGTTTTTTCAATGGAAAACATCTTAAATGAAAATATTGTTCTTACAAAAATTGTATCTATTTTTATAGCGTTTTTGGAAGTTGTAATTTCAAAAACATTCTTTATTTATGCTTTTAAATTAGAGCTTTCACGAATAAAAGCATGTTTATTTTTCTGTATTTGCTATCCTTTACAAGTTCTAAGCATTATTTTCATGCCTATTATTGCTTTTCCAATTGTTAATCTATATATTACTTTTACATGTTTATTTTTATTTTTTAAAAACAATTTTACTCATAATTTCTTTATTCTGCTTATTCCACTATCTCTATTTCAATTATTAAAATTATTTTTTGTTTTTATATTGGCTTTTGCTTTAAATATATCTCCATTAATTTTAATGAGAATTCCTATCGTTAGACCAATTATAATTTTACCTACATATTGTATTATTTTTGCAATATTACATCATCTGAAAAAAATTGATATCGCAAATAAGCTTTCTTGTAATTTGAATTTAGCTAGTAAAATAGTAATAAATTTATTTTCATTTTTGTGCTTGTTTTTTGTATTTATAAACAACTATTTATTAATATTGGATTTTTCCGGATCTGTCTTTGCATTCTTGTTATTGAATATGTCTTTAATTTCTATTCTGATTCTGTTAATTTTTAAAACATTAGATTTGCATAAAACCGAATTAATATTAGATTGTGAAAAGAAATCTTATAGTTGCTTAGCTAATTCATATGATGGAATACGTTCTTTTAAACACGACTTTTCTAATATAATGCAATCTATTGGTGGATATTTAATGACAGATGATTTAGAAGGATTAAAAATTTATTATTCTAGTATTTTTAAAGACTGTGAAGAACTAAAAAAACTTTCACTTTTTAATAAAGATGTTTTAAATAGCCCTCCGGTATTATCTTTAATTACTGAAAAGTATTATAAAGCAAAGAATTTAGGAATTGATTTTAATATAGAAGTTTTTGTGGATTTAAACTCTCTAAATATGAATATTTATGAATTTACAAGAATTCTTGGTATTTTTCTAGATAATAGTATTGAAGCTGCTAATTTAAGCAAGAAAAAAACTATAAATATTATGATAGTAAAAGATGCTAGAAATCATTTTGATTCTTTAGTAATTGAAAATTCTTATGAACCTGGAGCTCTTATTGATACTAAGAAAATATTCGAAAAAAATTATTCTACAAAACCTAAAAATACTGGGTTAGGTTTGTGGAAAGTTAAAAATATTTTGAAAAAATATAATAATATATCTTTAAATACTACTGTGACAGACACATATTTTAGGCATCAGTTGAAAATTTATTATTAGCTATAAAAAGTTTTATGTATTAACTTATTTTTTAATACTTCATTATAATTAGTATTATTGAATTTATTTTAAGTAATTTTCCCAATTGGTTATAAATAAAAAAGGATAAAATACATATTATTTTGTCCTTTTTTATACTATTATTCACTTAATATTTTCCAGCTTCCTATCTCTTCTGGATAATCTTCAAATTCTAATTTTTCCTTTGTTGTTGGATGAAAAAATGATAATTTGTATGCCCATAAGCATAATTGTTTGCCTTTTCCTCTTGTTCCATATTTTTGATCACCATATAAACTATGATTTCTGCTAGAAAATTGAACTCTTATCTGATGATGCCTTCCTGTATATAATTTTACTTTTACAACTGATAGATTTATTTCTTCATTGTATTTTATTACTTCATATTCTAATTTAGCTTTTTTAGCATTCTTATTTTTTGAATCAGTAACTTTACTTAAATTGTTTTTTTCGTTTTTAACAAGATAATCTTCATAAACATCTGTATCTTTTTCCATTTTTCCATCTACTATACACAAATATTCTTTTTCGAATTTCTTTTCTCTAATTTGTTCACTAAGTCTTGAAGCAGCTTTAGATGTTTTGGCAAAAACCATAACTCCACCAGTGGGTCTATCTAATCGATGAACTAGACCTAAATAAGCATCTCCTGGTTTATTATATTTTTCTATTAAATATTTTTTTATAATTGTTAGCATATCTTCATCACCAGTTTTATCTCCCTGAGATGGTATGTTTACTGGCTTTTCTACTACTATTATGTGATTATCTTCATATAATATTTTTAACTTCATTTTCTACTAATTTTCCCATCTTCCATATATTCCACATGGTAATACTAATTTTGAATTTTTCATAGGCAATCCAATCTCACCTGATGTTATTTTTCCATTATATCTTTTCATATTTAATTCTAATAAATTTGCTAAAACTTTTGAAGATATTCCTGTTGTATATGAATTAATTAAGAAAAATAACGGATCATCACTTAATACTTGTGTACATAGTTCAACTAAGTCTGCTATATTATTTTCAAATTGCCATACTTCTCCGTTTTTTCCTCTTCCATAAGATGGAGGATCCATGATTATGGCATCATATTTATTGCCTCTTCTTATTTCTCTTTGAACAAATTTTACAACATCATCTATTATAAATCTCACTGGTTTTTCACGTAATCCAGAACTTTCAACATTCTCTTTTGCCCATGTAGTCATTCCTTTTGATGAATCAACATGGCAAACTGAAGCGCCTGCTGAAAGACATGCAACAGTTGCTCCTCCTGTGTATGCAAATAAGTTTAATACTTTTATATCTCTTTTTGATTGTTTTATTTTGTTGATCATCCAATCCCAATTAACAGCTTGTTCTGGAAATAGCCCTGTGTGTTTGAATCCCATTGGTTTGATGTTAAATGTAAGATTTCTATATTTTACTTGCCAGCTCTCAGGTAATCTTTTACTATATTCCCAAGCTCCACCACCAGTGTTACTTCTATTATATCTTGCATTTGCTGATTTCCACTCACTTGGAAAGCTTTTATTTTTCCAAATAATTTGTGGATCTGGTCTTATCAATTTGATATTTCCCCATCTCTCTAATTTTTCACCACTTGCCATATCAATTATTTCATAATCTTTCCATTCATTTGCAATATTCATATTTATATCCTTTCTAACATTTCTACTACTTCTTCAATGCTTTCTTTTGGTGTTGACGCTCCTGCTGATATTCCTATTTTGTTATATTTCTTTATTTCTTCTATATTTAAATCATCTTTTGTTTGAATATATATGCTTGGGCAATTTTTTATTGCTATATTATAAAGTTTTTGTGTATTTGCACTATTTTTTCCACCAATTATAATCATATATTCAACTGTTTTAGACATTTTTTCCACTTCTTCTTGTCTTAATCTGGTTGAATCACAAATTGTATTATTTATTGTAACATCATATTCTTTTAATTTGTCTGAAATAAAATCTGCATAGGCTTCAAACTTTTCCATTGAGAAGGTTGTTTGTGCTATTACATATAATCTATTTATTCCTGACTTTTTAAAATTTTCTATTGCCTGATCTAATTCTTCTTTTTCTTGAATAACGTCCATGTTTTCTCCGCAAAAGCTTGCTGTTCCTATTATTTCAGGATGCTTTTTATCACCAATTAAAAATATGTAAGAATCTTTATTTTCTCTTTCGGCAATTTTATGAATTGCTAATACTTTTGGGCATGTAAAATCATTTACTGTTATGTTTCTTTCTTTAGCTTGTTCATATACTTCTTTTGCAATTCCATGTGCTCTAATAATTATATTTTGATTGTCTGGCACAGCTTCAATATTTTCTACTGTTTTCAATCCTTTTTTCTCTAATTTTTCTATAACTTGTCTATTATGTACTAGCTCTCCTAAACATATTGCTTGTCTATTTTCTAATATTTCATTTGCCTTTTTTATTGCATTTTCTACACCAAAACAAAATCCAGATAATTTTCCTACTACTATTTCCAAAATTCCTCTTCTCTTTATAGCATGTATATAATTATAACATCATCATTAATCTATAAAAGCTAAATATCAATGTTGTGTTTAATATTATCATTCCACCTGTTACCATGCATATAACTTTAAAATATTTATTTTTCATCATTTGTAGTCATCTCCTTATTAATAACTCTTTATATAATTATATTCACGATTTTATTAATTATGACTACGTCTTTTTTATTTTACCACATTTTTAGGCTATTTAACAATATATTCTATATATATAAAAAAAGTCCCTTCTGCAGGGACTCGCGCAGCATTTTCACACAGCAACGTGTATGCAGAAGGGTGTCGATGATGGCATGCGATGTTTACTTATCCGGCGGTACCGGTGTCGTTAGTATCAGCTGCCGTCTTGGTAGACAGAAGCAGAACTCCCACAATCGCCAGCATGACGATGACAGTGGTCAGGATATCCTTGTTGTGCCCTTCTTTGAGCAGAACCAAGAATTCCTTGAAGTGCCAGATGCAGCAGCTAATGAACATGACGCTCAAGAAGGTCAGAATACCATAAGGCACAGCCATAGCACTCTTAGCTTTCTTGATAGTCAGATGTCCAACGAAGCCAGCAATGAGGCAAGAAACCACCGTGATAGGAATCCACTTCCAATCACCAGTCTTAACGCACTCCCACGCGAACTCAACGTTCGGAACGATCATGCGCACGATATAATAAAGCAAGCCCATAATAGTGAGCAAGCCCATGAACTTCGTATTCTTCATTTGAAGACCTCCTATAACGATTTGAAATTCATGCCATATATCGACCTGTTTTTATTTTACTATTTTTATGTTAACTTGTCAACTTTTTTTTTATAAAACTTACTATTTTTTATATATAAATTAACTTTTTACTAAATTTTGACCTAGACTTGACAATTGATTTTCTTGATTTTTTATAATTATTCAATGTTTGTAATGCATATATGATTTATTCGTCTTTTCTAGGTTTATGATAAAAAAAGAATGACCCGTCTTTTTACAGACGGGTCCTCGACTGGAGCAACTTAACTTATTCTTCTGCTGATTCTTCCGCTTCGCTTTCTGTTGACCACTGCGATACAGTATGGAAAATGTATGCAATTGTCGCAGCTAGCAAAGTGAACCCAGCTGCAAGCACTTCTTTAGAGGATATATCGCCACTAAGAAGTTGCCAAATTTCCTCTTGATGCCAAATGAACACTTCGGTAGCAAATATCGTAATCATAAATGCTAATGCACTTACAATTGCCCTGAAACCGACTTTCATTCTTCTCAACTTGTACCAGGTTATACCAGTGACTATCATGGCAATAAACATATTTACTACCCACATCAGTCCGGTATCTACTCCGGTGCAGTAACTCCAGATGGCTTTCGCCATTGCTGGAGTCTTAATAATGACTCCAATAATTAAAGCCGTCAGTACGGCTTTGACCAAAAACATAAAACAATCTGCTATAATGTTGAATTTTTTTCTCATATCTGAGAACCTCCTATAATGTATGTTCTTGTTTTTGCTCAACAGTCGATATTTATATTATACCAGTTTTATGTAAATTCGTCAATTTTTCTTTTTACTTTTTCCAGCATTTCAATAATTATTCTCATTTCTTTTATAATTTATATATTATTTTCTTTATACTAGTTGAAAGTATTATTTATTTGCGTATAAAAAAGAACCACATCATTTCTGAATGGTTCCCTTCTCAATTTAGGAGCGCGCTATTTTTTATTTACACTATCCAACTTTCTCGGCTATGATAAAGCCAATTGCTGAGGCTAAAACTCCAAGCCCAACATTGGTCAATCTTTCAGGTTCAAACGTATTAGTTAAAATAATTTCCCATATTTCTGTTCTGTGCCATAAAATGCATTCACAGAAAATTGCAGTTAATACAAAGCCTATAAAGCCCAATGCCGTTGCTCCTTTAGCCTTGCTTTGTGTGAAGATATACGCTACGACTGCTGCTACTAAGATATTTACAATCCACATATAGCCTTTATCAGTCTCTACAGCGAAAGTCCAAACAGACTTCAAAATGTCTGCGAGACTTTTTACTCCTGTTACCAAAACAATTGCCGCAATAACAGCAACTGCCACGAAAATCATAAATTTCTTTCCCATTGCTTTCATAATAAGCACCTCCGAATCTATGTTTCGTGCTCCTATAAATTGATACGTACATTATATCATGTTTATGTTAACTCGTCAAAATTATTTATGTACCTTATTCAGTTTTCAATAATTAATAAATTATATTTTTATTTTTGTAAAATAAAAGAACAATAAAATGAAATACACCATATTTAGTATTTTAACATAGATTCTTTTTTCTATATCTACTGAATATGGTGTGTTTCATTTTATCATTCTTTTTATCCTATTTATTAATTGATTTTTTTACTTTTTCAGCTAGTTCTTTATTTATACCTTTAACTTTTGTTAAGTCTTCTATACTTGCTGATTTAATTTTTTCTATTGTTCCAAACTCTTTTAATAGTGCTTCTCTTTTGGCTTTTCCTATTCCTTCAATATCATCTAATTCTGATTTTGTCATTTCTTTTTCTCTAAGTTTTCTATGATATTCTATTGCTGTATTGTGAACTTCATTTTGTAAATTTGTTATAAAGAAAAATAAATTCTCTGATATTTCAAATTCTCTTCTATTCACATCTACTAAAGCTCTTGTAGAGTGCTTATCATCTTTTACCATACCATATACTGGTATTTGATCTTGTAAATTATATTTTTCTAATGCCCTTTTGATAGCTTTTATTTGCGTAATACCACCATCTGCTAATATTAAATCTGGCAATGTTCCAAATCCACCTTTAGGATTGTCTAATGAATGTTTTATTCTTCTTGTTACCACTTCTTCTGTACATTTAGGATCATCTTGTCCATATACTGTTTTTATTCTAAATCTTCGTGACATATTTCTTTTTATTACACCATCTTGTGCAACACACATTCCAGCTACTATATTCGTTCCTGAAATATTTGAAATATCATATGATTCAATTTTGTGTGGTAATTTTTCTAATTTTAAAACCTTTTTTAATTCATTTAGTATTTCAAATTTATCTTTGGATTTGTTTTCTAATGTGATTTTTGCATTGTTTTCTGCCATTTCAACAAATCTTAATTTTTCACCTTTTTGTGGAGCTTTTATCTCCACTTTTCTTCCAGCACTGCTTGTTAACCATTCTTCAATTACTTCTTTATCTTCTATTTCTTCTTGAATCATTATTTTATTTGGAAATTCTAATTTTCCCATATAGTATTGTTTGATAAATCCGGATAGAATTTCTTTTGTATCCATATCTTTAAGTTCATCAAAGAAATACTGTTCTCTGTCTATCATTTTGCTTCCTCGAACAAAAAATATTTCAACACACACAGATAATTCGTTTTTGTAAACACCTATTACATCTATATTGTTTTCAGAAATGTTTGAAACTTTTTGTTTTGCTGATATTCTTTCAATTGCATTCATTCTATCTCTGATTGTTGCTGCCTTTTCAAATTCAAGTTTTCCTGAAGCTTCTTTCATGTCCGCTTCTAACTCTTTTAATATTTTGTTTGTTTTGCCTTCAAGTAACATTATAATTTGATTTATTTGCACCATATATTCTTCTCTTGATACATATTTCATACATGGCGCTAAACATTTTTTTATGTGATAATTTAAACATGCTCTATCATTAAATTTAAAATTCTTGCATTGTCTAACTTGAAATTTTTCTTTTATGAAATTTAGCATTTCTCTTGCTGCTCCTGGATTTGCATATGGTCCAAAATATTTAGCTCCATCGTTTTGTATTCTTCTAGTTATATAAATGCTTGGATATTCTTCCTTCATACCAATTCTTATGTATGGATATGTTTTATCATCTTTTAATAATACATTAAACTTTGGCCTATTTTCTTTTATTAAATTACATTCTAGTATTAATGCTTCTGCTTCATTATCACACACAATATACTCAAAATGGTCAATCAATGAAACCATGTTTTTTATTCTTTGAGTTTTATTCGTTTTTCTAAAATATTGAGTTACTCTATTTTTTAGTGAAATTGCTTTACCGACATATATAATGTTATCTTCTTTGTCTCTCATAATGTATGTACCTGGTTTGTGTGGCAATTTCTTTATTTCTGCTTCTATATCAAACATTTCAATCCTCGCAATATGCTATATATGGTAAATTTCTGTAGTATTCTTCATAATCTAATCCATATCCTAAAACAAATTTATTTGGTATTTCAAATCCAACATAGTCTGCTTCAATTTCTACTTTTCTTCTTTCTTTTTTATCTAATAACGTACATACTTTTAAACTTTCAGGTTTTCTTTCAATTAGATATTTTTTTAATGTTGTCATTGTTAAACCTGTATCTATTATGTCTTCTACAATAATTACATTTTTTCCTGCTATACTGTTTTCAAGATCTTTTTTTATTTTTATTTCTCCTGTGCTTTCTGTTGAATTTCCATAACTTGAAACTTTCATAAATTCTAATGTTAAAGTATCATTTTTTATATATTTAGTTAAATCTGTTGCAAAATATACTGCACCCGTAAGTATACAAACTATAACAAGTTCTTTATTTTCATAATCTTTTGTTATTTGTGTTGCTATTTCTTTTATTCTTTTTTCTAACTCTTCTTGGCTTATTAAAGTTTTTAAATTCATTTTTTCTCCTAGTTCATTTGATTATTATATTTTTATAATACATATTCGGAATCATCTTTTTTGATTGATACCGTTGCAGGAGCGTCACTTGATTTTTCTTGACTTTGTAATCTTTTATTTCTTTCTTTCATTTCCTTTACTAAATTTTTATATTCTTCAACTGTCATTGTGCTGTAATCTACTTTAAGAACATGATTGTTTCCATATGCATCATTTAAAACTTTTTGTATTCCAACAAGTTCAGTCTGATTTTCATCAAGTAATTGTTGAATCGTTTCAACTTGCTGTTGATGACTTTCTCTTACTACTGCTGATGTTATCCACAATTTTAAATCTGGGATTTTTTCTTTTAAATCTTCTATACTAAATAAAATTTCTTCGTTGCGTCCAGTCACTCCTTCAATGTTTTTAGCATCAGTATATACAACAGCTGGATATCCATTTTCTTCTAATACTTGCAATGTTGCTATTAGTGATTCTGTAATTGATTCTTTGTCTACTTTAATAGTTGTATCTTCTGGGTTTTCAAGAACTAGCGCATCTTGTTGTCCTTTATCTCTCATATCTTGCTTTAATGCTCCAATATCAAGTTTTTCACTACCATCCACATTATTTCTGCCTTTTTGGCCATCCTCATATACATGTATTTCAGTATCAACTGCATAAGCCAGACAATGTTCCATGCTTAATCCTTTTTGACTTAGAATTGTCCTCAAATTTTTGATATTTTCTATCATTTGTTTTCCTTCTGCTCTTCCTTCAGCTGCAGTTACCCCTTGAGCATAATAATATAAAATATAGTCTTTACCCATTTCTTCACATTTTATTAAACTTTCAACATTATTTTTGTAAAGATACGGATATTCAACACCATTATCATCTATATATTGGTTATCTTCTGCTTTATAATTGTATTTAAATCCTTTTTTACCATATCCGGTTGCTCCCATTTTTATGCCAATAACTTGAATATCTCCTCTCATTTCTTCAGGAATTTTTGATTCTTTTTCTCCTTCAACTGCTGTACCTTGAATTTCAAATTGTTCAACTAACCCAGGACTCATTTCTGCTCCATCTGTAAATGTTATAGCTTGTCCGTTGTTAAGTTTAATTTTTTGTTCTTCTTCCTCAGTTAAGTCATCTGAAGTAATTGCTGTTGAATCTTGTGATTCTTTTGTTTCTTGGATTTCATGTGTTTGCTCTATTTCTCTTAAATAGCTACTTTCAACATATCCTATTTTATCTCCATATTTTACTTTTACATATTCAAGTGTTGCTCCATCTTTTTCTATTTCTCCAAATGTCATCATATAAACTTCTGATCCATTTGGTATTTCTTGTATTACATCACTTTCATATAATGCTTCTTCTCTCATATGAAGATTTGTTCCTTGCTCTTGTGGTACATATACAACCTTTTTAGGAAAATTGCTTTCTATTTCTTCTGAAGATACTAAATATTCTTTTGAAACATATCCTATTTTGTCACCATATTGTACTTTTACATAATTAATTTTTCCATCTTGAATTTCTGGCTCATTTTCTATAATCGTAACTTTCTCTCCATCTGGAACATCTATAATTATATCGCTTCCATATTTAGCTTCTTCTCTCATATGTAATGTCTTACCTTGACTTTTAGGTAGATTTACATATCTTGTATTGTCTTGGCTTTTATCTGATATATTATTTGAAATTATTTGTGTTATATCTTCTTCTAAAGACTTAAACCATTCTTCTTTTTTTAGCATCTTTTCTTCTATTTCACCATAATAAGTTCCTGATTCATTTCCATATTGTATTTTTCTATATTTTTTTCCATCTTTTTCATAGCTTTCTTCAGATGCTAATACTACTTCTCCTGCACCTATTGTTACTCGATTTCCTTCTGAATCATATATTTCTACATCATCTTTCACTGCATACATATTTTCATATGTAATTTCTTCAGTACTTTTAGTTAGAGTTGTGTCTTTGGCTTCAGATCCTTTTCCGATGTATGCTCCCAAGTACAAAAGCAGCACTAAGTGCAATTACTAAACCTACTCGTCTTAATCTTTTTTCAGCATTAATTTCTTTTTGCCTAATGTTTCCCTTATATTTCTCTCCTCTTCTTCCGTTTACTCTCATTTACCTTCTCCTAAATATTTTTTATTTATTCCTAACAATCTTATTATGAATCTTGGTATTCTTTCTAAAGATTTTTTATAAAATTCTTTTTCTTTTTCTATCTCATAAACTTTCTCTTTAAGTTCTTTTATTTTATTTTCTTGCTCTATAGTTTTATTTAATATTATTTCTTGATATGTTTTTAATTTATTTTTTATTTTTTCTTCTGATCTTTCTCTTTTTCTTTTCTCTCTTGTTGCCTGATTGTGTTTTATCATTATAGTTTCTTTAATTAACTTTTCATTCATATCTTTTCTTTCCTTTTTTATAACAAATTTAGCATATATCTTCCCATTGTAAATGATAATTTGCAGCCAGATCTCTTGAAACTTTTTTCCATAACACTTTATATAAATCTTCTGCTGGTATACCTAACTTATTTGGCCCTTTTGTTGTTAGATCATCTTTAGTTAATATAGATCCCTTTCTTATGGGTCTTTTAGTAACTACTGTATTAAATGTCATTTCTATTACTTCTTTTTCTTCTTCTATTGGTTCTTTTTTACCTGGCATCATTTTGTGAATATCTCTAGCAAAACTTAGTAGTTGTTTGGCTTCTTCTGGTGTCATAGACCAAGGTATATCACTACCTTTTCTATTCTTTTTATCTGTAAAATGTCTTTCTATTATTGATGCTCCAAGTGTTAATGCTGCATATGATGAATTATTATTTAAAGAATGATCTGATAAACCTATTACTGTGTTTGGAAATGCTTTTTCTAATTCTTTTAATGCATTCAATCTTATTTTATCAGCTGGTGTTGGATATATGTTTGTACAGTGTAATAAAGCAAATTGGTGATGATATTTTTTAATTGTATCTACTGCTTTTTTTACACTTGCAATATCATTCATACCTGTTGACAATATTATTGGTTTTTTCTTGCTGGCAACGTATTCCACTAACGGATAATTATTCATCTGTGATGAACTAATTTTATACGCTTTTATTCCAATTCTTTCTAATCTGTCTACTGCTGCAAATGAAAAAGGTGCCGAAATGAATATCATTCCTTTATCTTCAACATAATTTTTTAGTTCTCTTTCTTCATCTTCAGATAGACAAAGTTTTTCTAATGTTTCATACAAGTTGTCCGAATCCTCATTATATGTCTTCATCTCTTTGGCTAAAGGACTTAATTCTTCCTCTGGAATATGGGTTTGGTGTTTTATAATTTCAATGCCTGCATTACAAGCTGCATCTACCATTGATTTTGCTATTTCTAAACTGCCATTATGGTTTATGCCTATTTCTGCTATAACTACTGGTGTATATTTTGGGCCTATTTTTCTTCCAGCAATTTCAATGTATTTTTCCATACATATCCCCCCTCTTTTTACACGTTTATAATATCATAATCGATCTTTTTTATCAATCTTTATTTGCACAAAAAAATACACCTTGATTTAGCAAAGCTTGATATCTGCTCTTTTTTGGTAAGCACATATCTAACTTGCAAAATTAGGTGTGTGCTAATTATTATTTTTCTTCAACTTTTCACAATATAAATATTATTTTATGAGTCTTTTTCTGTTATTGTAACTGCATAAATTATTCCATCTTTCTCTTTCTCTGTTACCGAATAATTTTTACCAGAATTTATTTTTTGTTTTAAATTCATATATTCTTCTTTGGCTGCATCAACTTCTGTTTGAGAATTCTCTGCATCACTATTTTCATATATATTCGCTTCATTTGTTACCTTTTCTAATCTATAATCATCGTATCCGTCAATTTCATCTACATGTATACTTATAAATCTGCCACTTTCGCTTACATATTGTTCATTCTGACTTATTATATCTTCAATCATTTGTTTTACATCAGAACCTTTTTTTGAATTTCCAATATATTTTTTTATCATTGTATTATATATATCGCGATCTTCTTGTGCCATTTGACCAGTAGCTGTTTGTATTGTATTTTGAGCTGAATTGTATATGTATATTCCTAATCCTAATATTAGTGTTGCCATTAGTGGTAAGAATAATATTAATATTGACCCTTTTTCTCTTTTCATTTTTTTCCTCCTTCGTTTTTATATTTGGATTATACCTATATTATTTTATCTTTTCAATTGGATTTGCATTTTTTTTTCATTTATAGTAATATATGGATTGTAGTGTGAATAAAATATAAAAATTTGGTTTGAAAGGAGGTTAAAAATATTATTATAAAAGCGCCAGAGCATTGTTTTTTTCAATGCTTAACGAGGTTAGAGTTTATCGAGTTTTTCGGCGGATGCTCTATGGCATGTTACTGTCATTAGAAAAAATACCAAAGTTCATCAGTAATGGTGAAACAATCGTTTTTTCACGTAAATATATTTTTTCACATAATATTAAACACAAAAGAATATAATACGTTATTTAAATTAAGCAGTTTTTACTGCCTTTATATTAATTATGCCTTTTTTTGGGCTTTAACGTATTTAACTATATTCTACTAAGGAGGTATTATGTGTGGTATAGTTGGATATATAGGTAATAAAAAAGCTGAGCCTATATTAATTAATGGTTTATTAAGATTAGAGTACAGAGGTTATGACTCTGCAGGAGTTGCTACTGTTGAAAAAAATGGTATCAATGTTGTAAAAAGTAAAGGAAGAGTTGCTGAACTTGAAAAAGTTCCTGCAATTAATTCTCTAGAAGGTTCTATTGGTATTGCTCATACTAGATGGGCAACTCATGGAAAACCTTCAGATGAAAATTCTCATCCTCATGTTGATAATAAAAAGAATTTTGCCGTTGTACATAATGGTATTATTGAAAACTATAATGAACTTAGAGCTTTTTTATCAAAAAACGGTTATACTTTTTATTCTCAAACTGATACAGAAGTTATCCCTAACTTAATTGATTATTATTATGAAAACGATTCAAAAGATGATGATAAAAGAGTTTTAAGAGCTGTTGTTTCAGCTTGTTCAGATTTAAAAGGAAGTTTTGCTTTAGAGGTTATTTCTTCTTTCCTACCTGAAAAAATGATAGTTGTTAGAAAAGATAGTCCATTAGTAATTGGTAAAACTAAAACTGAAAATTATATTAGTTCTGATATTCCAGCAATTCTTTCATATACAAAAGATTTCTATCTTTTAAATGATTATGAATATGTTGTTTTATCAAGAGATAAAGCTGAATTTTATGATGCTAATTTAAAACCAATTAAAAAGGAACTTGTAAATATTGATTGGAACGCTTCTGCAGCTGAAAAAGATGGTTATCCAGATTTTATGTTAAAAGAAATTTATGAACAACCTAAATCTATTAGAGAAACAATAGGTTCAAGATTAACTGCTGAAGGAAAATGTTCTATTGAAAGTTTAAATTTAACAAAAGAATATTTAAAATCTTTAAATAAAATATATATTATAGCTTGTGGTACAGCTATGCATGCTGGTCTTGCTACAAAAGCTTTATTTGAAAAACTTTGCAATATTCAAACAGAAGTTGATATTGCTTCTGAATTCAGATATAGAGATCCACTTATTGACGAAAAATCTTTAGTTATATTTATTAGTCAATCTGGTGAAACAGCTGATACAATCGCTGCATTAAAACTTTCAAAAGAGAAAGGTGCAAAAACAATTGCTATTTCAAATGTTATAGGAAGTTCTATAACTCGTGAAGCTGATTATACTGTTTATACTCATGCTGGTCCTGAAATTGCTGTTGCTTCTACAAAGGCATATACTTCTCAAGTTGTTTTAATGGCTCTTATGGCAATTAGTTTTGCTGAAACTTTAGGCATTTCTTCTGAAATGGCTGAAACTTTAAAAACAGATATTTTAAAAATTCCATCTCAAGTGGAAGATGTATTAAAAAATATAGATGGTGTTAGAAATTTTGCAAAACAAGTTTATACTGAAAAAGATATGTTCTTCTTAGGTAGAGGAATCGACTACTCTGCTGCATTAGAAGCTTCTTTAAAACTTAAAGAAATTTCTTATATTCATTCTGATGCTTATGCTGCTGGTGAATTAAAACATGGTCCTATTGCTTTAATTGAAAAAGGTGTTACTGTAATTTCAATTATGACTGACCCTGCTTTAACTCCAAAGACTATAAGTAATTTACAAGAGGTTATTACTAGAGGTGCTAAAACTTTAGTAGTTACAAATCAAGATTTAGGAGATAAAAGTTTTGATAATATGATTACTATTCCAGAAACTAATCCTCTTATCTCTCCTATTTTATCAATTATTCCTCTTCAACTTTTTGCTTATTATATTTCTAAGGAAAAAGGATTGGATGTTGATAAACCAAGAAATTTAGCAAAATCTGTTACTGTTGAGTAACTAAAAAAAATTAATATTATAAATAACAAATCAAATCAAATTAACCGTAGATTCGACGTCTACGGTTTTTATTTTTGCTCAATATTAATATCAAAATAAACTATATTGCATATGCTTATTTTTATCAATATAGAATAATTGAAGTAAAAATGCTCGTTTGAGCTAATTTGCACAGAAGTTCTAAAAAATTCCTTTGGCACCCTTTCACGTCAAGCGCGAACTATTTCCAAAGAAATTTTAAAGAACTTCTAGCTTAATTACTCTGCAATGCGCTTTTTATTCAATTTTTCTATATTGATTTTATTTTGCAATATGTTATGTGCTTCTTATTGGTGATGTTTTCTTGCTTTTTGAGTATACACTGTCCAATACGATCTTTTTATCTTTAGCTTGCTTTAATAAGTAATTAATCTTTGATTGCTCTGATTTTATTTGATAGGCATAGTAATCAACTAAATCCCCTCTTGCATATTCAAAATTTTTATGTGCTAAATCAAGATTCTTCTGTGCCTCTAATATACTTTGAATTATTGAATAATCATAATCTTCTTTTTTTAAGTCTACGATAGGAACTTCCTTTATATAAAACTCGTACATATCTTGTCCTCCTACCTTTATTATATGCTTGGACCTTTTAAATATTACTCGTTTTTATTTTTTTATCTTCTTTTTCATATATGTTATATATTTTTTTAAAATTCTCTATATTTAGATTTTCTCCCATTTCATCTAGTATCAATGAATAAATATCACTTTTTAATAATTCTCTTCTTATTCTATCAAATTCAGGAATTATTTCTTCTGGAACATATTTCATGTATTCTCTTTTGTCATTAATTAAAATGTATCCTCGTAATAATGTCGCTGAAATGCTTAATTTTCTTCTGTCAACTAATATTTCTTTAACATTTTTCATTTGATTTTCTGAAAACCAATCTTTTCTTGATTCATCATTTCCAGATATTATAGCATCAGCTTTTCTTCCTGTTGCTTCTATTGTTTTGTCTATTACATATTGTCCCCAAATTGAATTAATATCATATTCATTTGTCATATCTTCTAATTTTTCTATTTGTACTATATTTTTATCTGGATATACTTTTCTTAGTAAGTCAATTCTAAAATCAGCTGAAAATGGATTTCTTAGTGTTCCACTTTCTTGCGCTGATCCGATAAAAATAAGCGTTTTATCGCATTTTTCTATGCTTGTGTTTATAATTGATTGATGTCCTTTATGTATTGGACTAAATCTTCCACAAATTAGTCCTAGTTTATGTTTTTTCATTTTATTATTCCTCCAATTTTCTGTATAAAGTATATATTTTTTTAATGTTTTTTTCAATTATCTTATATTAGTATTTTGGGTTAATCGATCATATTTTATTTTGATATTTGACAAAAAAAAATTTCCATGCTAGAATAATATACATATTTAGCAATGATAAGAGGTTAGTAATAATCTAAGTTTTATCAAGAGAGTCTGTGGTTGGTGAAAACAGATTAAAACATTTTATGAATCTGCTCTTTAGCTTCTAGCCTAATAAGTTAGACCATTTGTACAGGTTACGTACTTTTAAGTTATAAATCAAGGTGGTACCGCGAATATTCGCCCTTATGCAACATGCATAAGGGCTTTTTGTTATTTATTTTCTTGATTTAGAAAGGTGGAATTGTTTATGGAAAAAGTTGAAATTGGAAAAAAGTATAGACATTTCAAAGGACATGAAGTTGAAGTTCTTGGTATTGCAAAACACTCGGAAACTTTAGAAAATTTAGTTATTTATACTCACTTAGGTACTGGTGATATGTGGGCTCGTCCAGAGTCGATGTTTACAAGTGATGAAGATGTTACTAATAAGGCTGGTAATATTACTGGTCAAAAACATAGATTTGAATTAATGTAATTATAAAAAATAGGAGGATTTATTATGATCGATATTAAATTTTTAAGAGAAAACCCTGATATTGTTAAACAAAATATCAAAAACAAATTTCAAATGCACAAATTACCTCTTGTTGATGAGGTTATTGAACTTGATAATAAAAACAGAGAATTAAAGCTTCATGGTGATGAACTTAGAGCTCAAAGAAATACTTTGAGTAACCAAATTGGTGGTTTAATGCGTGATGGTAAAAAAGATGAAGCTGAACAAGTTAAAGCTGAAGTTAAAAAAATTAATGATGAACTTGTTGAAAATGAAAAGTTAGAAAATGAATATTCAGAAAAAGTTACAAATATTATGATGAAAATTCCTAATATTATGCATGAGTCTGTTCCTATTGGAAAAGATGATAGTGAAAATGTTGAAAACGAAAAATATGGTGAACCTGTTGTTCCTGATTATGAAATCCCATATCATACAGATATTATGGAAAGCTTAGCTGGAATTGATTTAGATGCTGCTCGTAGAGTTGCTGGAAATGGTTTTTACTATTTGGTTGGTGATATTGCTAGACTTCATTCTGCTGTTCTTTCTTATGCTAGAGATTTTATGATTAATAAAGGATTTACATATTGTATTCCACCTTATATGATAAGATCTGACGTTGTTACAGGTGTTATGAGTTTTGA
Organism: uncultured Clostridia bacterium; assembly: GCA_934130285.1. GTDB lineage: Bacteria > Bacillota > Clostridia > TANB77 > CAG-508 > UMGS1994. Next base: position 35,144 of record CAKOXT010000004.1, on the reverse strand, counting down.
AGAAATGGATGCTATGATGTATAAAATTGAAGGTGAAGATTTATATTTAATTGGTACTAGCGAACATTCTATGATTGGTAAATTTAAAGGTCAAATTTTGGAAAAAGCTAATTTACCTTATACTATGACTTCTTATTCTCCATGTTTTAGAAAAGAAAAAGGAGCTCATGGTATTGAAGAACGTGGTGTTTATAGAATTCACCAATTTGAAAAACAAGAAATGATTGTTGTTTGTGAACCTGATGAGTCTTGGGATTGGTACGAAAAAATGTGGCAATATACTGTTGAATTATTTAGAAGCATGGACATTCCAGTTAGAACTTTAGAATGTTGTTCTGGAGACTTAGCTGACTTAAAAGCAAAATCTTGCGATGTTGAAGCTTGGAGCCCTCGTCAACAAAAATATTTCGAGGTTGGTAGCTGTTCAAACTTAACAGATGCACAAGCAAGACGTCTTGGAATTCGTATTAAGGGTGAAAAAGGAAATTATTATGCTCATACTCTTAATAATACTGTTGTTGCTCCACCTCGTATGTTAATTGCTTTCTTAGAAAACCACTATCAAGCAGATGGTTCAATTACTATTCCAGAAGTTTTGAGACCATATATGGGTGGAATTGAAGTTTTAAAGCCAAATAAAAAATAATTTTAGAATATAACAAAACTCTGTATAAAACAAAAAAGGACCAAAATCGTTAATTTCAATTTTGGTCCTTTTTTATTATTTTTGCATATAATTTTTTAATATGTATCCATATATATAATCAGCTTTTAATAATAAGTATTCAATATCTTGCTTATCTAATTCATGAGTGCTGTCAAGCCAATGATATCTATCATTTATTGATAAAATTTGATCATATAGTTTCTCATCTATTTTTTCATATTCAATCATTATTGTTAGAATATTATAGTCTGGAAGTGTTTTTCCAAGTCTTGAAGTAAGAAATTTTACATTTATATATTCTATTATAGCTTGACACATTACATATTGATTTTCGATATTATCTTCGCTTAAAATACGATCGATCTTTTCTGATAGGTTAGCATTTTTTCTTATATTTTCTAATTTTATATTTTCCATATTATTCACCTACCTTTCCCAAGCATTTTTATTATGTAATCTTCTAAGTTCTTTTTTATTTGCTCCATATTTTAAAGCTAAATAATGAGCAAATCTTGGATTAATTTTTTCTAAGTCTATTAAATGTGGTTCCATTTCTTCGTAACTAGCTGTTTTTCCAGTAGGACTATGGCTTTCTATAAAATCCATTCCTTGATTAGATATATTATCTGTCAATAAAAATGTCTTCTTTTCATATAAATATTTTGCACTATATTTAGGAATTGTGGCTAGTGAACTAATACTTGTATTCCTTTTCATATGAACGATGTATTGACCATAATATGGAACATCAACGACTAAAACACTATCTTCAATTTCTCTTCCTCTACTATCTGTTTTTATTCTTCCATCAGGATTTCTTACTTTTCTTAAACAAACACCATATGATATATCTTTTTCTTTTTCCAATGCTGTTAAAGCTTGTTCAATCTCATAATCTTTTGCTGCAAAAGCTTTCTTTCTACCTCTTATTAAAAATGGAATACCAATATTATTCAATTGTTCTAAATCATCTTCAGTTATTCCATCGCGTTTAATGTATTCTAATAAATTTTCTCTAGCACTTATATCATCTGAATTTGATGAATCTAAGTAATCGCCTATTTGCCTAGATAGTCTAGATATCCTTCTGCTATCTTTTAATAAATCATTTATTTTATTATCCGAACTTTCTTGCGACTTTTCTATTAATTTTTGTTTTATAATATTATTTATCGCTCTATCATAAGTGTGTGCAATTCTATTTGCAATATGTATGCTCAAACACAATTCTAATATTGGTTCATTCAGTGCACTATCTATAACATCTTGTATATTTTCATACTCAAGTGGTGTTTGCACTTCTATTGGTTTTTCTTTTTCTATTTCTTCATATATTTTCTTCCATTCTGGATTTACTTTATCAAATAATTCCATTAATTCTGTAAATCTATCTTCAGTCGGTTTAGATGCATAAAATTTAAATACCTTACTATTTTCTGCTATTTTTACTAATCTTAATGCATCTCTATATTCAGGTGTATCTCCCATTTGACTCCACCTCCTAACTTGCACTCTTTTTTATTATAGCATATTTTATATACTTTATCAAATTTGCAAGGCTACTGTATGTTTTATACCTGTCAATCGTTAATCTCATAGGCTTATTATACGTATAATAAAAATATTCAATAACTATCCTCAGTATACGAAATGGTAATATGAATGTAGATACAAAAGTCAGCTTTCATATTGTCACTTCACATAGCTTTTAAGTTATCATTAAAAATAAGAAAAGCACGCCTTATCGGCGTGCTTTAGTTATGACGAGATCAAAATATTGATCTTTGAAGCAATACTCTTTAATTTTGCTTCAACAAATTCGTCATATTCCCGTTCCGAAAGATCAGCAAGTTCTTCATCAAGCTCAAGCAAACTTGCATATGTAGCAAGAGTCTTGCGATAATCGCTGTCTCCCTTTCTGGGCTTTTTTTGGGTTTCCACATACTTTTTAATTTTTTGACGAAGTTTTTCTATCTGTCTCATAATGTGGCCTCCTTTATGTATACAAATCATGATACGTATTTATTATAGCACATTTTCATGATTATGTAAATCTTGATTGAATATGTCTGGCTTTTATGGTATAATTTTTTTGTTAATATAAGGATTGGAGAATTTATTATGATTATTAAAAACCCACAATTTGAAATTTCAGCAGTTAGACCTGCTCAATATCCCAAAAATGATTTACCACAAATTGTTCTTGTTGGAAAGTCTAATGTTGGAAAATCATCTTTTATAAATACAATGATTAATAGAAAATCTTTAGCTAGAACTAGTAATACTCCTGGTAAAACTAGACAAATTAATTTTTATAATATAGATAATAATTTTTATTTTGTTGATCTACCTGGATACGGTTATAGTAAACTTAGCAAGGAAGAACAAGTAAACATGGGAAGATTTATTGAAGATTATCTAGAAAAATGTCAAAACATTTCACTTATCGTACTTCTTTTAGATATTAGACATAATCCAACTGCTGATGACGTTCATATGTTGAATTATATTAAGAAAACAAATTTGCCTTTTATGCTTGTAGCTAACAAAGCTGATAAAATCGCTGTAACAAAGGTTGATAATGAATTGAATAAAATTAAAGAATTTTTAGGAATATCTTTTACTACTCTTCTTCCTTTTTCTGCTGAAAGAAAAATTTATTCTGAAGCTGTATGGGATGAGATAGAAAAATTCATCTAAATTATATATAAAATGAGCAATGCCCCACTGGAATACCAGCGGGGTTCTTTTAACATCAAAAAACAATTATATTTAGCACATTATTTATTCTGTACTTTTTTTACCTTTTTAGGTCTTGATAGTTTTACAACAATTGTAGTATCATCGACCCTACTTAATTTTACATCAGCTAAACCATCGAAAAAATCTAGGTTAATTAATGCAGCTGCTGCTTCAATTTGTTCTTCGACATCAGCTACTGTAGCTGCATATTCTACAATAGCCTTCTTTACTCCTTTCTTATCAATGCGGACATTGTAGTACATAAGTACTGTCACTCCATTGACGATGATTGTTTCGGTTATGTACTTCATTTTTGCTTTTTTCTTCTTTTTCCGAAACATTTTGTCCACCTCCTAAAATTGATACTTATTTATTATATCATATAAGAGGCTTTTTTCCTAATTTTATTTCTTGCTTTTTATCATTTTTATGGCTTTTTGTCTTTCAACCATTATTACATGCCCGCATCCCTGACATTCTAATTTAAAGTCTACACCTACTCTTGTGATTTTCCATTCTTTGCTTCCACATGGATGTTGCTTTTTTGTAATAACTATATCTCCTACATTATATTCCATTTTATTTCTCCTAAAAAGCTTATTTACTTAATCTTGATTTAACTTCTTCTTCACCTAATACTTGTATAATTTCGTATAAATCTGGTGTATTTGCTCTTCCTGTTAATGTTACTCTTATTACTGTACTTATATCTCCAACATGTCCTTTATATTTTTCTGGTTCTGCTTTGTATTCTTTAACTTCTCTTGCATATCCAAGTTTCTCTGATAAATCTTTCATTCTATTGAACCATGTTTGTTTGTCATCGTTTATATCAAAATAATTGTTTACATATTCTGATACGATTGTTTTTATTTCTTCTGGATCTGTTATTTTTTGATATTCAAATTCAGTATTCTTAGCAAATTTTTCAGGATACATGTAATAAATTATATCTTTTACATCTGACCATTTTGCTATGTCTTTTCTTGGTTTTACGTTTCCTCTTTCTATTCCTAAAACTTTTAATGAATATTCTTTGTTATCAAGCATTTCTTTTAATTCTGGATCAAATCTTTCTGCCCAAGCATATGAAAAATCATAAACTTCTTGTGCTGTGAATTTAGATATAACACTTTTTGCTACATCTAATAATTTAACCATATCAAATAAAGCTCCACTAACTCCCATTTTATTTAGATGGAATTCAAAATCTTTCATCATATCTTTATCTGGATTTTGTTTTCTCCAAATTTCAAAGTTAGAATTTGCAATATTCATTAAATATTCTTTTAATGCTTCTTTTGGTATACCAACCTCTGTGTAATAAGAAACTGCTGCTTCTGGATCTTTTCTTTTACTTAGTTTTCTTCTTGAACCTTCTTCAGCTTTCTCTAATGGTGCTGTATGTGCAAATTTTGGAACTTTAAATCCAAGTATTCTGAATAGTTGAATGTGAAGTGGTACAGATGATAACCATTCGTCACTACGTGTAACTAATGTTGTGTGCATTAAATGATCATCTACAGCATGTGCAAAGTGGTATGTTGGTAATCCATCTGATTTGATAATTACTATATCTTGATCATTTTCAGGCATATCAACTCCGCCTTTTATTACGTCTTTTACTTTTATTTTCTTTTCAGGGTCACCAGGTGATTTTAATCTTATGATATATGGATCTCCATTTTTTATTTTTTCGTAAGCCATATCAACAGGCATATTTCTACATTTTGCCCACTTTCCATAATATCCTGTTCTTTCTTGTGCTTTTGTTTGATTGTCTCTGATTTTTTCTAGTTCTTCTGCTGAACAGAAACATGGATATGCATTTCCTTCTTCTAATAATTTCTTTGCATATGCTTTGTAAATTTCTCTTCTTTCACTTTGAATATATGGTCCGTAATTTCCTTTTCCTACTGTCTCATCTGGGTATAAGTCATAATCTTTATATGCATTTAGTATTTCTTCTGTTCCATTTTCTATTTTTCTTTTTTGATCTGTATCTTCTATTCTTACAAAGAACACTCCATTTGTTTGTTCTGCTATTTTCTTTGCTATTAATCCCTGGAAGATTCCCCCTACGTGTATGAATCCTGTTGGGCTTGGTGCAACTCTAACTACTTGTGCTCCTTCTGGTAAGTCTCTTTCAGGATATTTTTCTTCATAATATGATGCATCCTTTACATCTGGGAATATTAAATCTGCTAATTCTTTTCTATCCATAAAAACCTCTCCTTATTAATTAATACTGTGTATTTTATCACATTTTTCAATGGTTTACAATCTCTTAGTATAAATATTTGTTTATAAAAAATACACCACAAAATGTTAGATTTTTGTCTAACATTTTGGGTGTGGTTTGTTTTTAGATTTCTAGTCTGTCATCTGTGAAGTTTATTAGTTTATCGTTGTATCTTATTCCTAGAAAATCGTCGTCTTCTATGGTGTTTTTGGATGAATCTATTTTTACACCTGAACCATTTCCATCATCATATTTTACGTTATATCTATCAGTATCTTTAACTTTTTCTAGTTCAATTTTTATTTTGTTTATTATTATACTTCCATGATTATTGGTAAAATCATTGGATTTCTTTTTGTTTTTGCAAATATGTAATCTCTTAAAGAATCTTTTAGTCTTGATTTGATTGTTGACCAATCTCTAACTCCATGTTCTTCAAGTTTTCTTACTTCTTCTTTTAACATTTTCTTAACATCTTCCATTAAGTTTTCAGACTCACGAACATATACGAATCCTCTTGATATAACGTCTGGTCCTGCAACGATTTCTCCTGTTGCTGAATCCATTGACATTACTACTATTATTAATCCGTCTTGTGATAAGTGTTGTCTATCTCTTAATACTATATTTCCAACATCTCCAACTCCTAGTCCATCAACCATTATTTTTCCGAATGGTACTGTTCCTGTTAAAGCTGCTTCGTCTTCATTTAATTCTAATATTCTTCCATTTGTTGTTAGAAATATATTTTCTGGTTTGATACCAACTTTTTTAGCTGTTTCACTATGTGCGATTAATTGTCTGTATTCGCCGTGTACTGGTATAAAGTATTTTGGTCTTACCAATGATAACATTAATTTTTGTTCTTCTTGGCAAGCGTGTCCAGATACGTGAATATCTTCTAATGAGCTGTATACAACTTCTGCACCGATTTTCATTAAATCATCAATAACTTTAGCAACATATTTTTCGTTTCCTGGTATTGGATTAGCTGAAATTATTACTAAATCATTTGGTGTTATTGTAACTTTTTTGTGTTCACCAGCAGCCATTCTTGTAAGAGCTGACATTGTTTCACCTTGGCTTCCTGTTGTTATTATAACTAATTGGTCATCTGTGTAATTCTTTATCATATCTATGTCTATGAATACATTTTCTGGAACATTGATATATCCTAATTCCATTGCTGTTGAAATCATGTTTATCATACTTCTTCCACAAACAGCTATTTTTCTATTATTTTCAACTGCAGAGTTTACAATTTGTTGAACCCTGTGAACATTTGAAGCGAATGTTGCAACTACTATTCTTTTTGTACAATTGAAAAATAATTTATCAAATACTTCTCCTACAGTACTTTCAGACATTGTATATCCTTTACGTTCAGAGTTTGTACTATCTGACATAAGTGCTAATACACCTTTATTTCCTAATTCTGCAAGTCTTCCGAAATCCATTCTTTCATCATCAATTGGTGTATAATCTATTTTAAAGTCTCCTGTATGAACTACTGTTCCTGCTGGTGTGTGTATTGCAAGAGCTACTGCATCAGGTATACTGTGACAGCTTCTTATGAATTCTACTCTAATTTTTCCTAATGTTATTGTTTGTCCTTGATTTACTATTTTTAGTTTTGTACTTTTTAGTAGTCTATGTTCTTCAAGTTTGTGGCTTATTAATCCTGCTGTTAACTTTGTAGCATAAATTGGTACATTAATTTTTTGCAATAAATAAGGTATTGCTCCAATGTGATCTTCATGACCGTGTGTTATTACTAAGCCTCTTATTTTATCTTGATTTTTCTCAAGGTATGTGAAATCAGGTATAACTAAGTCAATTCCTAACATATCATCCTCTGGGAATGCTAGACCACAATCAACTACAACTATATCATCACCATATTCAAATACTGTAATATTTTTACCAATCTCTTGAAGTCCTCCAAGTGGTATTATTTTTAATTTTTCTTTTTTAAATCCAAATTCTAAATTATCATCTTTCTTTTTGCTATTTCTCATCTTTGGACTTTTCTTTTCTCTTTTTAAATCTTCTGTAATTTCTTTAATTGTTCTTTCTTTCTTTACTTCTTGATTAATATTTTTCACTTCTGCTTTATTTTCTTTTGTTTTCTTTACAATTCTCTTTTTTCTTGGATTATTATTTCTTTTTATTTGTTGTTCTGTTTTTACAGAATTGTTTTTTTCGTTATTTTCCATTCTTTCTCCCTTTCCTTTCTAATGTATAAATAAAGTTTGAAAAAATTAAATCTTTTTATTAAATTTTAAATTTACTATATTTCTTGAATCATTTGCTATACAATAAAACTCTTTGAATCTTTTAGACCCAAAGAGCTTAATGATTCTATTTTATTCCGTTCTTTACAACATAATTTTTTAATTATTACACCGCTTATAATTAAAAACACAAATACAGGCAATAAATACTTTATTGCTTTTTACTTTTTTATTTAATTTTTTCCGAACCATTATCTCTTTTTTATTTTATATATACATCTCTTCTTTATCGCCTCATGCGATAACAACTGTTTAAGATTATACTACCTTTTCTTAAATTTGTCAAATTCATAATTTTGTGGTATTATATATTATGTAAATCATCTTAGTTATATACAAGGAGGACATTTGTCATGAAAGATATTTACTTAAAGAAACTCGAGGCATCTTGTGATTTTGATGTCAACTCTTATTTGGCGATTGCCAATGATCCTGCTGTCGAAAAATTTGCAAATTATATGCATATTGAAAAAAAAGATTTTGCAGAAAGTTTTTTCAATACTGCAACTGTTTTGGGAATTTTTGATGATTCTTCGCATAGATTGGTTGGTGCAGTGCATGTAGCTGATTCCGACCCAAATTCAATATATTCCAATTTGGAGGTTGCCTATTTTATTGGCAAAGATTATAGAAATATGGGCTATGCGAAGGCCACAGTACAAGCTTTGCGTAAGAAATACGCTAATTCAAAGTTTTTATTTCTTGCATTTTATGTAGATTTAGAAAACTTAGCAAGTTTATCTGTCTTAAGAAGCGTAAATGAAGTTATTGAAAGACGCTTCGACAATAATATGCATGTATTTGTACTGAAATTATAGACACGGGATATTTAAGAGTGCATAATGCTCTATTGAGTACTATGCACTCTTTTCTTATAGTAAACATAATTGAATTTTTAACTTTTTTATGTTATCATATACGTGTACAAAAAATAGGAGGTGCCGATAATATGGCAAAAAAACAAATCAAGAACGGGCTTACCGTCCGGGAATTAACGATCAATGATGCATATGCATATTATCAAATTGCAAATGATGCATCATTAAAGAAGTATACAAACTTCTTTATGGCTTCAAGCATTACTGACGCAAGAGCTAAAATTGAGAAATTCACTTCTCATTATGAAAGAATCTATGGAGTCTTTAATAAAGCTAATCGGCTTATGGCAGTTATAGACGTAGATTCTGATCCTACCTTTAGCGAAAGTGATAAAAGAACCGCCACAGTTTCCTACTTTGTTGGAAAAGAATTTCGTGGCAGAGGTCTTGCTTCAATTGGGATAAAAATATTGGCAAAATCTTTAAAGTCTCAATTTGATTATTTCATCTTTGAGATTCAAAGAACTAATGAGTATAGTATCTCAGTCCAAAAAAAGCTAAATTCCTCAATGTATGTAAACAAGGAAAATTATATGTATTTCTCATATGCATTATAATAGTTAATTCTTATACCAAAAAATATGGCCACGGGATAGTTTCCGTGGCTGGCTTCATTTTATATTGTTTTTGGTTATTTTACTTTGTTGATTATTCTGTTTTTATATATTCTAGTTTGTATTTTATTTCAATTTAGTCTTTTAGTATATTTCTTTTTGATTTAATTTGTATTCTTTAAATACTTCTGTACATTCATCTCTATCAATTTCTTCTAAATCAATTACATTATTATCATTTCCCTTTAAATATTCATAAATCATATCATCTCTAAAACCTATACTTGCTGCATCTTTACGTGTGCATGCATAATATACTTTTTGTATGTTTGCCCATATTATTGCAGATAAACACATTGGACATGGTTCACATGATGTATATAATATACAATTTGATAAATCATGTGTTCCTAACTTTTCACTGGCTCTTCTTATTGCAACTATTTCTGCATGTGCTGTTGGATCGTGAGAAATTATAACTTTATTATTTCCTGTTGCTATTATGTTTCCATCTTTATCTGTAATTACTGCTCCAAATGGTCCACCTTCGTTATTATTTGCTCCATTTCGAGCTAATTCTTTGGCTTGTTGCATTATTTTATTCATACTCATCATCCTTTCTTTTTTCATATTTATTATACACAATTCAAATAAGAAAATAAAACTTTTTATTTTTTTATAAATATATTCAACTTTCCTCGTATAAAAAAAGACTTCTTACTATTGCTAGTAAAAAGTCTAATTTTTTATCCAAATATTCCTCGTTTCTTTATTGGTGGTTGTTCATTCATAGTTAATGCAAGTTTTGTAATTAGATCTCGTTGTTCTGGTGTAAGTTTTTTAGGAATTTGAACATTTACTGTGAATACAAAATCGCCTCTCCAGTTTCCGTTTACATTTTTGAAACCTTTTCCTCTTAATACAAATTTTGTACCTGTTTGTGTTCCTTCTGGAATTTTATATTTTTCTTTTGTTCCATCTACTAATGGAACTTCTATTTCTGTACCAAGTGTTGCACCTGTGAATGTTATAGGAATATCACATAATACATGATCTGCTTTTCTTGTGTAGATGCTATGTTTTTTTACATGAACATTTATATATAAATCACCTTTTGGTCCATTTTTTGTTCCAGGTTCTCCTTCTCCACGTAATACTACTGTTTGACCGTCACTAATTCCTTCTGGAATTTTTACTTTTATTTTTGCAGATTCTCTTACAGTTCCTTTTCCTTTACATGCACTACAAGGTTCTTTTATTATTTTTCCTTCACCACCACAATTTGAACAAACCTTTTGCGTTGACATTTGTCCAAATGGTGTTGTTACTACTTGTTTGATTTTTCCTGTTCCATTACATACTTGACATGTTTGAGGATTTGTACCAGATTTTGCACCTGTTCCATGACAAGTTGAACATTCTTTGCTTCTATTTATGCTTATAGTTTTTTCAACACCTAAGTATGATTCTTCAAAAGTAATATCAAGGTTTACTTTTAAATCAGCACCTTTTCTAGGTCCACTTTTTCTTCTTGAACCTCCTCCAAATGCTGCTGAAAATATATCTCCAAAACTTCCAAATCCAAAGTCTTCAAATCCTGAGAATCCACTAAATCCGTCGAATCCTGAACCGTATGAGTAGTATCCTCCTCCGTTTTGTCCACCGAATCCTTGTGGTCCGTCAAATCCAAATTGATCATACATTTGTCTTTTTTGCTTATCTGATAATACTTCATATGCTTCACTTACTTCTTTGAATTTGGCCTCTGCTTCTTTTTTATTATCAGGGTTTGCGTCTGGATGGTATTTTTTTGCTAGTCTTCTATATGCTTTTTTTAATTCTTCATCAGTTGCTGTTTTTTCTACACCTAGTACTTCGTAATAATCACGTTTTGTACTTGCCATTTTTCCCTCCATCTATCACTTAAATAGATTACTCATAATCTTCTAAGTTCTTTCACTTTGTACTAAAAATTGGGGCGAAATAAGATATTACGCCCCAACTTGATTTGCTTTTTATTTGTTGTCGTCGTTTTCGTCTTCTACTTTGTAATCTGCATCATATACTTCGCCTTCTTTAGCTTCTCCTGTTGAATCTGCTGATGCGTTTGCACCTTCTGCAGCAGCTCCTGCTGCTCCGTTAGCTTTATATAATTTCTCAGAAATTTCATAGAATACTTTTGTTAATTTGTCTGTTCCGTCTTTTATTTCGTCTATGTTGTTTCCTTCAACTTTTTTCTTTAAGTTGTCAATTTCAGTTTGAACTTTTGCTTTTTCTTCGCTGCTTATTTTGTCTCCTAATTCATCAATAGTTTTTTGGCTATTGTAAATTAAGCTTTCTGCATTATTCTTAACTTCAACTTCTTCTTTTCTCTTTTTATCTTCTGATGCGTGTTCTTCTGCATCTCTTACAGCTCTGTTAATATCGTCTTCTGTTAAGTTTGTGCTTGCTGTGATTGATACTTTTTGCTCATTTCCTGTTGCTGTATCTTTTGCTGATACGTGAACAATACCGTTTGCATCTATATCAAATGTTACTTCGATTTGTGGTACTCCTCTTGGTGCTGGTGGAATTCCTGTTAATTGGAATCTTCCTAATGTTTTGTTGTAAGCAGCCATTTCTCTTTCACCTTGTAATACGTGAACTTCAACGCTTGTTTGTCCATCTGCTGCTGTTGAGAATACTTGTGATTTCTTTGTTGGTATTGTTGTGTTTCTTTCAATTAATTTTGTAAATACTCCACCATATGTTTCAATACCTAATGATAATGGTGTTACATCAAGTAATACTAAGTCTTTAACATCTCCTGATAATACACCACCTTGAATTGCTGCACCTAAAGCAACACATTCATCTGGGTTTATACCTTTGTTAGGTTCTTTTCCTGTTATTTTCTTAACTGTTTCTTGTACTAATGGAACTCTTGTTGATCCACCAACTAATAATACTTGATTTAAATCATTAGCTGTAATTCCTGCATCTTTTAATGCTTGGTTAACTGGTCCTTTTGTTGATTCAACTAATTCACCAATTAATTCTTCGAATTTAGCTCTTGTTAATGTTATATCTAAGTGTTTTGGTCCTGAACTATCAGCTGTGATGAATGGTAAGTTAATTTGTGTTTGTCCCATTCCTGATAATTCTATTTTAGCTTTTTCAGCAGCTTCTTTTAATCTTTGCATTGCCATTTTATCTGTACTTAAATCAATTCCATTTGATTTTTTGAATTCTGCAACTAGGTATTCAATGATTTTTTGATCAAAGTCATCTCCACCTAATCTATTATTTCCGCTTGTAGCAAGAACTTCAAATACTCCATCACCTATATCTAGGATTGAAACATCAAATGTTCCTCCACCAAGGTCATATACCATTATTTTTTGATCTGTATCAGCTTTGTCCATACCAAATGCAAGTGCTGCAGCTGTTGGTTCGTTGATAATTCTTAGAACTTCTAGTCCAGCTATTCTACCAGCATCTTTTGTTGCTTGTCTTTGGCTGTCGCTAAAGTAAGCAGGTACTGTGATAACAGCTTGTTTAACTTCTGTTCCTAAGTAATTTTCTGCATCTGATTTTAATTTTTGTAATATCATTGCTGATATTTCTTGTGGTGTAAATTCATCACCTTCTATTTTTACTTTTTTGTCAGTTCCCATATCTCTTTTGATTGATATTACTGTGTGATCTGGGTTTGTAACTGCTTGACGTTTTGCTATTTGTCCAACTAATCTTTCTCCGTTTTGTGAGAAAGCTACTACTGATGGAGTTGTTCTATTTCCTTCTGGATTTGGAATTACAACAGCTTCTCCACCTTCCATTACGGCTACACATGAGTTAGTAGTTCCTAAGTCAATACCTATAATTTTTGACATCTTTTTATCCTCCTTAATCTATCCTCTTTAAATTGTTCTTTTGTATAATTTATTTTAAAAATTAAAAACTATTAGTTTGCAACTATTACCATAGAATGTCTAATTACTTTATTTCCTATGATATAGCCTTTTCTAAATTCCTCTTTAATGATATTTTTTCCTAATTTTTCGTCTGTTACATGGCTTACTGCTTCATGTAGTTCTGGATCGAATGGTTTTCCTTCAACTTCAATTTCTTTTACTCCATGATATGCAAGCATGTCTTTTAATTGCTTTAATACCATTTTTATTCCATCTTCATATGCAGTATCTTTTGTTCCTGTGCTTATTGCTTTTTCAAGGTTATCTATAATCGGTAATATGCTTGTCATTATGTCTGATACTAACATATTTCTTAATGTTTCTTTTTCTTTCATATTTCTTTTTTTGTAATTTTCAAATTCTGCAAATAATCGCTTGTATCTGTCGTTTAGTTCGTCTAGTTCTGTTTCAATTTTGTTTTCAATAACTTCTGTTTCTTTTGCTTCTACTTCATTGCTTTCTTCTTCAAGTTTTTCTTTATTTTCTTTTTCTGCCATCTCTCTACCTTCTTTCTTATTTATTTTCATCATCATAGTCTTCTTTAAGTTTTTTACTGATATATTTCATTATAGAAATAACTTTAGAATAATCCATTCTTGTAGGTCCTATTATTCCAATTGTTCCTATATCTTTGTCTCCAAGTAGATGGTTAAATGTTACTACACTAAAATCTTTAAGTTTTTCGTCATGTAGTTCATCTCCAATATAAACATTTATGTCTTCTGCAATTCCAGTATTTAATACTTCTGATACTAAGTCTTTTGCATCTAAAACATTCATAAAGTTTTTAGCTAATTCCGCTTTTTGAAATTCTGGTAAGTCAAATGATTTGTTTGTTCCTTCTAAATATAGTTCATCACTTTCTTTAAATAATTTATCAATTTCTGTTATTATTTTTTTAATAATTGATATACTATTTTGCATTTCATTTGTTATAAATGTTTCTATGTTATCACCTAATTGATCTATTGGTTTTCCTACCATGTGATTAGAAAATATATTATTCAAGTTTTTTATTTGTTCTTCTGTTACATCTTCATCGAATTTTATTATAGCTTCACGAATTATTCCAGAGTCTGTTAATATTATTGCCATCATTACTCTGCTTCCTAACAATACAAACTTAACATCTAATATTGTATGTTTTTCTATTTTTGGACCTATAGCTATTGTTGTATAATGCGTTAATTCTGAAAGTGTTGTTGTAGCTATTTTAGTTAAGTCCTCTAATTCGTTTACTGTTGTTTCTAATTTACTTTTTATATACTGCATTTCTTTTAGTGTTAATTTATCATCTCTTAATAATTCATCTATATAGTATCTGTATCCTTTTTGAGATGGTATTCTTCCAGCTGATGTATACGGCTTTTCAATGAACCCTATTTTTTCAAGTTCTGCCATATCATTTCTTATTGTAGCACTGCTACAATTTAGCTCTTTTACTAGGTTTCCAGAGCTTACTGGTTCTGCAGTATCTATATACTCTTCTATGATTGCTTGAAGTATTTTCTTTTTTCTATTATCAAGATTTTCAATCATTTCATTACCTCTTTTTTAGCACTTACTAATGCTCTTTGCTAAATCTTTATATATATTATACCCAAAGTTAGCAGTTGTCAATAGTATTTGCTAACTTTTTAAAAATATTCTTTTTTTATTTTTAATCTTTATTTTTAGATATTCAATCTTTACTTTTAGGCTGTACGATTATATAATATTTTTATTCGTATGTGTTAATACTTCTTAGCGACATCTTTAGTGTTAACCCTATGAAAATATTTTTTGGAGGTATTGTTATGGCAAAGGAAAAGGACTTTCTTACACTCTATTCAAAGGTTTTTGCTTTGGATGGAAAAATCTCTGCTTGTGGTCGGAATGCTTGTTTAGATTTGATTTACAAGTGTTGCGAGCTGGGTGATGTAAATGCTAACTATGGAAGTACTTCGACTGGTTTTATCGAAATTCCCGCAGTGAAAGCACTTGCAATTACCATCTGTCCTGAAATTGTTTTCAGAGAGCAGTTTTTCAAAGTTTTTGACAAGTCTGGTGCTAGAAGAAATGATTGTACTGATGATGATGTCAAAAAGCTTATCACCTTAATGACCACGCTCGATATCGCGTCTGTTCCTTTTGATGGAAATGAATAATATTGTTTTTCATTTTCAAATTGTGTACAGATGTATATGAAAGTTTTTCCTCACGATTAAATGTAATCGTGAAAGAGGGTTATACTGCTTGCAGTATAGCCCTCTTTTTAACTTTAATAATCCACCCATATTTATTTTTGGATAGTTATAGTATATCTTTATTTTATATGTATTTTTAGAATTTAATTCTTACTTTATACAAATTCTTCCCAGACAATATTAGCTACATCTAAACCTTTTTTTGTAAGTTTTATATTATCTAGATCTATTTCTATTAATTCTTCATCAACTAATTTACTTATTTCAAATCTAAAATAAAATAAAGGATTTATTTGAAACTTTCTTTCAAATTCTGATATTGATACTCCTTCTATTTTTCTAAGTCCAAGCATCATATATTCTTTTTTCATTGATTCTGATGTTTGTTCTTCTTCGATTTCTTTCTTATTATAATCTACAATATATTCTTCTATTGTTTTAGGGCTGGAAAATCTTTTTCCATTAAAATAGCTGTGTGCCGCTGTTCCAAATCCTAAATATTCTTTTTGAGTCCAGCAATCCATATTATGTCTTGAGCGATGTCCTGGTAGTGAGAAATTTGATATTTCATAATGTTCGTATCCATTTTCTTCTAGAAGTTCTTTCATTTTCCAATACATTTTTCTTTCTTCTTCATCTGATGGAAGAGTAATCGCTCCCTCATCTACTAATCTTTTTAATTCTGTTCCTTCTTCTAATATTAATGAATAACATGAAATATGCTCTGGTTTTAAATTTATTATTTCACTTATTTGTATAGCAATGCTCCATTCATCTTCTTCAGGCAAAGCAATCATAAAATCAACATTTATATTGTCAAAACCTAATTCTCTTGCTGTATCATATGTCTCTTTAAACTGTTCGTATGTGTGAATTCGACCTATTTGTTTTAGAATTGCATTGTCTGTTGATTGAAGTCCTATACTTAATCTGTTTATTCCTGCTTTTTTATATTCTAATAATTTCTCTCTATCAACTGTTCCAGGATTTACTTCTATAGTTATTTCTGCATTTTGTGATACTATAAACTTTTCTCTGATTTTAGCTATAATTTTAGTAATGTATGCTGGGTCTATTATTGATGGAGTTCCTCCTCCAATATATATTGTTCCTATATTAAATCCTGTATATGTGCATTCTGAAATTTCTTTTAGAATTGCTTCTATGTATTTGTTTTGTGTTTCTTCTTTTCCACTAAATGAAATAAAATCGCAATAATGACATTTTTTCTTGCAATATGGGATATGAATGTATATTCCTATTTCTTTCATTTATTCACCTCTTTTTACTTCATCTGCTATTTCAATAATCTTTTTTAGTCTGTGATTTACTCCAGATTTTCCTATTGGGTTCTCTAATTGTGCACCTAAATCTTTTAGACTCATTTCTGGATATTCCAATCTTAATTCAGCTATTTCAATTAGGCTATCTGGTAACTCCTCATATTTTTTCATTTTCTTTAAAAAGTTTATTGCTTCTATTTGCAGTACTGCTGCACTTATTGTTTTATTAAGATTAGCAGTTTCACAATTTACTTGTCTGTTTACATTATTTCTTATGTCTCTCATGACTCTTATTTCTTCAAACTGTAATACTGCTTTTTGTGCACCTATGAAAGCAAGAAATTTTGAAATTTCTTCTCCTTCTTTTATATAAATTGTATTATTTGAATCAAGTATTTTAGATTTTATATTATAATATTTTAAAATATTTTGAATATATTGTGCGGTATCTCTATTTTTTAATAAAATTTCAAGATGATATTTTTTGTTTGGATCATTTAGCGATCCACTTCCAAGAAACAATCCACGCACTAATGCTTTTTTCTCTTCTTCTTGAGTAAGTTCTTCTATATTTCTTAGCTTAACCTTGCTTATTTTAGCAACATATACTTTTCTTTCTATTTCTGGCTCATATTCTATTTTAAGTTTGAAAAGTATTTTATAAAGTCTTTCTATATTAAATTCATTTTCAGTTATAAATTCTATTTTGTCTGCTTCTTCTTTGCTATTTCCAGACATTAAATATCCAATTAATTCTGCCTCTAGCAATTCTTTTTTTGCAAAATTATTTATAGAACTTAATTCTTTTTTTGTTTCTGATGAAAAAGACATGTTTACTCCTTTTCTCCTATAATTACTCTATCTAAATTATTAAAATCTTTTACGCATCTTATATTTTTAAATTTATTCTGCTCTAAAATTTCCATAACAGCTTCTTTTTGTTTATAACCTATTTCAAATAATAAGTAACCACCTATTTTTAAATGTTCTACCGCTTCTTTGGTAATTCTTTTATAAAAATCTAATCCATCTATTCCACCATATAATGCGATTTCTGGTTCTTTTTTCACTTGTATTTCTAAGTGTTGCATTTCTTCTTTGGTTATATATGGAGGATTAGATACTATTATATCAAAATCAATATCATTTATATTTTCAAATAAATTTGATACTATAAATTTCACATTGGCATTATTTTTTTTGCTATTGTACTTTGCTATTTCTAATGCTTTATCACTTATATCGCTAGCATAAACTTGAGATGTGTTATCCACATTTTTAGCTATTGCTGCTGCTATAATTCCACTTCCTGTACACATATCTAGTATTTTTTGCCCTGCTTTAGCCACTTTTAGAGTTTCTTCTACTAATATTTCGGTATCAAATCTTGGAATTAATACATTTTCATTTACTTTAAATTTCATTCCATAAAATTCTTGCATTCCTGTTATGTACTGAATTGGTATATTTTCAGATAATTTTTTTAATCCATTTTTGAAATTTTTTTCTACTTCTTTTGTAAGTTCTTCATCATCATGTGTTATTAAATAATTTTTCTCAACATTCATTACATATGCAAGTAAAATTTTTATTTTTAAAATTTTATCATCAATATTTTCTAAATTTTGTATTCCATAATTTATAGCTTCTTTTACGTTCATAACGCCTCCAATATGTGTTTATTTTAGCATTTTTATTTTTGATTGTAAAGATAAGCTTTTGTTCTCTTTTGGGCATAAAAAAAGCCCCACATTAGCCGTCATGCATAAGAATTTTTATGGACCTGTCCTAAAACAGGTGGGTGCCGTCCTAAATACTTCTGGGTTTCTTACTGATAAAGCTCGTAAGCATACACGCCGTATTCAGAGAGCAAGCTCCCTTCTCCAAAACTTGTAGGTTCTAAAAACTCTGTCAAAAACGCACCATGCAGGGAAGATTGATAACTTATTTAATTTCTATGTTTATATATTAGCATAACTTTTTATTTGTTTCAAATCATAATTTTTACGATTAATCTGTTTTAATTTTACTATAATTTAGTTTTTCTCATTTTTATTATCTTATTCTAATTTAATTAATATATTTTGGTATTTGCTTTTTTTTATTTTTTATAGTATATTGGCTTTTGTAAGAGCTTTTCAAATTACAAATTATTACAAAAAAGGAATAATTAGCAAAATTATTCCTTTTTTTGTTTTTATATATACGTAAGTTTTCTAAACTTTTTTAATTATATTAAATTTCTTTTTGCTAATTCTTCTACAATCTTTCTCATAGCAATATCTCTATGATTATGAACTTTTTCATATTTCTCTTCTTCTAAATCATTCATTGGTAATGTAAATCCTTCTGGTATAAACAATGGTCCGTATGTTAGTCCACCCATTTTTCCTGGCTTTTTAGCTATACTTCCTTTGCATTCTCCCCTGGCTACAATCTCTTCACCTGTATCTAATACTATTGCTGTTAACACACATACAAATGTAGCTGTTCTATCTTTAGAATCTTGATATTCTTTTAATTTGTCTAATACTTTTTCAATATTTTGTATTTGTGTAGGATTTTCTCCTGCATATCTAGCTGTATATACTCCTGGTTCTCCATTTAATTTATCTATACATAATCCTGCATCATCTGTCATTATTAGGTGTACATTTATATTATTTTCCTTACAAAATTTCTGAATAGCTTTAGCTTTTATTTCTGAATTTTCTTCAAATGTTGTTCCATCTTCCACGATTTCTTCATTAAATCCTATTTCTGGCAAAGTCTTAATTGTTATATCAAAGTTGTGTTCTTTAATAATCTTTTCCATTGATTTAACTTTGGCTTTGTTAGTTGTTCCATATAAAATTTCCATGTTATTCTCCTTTTCTAAAAATCTGGTACATATTTTTCTTCTTCGTCTTCTAAATCTTGAATATATCCATTTTCTAAATCTAGTTCATATAAATATGACTCTATTTCATCATATTCTTCTTGAGTAAGTTTTCTATTTATCTCATCATCATTATTTGCTTGATATGTTGGAAAATATTGTGCCATTAAACTTATCATTATATCTTCGGACATATTTTGTTTAATCCATTTTAAAACACACTTTGAGTTTCCAATATTATTTGGTAAAACTAAATGACGAATTATCATTCCTTTTATTAACATACCTTTTTCATTATATTGATTTTTACCAACTTGTCTATACATTTCTTTTAGTGCTTTTTCCGCTATTTCTCTGTAATTTGGTGTGTTTGATAATCTTTTAGCTAAATTATTATCAAAGTACTTAAAATCCGGTAAATAAATATCTATATATCCTTCTAGCATTTTTAAAGTTTCTAATTTTTCATATCCGCTTGTATTGTATAAGATTGGAATTGTAAGTCCTTTTTCTTTAGCAATTTTTAATGCCTCTATTATGTGAGGAACATATGGTACAGCTGTAACTAAATTAATATTATTAGCACCTTTTTCCTGTTGTTCTAAAAATATTTCAGCTAGTTGATTAACTGTTATTTCTTCACCTTTTCCTTCACAGCTTATTTTATAATTCTGGCAAAACTTACATTTTAAATTACAGTTACTAAAAAATACTGTTCCTGATCCTTCTTTTCCACTGATACAGGGTTCTTCATCATAGTGTAAAGAATATAAACCTATCTTTATATTTTTTCCTGCCTGACATCTTCCAACTTTTCCTTCATTTCTATTTACTTTACATTCAAATGGACATAGTTCACATTTTTCAAGTTCTTTCATTTTTTCATCCTTTTTTAATTCATATTATTGATTATATATTCTTTTTTTAAAATTTACAATAGAAGAGCCCAGCTGAAAACAGCTGGGCCGGAAAATTAATTATTGTACTTTGATAATGCTTATGCATATTTTGCCTGATGGCGATATGCATACCAAAGACCATCCTCATCTTGGAAAATACCATAATGTCCTACAGGACTAAACCACCCTAGTTTTTCAGGATGTTGACCAATAATGGCAATTAAATGTCTGTTGGCCAGTTCTGCTGAAGGTTCTCCACCAGAATTGATGAAGACCTCTTCATAGGTCTTTGACTTTCCTTCGTGAATCTTCGGCAACGGAGTATTATACTCCATTCTCTTTACTTCCCGTCTTGTCATAGTACTCATAATACTTCCTCCTTTATCTTTAAGATAATTATATTATACCACAAAATGTATAATATTGGAAGTATTAATCGTTCTCCTTTATTTTTCAATATTTTCTATTATTCTACATTCTTCGACATTTATTAATTGTTAACTATCTTTATAAAAATATGGACATTTTATGACAAGGTTATTTTAAAGTTGACACGCACTATTTTAATTTTATCTCATATATTTTTATATAGATATTTGGAGGTCTAATATGCTTATATTGTCCATTTCAGGTTTTTTAACCTTTATTAATTCTTCTATTTTTATGTTTGGATACATTTCTAATAATAATCTTTTTCCTGAACCACTTTCAAGTGAAGAAGAAAAGATTTTTTTAGACAAATTTGAGAATGGCGATTTATCTGCCAAGGATGTTTTAATTGAAAGAAATTTGCGCTTAGTTGCTCATATTTCTAAAAAATATACTTCTCCTAATGCTTCTTTGGATGACTTGATTTCTATTGGTACTATTGGCTTAATAAAAGGGGTTAATACTTATAATTCTAAAAAGGGAGTTAAACTTTCTACATATATTTCTAGATGCATTGAAAATGAAATTTTAATGTTTTTTAGAAATTCTAAAAAATTAAATTCTGAAGTTTTCTTAAATGAACCAATTGGAAAAGATAAAGATGATAATGTTATCACATTACAAGAGGTTTTAGAAAATAATGAACGTAGTATTGAAGATTCAATTGATTTAAAATTGAAGGAAAAAAAGTTATATGAAAAGATGAATTCTATTTTAAAACCTAGAGAACGTGAAATTCTAATATTACGTTTTGGGCTAAATAATTCTAAACCTCTTACTCAAAATGAAGTCGCAACTTTCTTTGGTATTTCTAGATCATATGTTTCTCGTATTGAGACAAAAGCAATCTCAAAACTTTCAAAAGAATTTAAAGAATATTAGTGTTTGCTTAAATTTATCTATTTTTCTGTGTTGTACATATGAAGTACACGTCTGTTTCATATTATAACCATCCACCCAAGTGGTAAGATAAAAGTATACTTTTATCTTACCACTTCAGCATAGCTGGGGAGTTATCATTAAAGTTAATAAAAAAAGAGGGCCTATTGCAAGGGCAATATGGCTCTCCTCTTTCATTTAGCGTTCGCTAGCTGTGCATAAGCACTTCTTACCGTCGCACTTATCTGCACATTCGCAGCTGAACGCTTCCTCGCAAGGATTGTTGAGAATCGTTGCAAGAATTGTAGTCTCTTCGGTCTGGGAAATTTTTCCCATTGTTGCAATTCTTCTTTCTGTCTCTGTCTTCATCTTTTGATGAACCTCCTTTATTTTAAGACTTTTGTTATTATATCATATATTGAATTCTTTTTCAACCATTATTGCTTTTATTGCTTGATATCTTGGGATTTTTGAGTTTATCATATTATCTTTTCTTAGCCTAAAATAATCTAATTAAAAAGTTATCTGTTATTATATTTTTCCTATTTCTATTTACTGTGTATACTTCATAAATTGTAAAAAGAAAAACAGCGTGGATATTTGCAAAATATGTTTATACAAATATCTACGCTGTCTTTCTAGTATATTAAAATTTGTAATTTTGGCATAATCATAATAAGATTTTATTCAAATCTTTTATAAGAATTTTTTTAGTGTTTCTACACTATCTTCTTGCATGGACACAAAATCATTTAGAATATTCTTTACATTATCATCTATACGTTGATTGTGATTTAGTAATCTTCTTCCTTCTATTATTCCCATGTTTGTTCCTTGCATTAATAATTCTGATAATTTTGATGGAGTGTCATCTGTTATTGTTTTCATTTGTATTCCATACCACGTCATCATTTTATTCATCTTGTTAGTTTCATGTGGCTTCTTTTCTGTTGTAAATTGTGAATACAAATTATTAACTCTTTCTGATATTTTATTATATTTATTAAACTCCACTTGTAATGTTTCTTTTAATTTTGCGTCATGAGTTTTTTCATTTATCATGTTTATTGCATCCATTCCCATTGTTGCACCTTTGTTTACTTCATCTAATACATTTAAATTATTATTTTCCACATTAGTCACCTCTTTCTTTTTGTATTAGTTTTTGGAAAATAATAAATTTTATGCAATTTTTTCTTTTCTTAATTCTTTAGCATGTTGCATTGAAATATCATTCACTTCTCCTGTTGCTATTCTAGCTATTTCTTTTAGCACACCTTCTTCATCTAACTGTTCTATTTTTGTATTTGTTTTATTATTTTTAACTTCTTTTTGTATGAAATAATTATAATCACCTTTTGCAGCTATTTGAGCTAAGTGAGTAACACATATTACTTGATGTTTTTGTGAAATCTCTTTCATTTTGATTCCTACTTTTTTTGCTGCTATTCCACTTATTCCTGTATCTATTTCATCAAATATTAAAATTGGAACTTGATCAACATCTGCTAGTACTTTTTTGATTCCTAGCATTATCCTTGACATTTCTCCTCCTGATGCTATTTTTATTAATGGCTTTTTGTCTTCACCTACGTTAGTTTGAATTAAGAATTCTATGTCATCTTTTCCGTTTGCATTAAATTCAATTCTATCTTTGATATTTACACTAAATCTTGCATTTTTCATTTCTAGATCTTTTAATTCTTCATTGATCTCTTCTGACATTTTTTCTGCATATTTTTCTCTAAGTTGATGCATTTTTTGTGCAAACTCTTCTAGTGCTATTTCAATTTCTTTTTTTTCGTCTTTTAATGATTCTATATAATCTGACAAATTTTCTATTTCATCTATTTGCTCTTTTACTGTATTTTTGTATTCTAATATTTCTGCAATATTGTTTCCGTATTTTCTTTTTAAGTCTTGAATTAGATCAATTCTACTTTCTATAACAATACGTTCTTCTTCATCACAATATATGTTTTCTTTATAATTATATAAGTCTCTTTCCGCTTCTTCTAGGCTATAATATGCACTTTGTATTTGCTCTCTTGTTTTATCATATTCTGTATCATATTCGCTTATTTTTTCGATTGCTCTTATTATACCGCTAAGTTCTGAAAGTATTCCCTCTTCCAATTTATAGTGAGATTCTTCTAGATTTTTTTGAATTTTTTCTGAATTTAATATTTTCTTTAATTTTTCTTCTAATTCCTCTTCTTCTTCATTATAAAGATTAGCATCTTCTATTTCATTTAATTGATAATTTAATAGATCTAATTTTCTTTGTTTTTCTTTATCATCTCCATAGTTTTTGGCTAATTCTTCTTTTATTGTTACATATCTATCATATTTTTTTATATATTCTTTTTTTATTTCGTCTATCTTATCTCCAATAAATCCATCTAAAAATTTAATATGACTTGATGGTTCAAGTATTGTTTGATTATCTCTTTGACCATGTATATCAATTATTTTTTTCATGAAAGTTTTTAGTTCATTTACAGTTGTTAATCTTCCATTTATTTTGCATATGTTTCTTCCAGCTTGATTTACTTCTCTTGATATTATATATTCGTCTTCACCTAGATATACTAACATTTCTATATATGAGCTTTTTTCTCCATGTCTAATTATTTCTTTTGAGAATCTTCCTCCTGCTAATATTTGAAGTGAATCTATTATTAATGTTTTTCCTGCTCCAGTTTCACCTGTAAATACATTAAAACCCTCATTTAAGTTAATTGTTATATCTTCTATAATACCTACATTTTTAATATGTAATGAACCAATCATATTATTTCCTCCGTACGTTTGTTTGTATAAACATTATACTTCTATTTTATTTTTTGTCAATACATTTGTTCGCATTTTTAAAATATTTTTTTCTATAAATTTCTATTGACTATTAGTATGTTTTTGTGATATAAGTATTATTGTTAATGTGGCCCCTTGGTCAAGCGGTTAAGACGCCACCCTCTCAAGGTGGAATCATGGGTTCGATTCCCGTAGGGGTCACCATTTATATAAAAATTGAAAAACAACTAAAATAAAAAGTTGTTTTTTTATTTTTTATAAAAATCTACCTATAAAAATAGCCCATACTTTTTTCTAAGTATGAGCTATTTTTATTAATTTTCTATACATTTTTTTAAAATCTCTTTTAGTCTTTCATCTTTTTTACATAAGTATAAATATCCTATTAATCCTTCAAATGCTGTTGAATACATGTAATCTTCTGGATCAGCATTCTTTGGCAAATGATGATTTTCAGCATTTCTTGCCCTTCTTACAATATCTTTTTCTTCATCTGTTAAGATTTCCATTAGTTCTTTTAAAATATCTGCTTGAGCTTTTGCTTTTACATATTTTATTGATTCTATATGCAATTTATGTGGTTTTAATTTTGTTTTATTTACTAAATTTGTTCGTATATATAACTCATATACTGCATCTCCAATATATGCCCATGTTAATGGTGAAAGTAGATTTACATCTACCTCTTCTTTTTCTCTATCTATTAATTCCATTTATATCCTTTCTGATTTTTCTAATGTTATATTTCCTATTTTGCCTTTTCTAAAATCATCTAATATTATATTTGCTACTTTTTCCTCATCAACATTACCACCAGAAACTAAAGCACCTCTTTTTCTTCCTATTAAATTCATTAATTCTAGTGTGTATTGAGGATGATCTGCAATATTTGATATTTCTTCTTGTGAAATTTTATATTTTTCATAAAGATTTTTTGAGTAATTTTTATCTAGAAATTTTAATAAATAATATGCAACTTCTACTTTATCAATTACTTCATCTTTAATACTTCCTGTATATGCTAGATTTAACCCTACTTCTTCACTTTCAAATTTTGGCCATAATACTCCTGGTGTATCCAATAATTCAATTTGACTTCCTATTCTTATCCATTGTTTTTGTTTAGTTACACCTGGTCTATTTCCTACAACCATTGTTGTTTTCTTTGAAATTCTATTTATGAAAGAAGATTTTCCTACGTTTGGTATTCCAACTATCATTACTCTTATTGTTTTTCTAATTCTGCCTCTTTCATTTTGAATTTTTAATTCTTCTGCCATAAGTTTTTCTATTGTCTGATTTACTTGATTAATACCTTTTCCTTGATTTGAATCTACTTCTAGTGCTACTATATTTTTTGTCTTAAAATATTCTATCCATTTTTTAGTTTCTACTTGATCTGCTAAATCTGCTTTATTTAGTATTACTATTCTTTTTTTATTATTTACTAATCTTGAAATATCTGGGTTCTGGCTTGATACTGGTATACGTGCGTCTAGTAATTCTATTACTACGTCTACTAGTTTCATATCTTCTGTTATTTGTCTTTTTGTTTTTGCCATATGTCCTGGATACCAGTTGATATTCGTTGATTGTAAACTTTTTTTATCTTCATTCATTTTTTTATTCTTTCTCATTTCTCTTTTTTGATACATATCCATTTTAATCACTTCCTTATTCATCACTATTATTTTCACTTAAATATTTATTATAAAATTCATCCATTGAAGAAATGTATTTTTGATCTTGTATAATTCTAAATTTTTCATATTCTTTTTCAGCTTTTTCTACTGCTTCTTTATGAGATATACTGCCACTATTATTTAATATTTCTTTTCTTCTAAATTTTAATAAATCATCAGTGGCAGTTATCCAATCCTTCATTGTCATTACATGTCTTTGTTTTGCTTCATCTTCAGCAAATACTAAAAACATATTTGTTAAATCTTTTAAATTATTCATTTCTTCTTCGTTTAAATAATTTTTTGCAATAATCACATCATATTTATATATTAAACCATCAGGAGAATTTTTCCAAGTTGTTAACCCCATATGCTCTTTTTTTGAATTAGCCCTTTTAAAAATAAGTTCTGCAGCAGTATGTCCGCTTATAGCATAATGCAACTTATTTTGAACTATTTTAAAGAAAGTATACGCTTCTTCTGATTTTGGATTGTAATCTGCTGCCGTTGCAATAAATAAATCAGTGATTTTTTGATATGCCATTCTTTCACTTACTCTAATTGTTTTGATACGTTCTAATAATTCATCAAAATATTTTGCATCATATTTATTTCCATTTATAAAACGTTCATCATTTAATGCAAAACCCTTTGTCATATATTCTTTTAATATTTTTGTTGCCCATATTCTAAATTCTGTTGCTTTTTTAGAATTAATTCTATAACCCACAGCAATTATAGCATCTAAACTATAAATAGTTGTGTTATAGTTTTTTCCGTCATCGGCAGTTAACGAGCATTTCTCGGTAACTGATTTTTTATCTAACTCTTTGTCTTCAAATATATGTTTCAAGTGTAAACTTATATTATCTGTAGAACATTCAAAAACCTTTGACATTCCTTTTTGCGATAACCATAAAGTTTCATCTTTATAAATAGCATCTACAATGATATCACCATCACTATTTTTATATATAATTAGTTTATTATCTTCCATCAATTCTCTCCTTTAGTTTTTCATAACTCCTGCTCATTAATTTTTTAAGCATTTTTCAGGAAAAAATATGCTTAAAATGTAAAAAGAAATTTTATTTTTTTCTTTATTTTCAGGGGTTTAATAGTGTTTTTTCATAACTTCCCACTTACCAGTTGATACTCGTTGATGGTAAACTTTTTTATCTTCATTCATTTTTTTATTCTTTCTCATTTCTCTTTTTTGATACATATCCATTTTAATCACTTCATTTTTACAACTTGTAATTTTATGATTTTTTATTGTTTTTATCGTTATTTCTATGAGTAGATGATAAGCATAAGGATGCTAATCCTAGACATAAAAACACTACTCCTGTACTAGTATTTTTATCAATAAAGTTTATGATAGATACAATATAAAAAATTATTGAAGCAACCAGAAAGCATATAAAGTCTATCTTTTCTTTCTTGTCTTTTTGTTCTTTGTTCATTTATTTAATCCTCCCTACAAATTACTATTTTATTTAAAATAACTATCATTTTCCAGTTATAAACTGTAAAATTGAATAAGACTAAAAGCCTTTATTTATAAGACTTCATAGTAAGTTTTCCATAAGTTGGTTTATACCAATTGATATTCATATTATTTTCATTGCTCATTGATTTCACTTCCACTCTATTATTTTAATACATTTTATATTTTATCACAAAAGTTAACATAAAAGCAAGTGATTGTATTAATCACTTGCTCTGTTTGCTTTTATTTTAATATTAATATTGCTAAATATGCTATGTACATCAAAAAATATATAATTCCGTTTGCTCTACTCATCTTATCTTTTGGCGGTATAAATGGAAATAATGCTAATATTACTGTAGCTACTATTAATATGCTTATATCAAAATTGTATGTGAAATTGTATGTAATTGGTTTTATTATTGATGCTACTCCTAGGATTAATAATATATTAAATATATTTGATCCAATTATATTTCCTATAGCTATGTCGCTGTTTCCTTTTATAGCTGCTGTAACACTTGTTACCAATTCTGGTAGGCTTGTTCCTACTGCTAGAATTGTTAAACTAATAATTTTTTCACTAATGTTGAAGTAGTTTGCAACATTAACTGCATTATCTACTGTTAAATCTCCACCAACTTTTAGTCCTATAACTCCTAATATTACTAAAATTATATTTTTTACAATACTGTTATTTTTTTCTTCTTTTGCGTCATCTTTTTCTAAATTTGTTTTACTTTCCTTTATTCCCATGAATATTGTATATCCAAGAAATACACAAAATAATAATAGTAACACTACTCCTTCTATTCTTGATATTCCATCATTTGTATTGCAGAATATCATAAGTGTTATTGTAAAAAATAAACACATTGGTATTTCATAAAGTCTTGTTTCTTTTTGAAATACAACAGGCTTTATTATTGCTGATAATCCTAAAATTAGCAATAGATTACTTAAATTACTACCTATTATATTTCCAAGTGACATATCTGAATGTCCTTCTAATGCTGATGTAATACTAACAAATAGTTCTGGCATTGATGTTCCTATTGATACAATTGTAAGTCCTATTATTATTTCTGGTATATGAAATTTTTTGGCAATTCCACTTGAACCATCTACTAATAAATCTGCACTTGCAATTAAAAATATAAATCCTATTATGATTAAAAAAACTGATAATAACATATTTCCTCCTTATTATTTTGCACAAAAAATCCTTATAAAATAACATATAAGGATTTTATTAGTTTATTTGTTTTTTTCTGATAAAAATTCTTCTAGTTCTTTTTCATCCTTAAAAATTTTTTCAAATATATTATATAGTGTATCTGTTGCTTCATACTCACCAATTGCATAGCATTTTTTTCCAAGTCCATATGCTATACCTGCTTCCATGTGTCCCGCTTTTCCTGCTGGCAATACTAACAATAAATTTTCTGAATTTCTTTCACCTTCCATGTCTGTTTCAAAAAGTTTTAATACGACATCACTTTTTAGATCAAGTGATTCAAATTCTTTCTGTCTTTCTTCTGGAGTTTGGCTACTATTTCCATATCCCCAATCTTTCTCATTTTTCAAAAAGCAATAATATGATATGTTATATTTATCAAACAAATCACATATTCTTAATATATTTTCTTTATTTCTTGCTCTTCCAGCAATAAAAAAATCATATTTATTCATATTTTTCTCCTTTTATAAAACGCTATTAGCTATAAATTCAACAACGTCACTTTCATCTTCTGATAACATTTTTTTATCTTCTGGTGTTATATCTGTGAAGTACTTATTTAATTTTTTGTTTATAGATATAGAATCTAATGGGTATCCTGCTCTGATTTTATCTGATATTTTTTCTACAAAATAAAATCCTCCTTTTTCCCATGTATATGTACTTATTTCTTTTTTCTCATTTATTACGGCCATTCCATAAACCCATTTGCAGTCTATCTTTCCTTCTTTTCCATATTCTTTTACAAGTCCAGTATAGTGTTGTAGCATTTCTTCATCAGTTAATCTCTTTCCATTTACTCTTCTTACAAATACTCCTGGTTGTTTTTCTTCTGGTACATTTTCTAAGTACAAATTATCATCCATTGCAAATACTGGCATATCTACTACTTCTGCATATGCTTTTGCTTTTATTATTGCATTTTCTATTGCGTTTTTTCCATCTTCATTAATTTCTATGTCTTTTTCTATATCTTTTAATGTAATTACCTCTATTCCTTTATCTAGAAGTCCTTTTGAAAATCTTTTAGCTTTGCTTGGATTTCCTGTTGCAAATAATACTTTTTTCATTTTATTTATTCCTTTTCATTTTTATACTTTTGGTATTATATCATATATCTTTCATTATTTCTTTTTTTAGATTGTTTTTTTTGATTAAATATTTTCTTTGAATTTTTATTTTAAATTATAAAACTTTCTATTCTTTATTTTACTGGATATTAGGCTGTTTTTGTGGTATAATAGTTTTGTTTTTACTTATAACCTTTATGGTTATGTAACGTTACCCAGTGTTTTTTTCAATAAATAGGAGGTATAGTTATGAAGAAAGATATTGATCTTATCTATGTTACTGGGAAAAAGACTTACAATGGTGTTATCAAACGGGATTTGCTCATTGATGAGATGTCTCACGTAGCTAGTTGGTTTCAGGATTGCAATTTCAATGCACTGAAGTTATTGGATTTGCTTCCAATCATTACTACAGTTACTATTAATGATGATATCATCAGCACTCAGGATGTACCGTTCATTTTGTACACTACTGAAGATTCTGCTGAACAGCAGATTTTGAAGTTGCGTCGTCCTTGCAACATTGTCTGGAGCTTTATTATGAATTTTTGTAATCAGGCTGTTGAGGATGGTGTATCTGACGTTTCAAAATAATTGGTCTTCATTTATGAATTACTTATTGCCAATTGAGGGGTGGCTATAAGTTATCAGTAATTGTGTATCTTTCGAGAAAAAAAGCCTACTAGGGAGAAATCCCTAATAGGCTCTTTTCTTTAATTTTATGTTCTATAATTGTTTTTATCTGCTCTTTCATCAAGTTGTCTATCATATTCTTTATTTCCATAAAACCATACTGTTTTCTTGTCTTCAGATGTTCCCATTCTATCCTTGTTAACTGCAATATCTATTAATGTTATTAATGGTAAAATAACACCTAAAGCATCTATCATTATTGTTTGAACATTTCCAAGATTATTTGTCAAGCAGTGGTATAAATCATTTCCAAAATATGCTGTGAATAGTATGAAGTATGCAAAAGCTCCTCCTAAATGTCTTTTTAATACTAATGCAAAGCATGGTATTGATAGGAATAATAATCCTATTTCTAGATTTAAATTTATTGGTTGTACTGCAAAATCAATTTCCATTGTTGCACAGAAAACAACTACCAATCTAAATCCCCAAAATAATATTCCTAAAAATGATATTAAGTAACTTAACATTCCTACCATTTCTTTTTTTCCTCCTTGTGAATGAGTGTGCTCATTGGTATGTAAAATAAAAATGAGAGAAACAATATGCTCTCTCATTTTATTACTAACTTTTCAATTAGTTATCCAAGATAGAGCTTATTATTTGTTGTCTTCGCCATCAACGTAATTAAATTCATCTTTGAATTTCTCTTTGAATATTTCAAAAACATTGTTTAAAATTTCTTCATCTTCAACGCCAACATAAGACTCTTCTTCTTCTGATTCTGTTGGTTCAACTTTAAGTATTACTACTTCTCCAATTTCGTCTTCTGAAGCTTCCTCTACTGGTAATAATACAACATATTCTTCTTCATCATATTCTATTAAATCTAAGAATTCGAATTGAACTTCTTTTCCGTCTTCGTCATTTAATATAATTATGTTGTCTAGTTCTTCTTCCATTTCTGGATTTTTTGTTTCATCATTATTCATAATTTTTCTCCTTTCAATTTATATAAATTGTAAAACAATATTAAAAACTATTTATTTCTATTCATATACATTTCCAAAATGTATACTGCTGAAATTGTATCCACTAAATTCTTTTTTTTGCGTGGATTTATATTTAAGTCATTCATCGTTCTGTGAGCTTCAACGGTTGTTAATCTTTCATCCATTGTATCTATTTTTATTTTGTTATATTTACACTTCAACTTGTGTATAAATTTATTTGTTACTTCTACTCTTTCTGCAGCTGTACCATTTAAATTTAATGGTTTTCCTACAACTATTGTATCTATTTCATATTCTTGCATTATTTCATCTAGTCGTCTTAGGATTATTTTGTCATTACCTTTATGATGTATTGTCTCTAATCCTTGTGCAGTTATTCCTAATGCGTCTGAAATAGCTATTCCTACTCTACTATCTCCATAATCAATTCCTAATGTTCTCATTACTTATCTTCTAATCCTATATAATTTTTTACCATTTTTTCTAAAAGTTCATCTCTTTCTACTTTGCGAATTAGATTTCTTGCATCATTATGGCTTGTTATATATGTTGGATCACCTGACAATATATATCCAACTATTTGGTTTATTGGGTTATATCCCTTTTCAACTAATGCCTCATATACTTTTTTCATTAGTTCTCTTGTTTCTAAGCTTGAATCTTTTTCAACTTTAAAACTCATTGTTTTATCAAAATCCATACTTTTCTCTCCTTTTTATATAAAATTAATATTATGCTCATCTTTATTAGCTTGATCTAAATATTCTTCTAGCTTTTTAGTAACACTTTCTATTCCTGTACCCTTATAATATCTTCCTATTGCAAAGTTTACTATAGGTCTTACTAAAGATTTTTCAAGTGTAGTTGGGTTAACATATTCTACTTGTGTATCTTCTAAATCTTGTTTTAATGATTTTATTCCATCAATTACATCATCTTCTGTTTTTCCTATATATACTATTGCAAATTTTGGTCCCATATATCTAACAAATATATCTGTAGATGCTATACATGTTTTAGCCCAGTTTGAAAGTGAAATTATTACGTTATTTCCAGTTTCTCTTGAATATTTCTTATTTATCTCTTCTATATTTGTTATTCTAAACATTGCAACTATTGATGTTGCTTCTGAATCTATTGTGGCTTTTGCTTGTCCATATAAATATTCTGCTGAGTATAGTCCTGTAAATTGATCTACTCTTACTATACTTTCCATTGCTGTTTGATATGATACAGTTTTTAATATAGAAACTATATCATCTTTTATAACTTCAAGAAGTGTTGTGTCTATGTCATCAAACGCATGGATTACAGAGCTTTCTATAATCCAATATCCTATATATACATTGTCTATGTATAATGGGAAAAACATTGCTGATTTTGCTCTGGAGAAATCCATTTTTTGATATGGTAGTTTTTCTCCTTCTGAATCTATTGTTATGTATTTTGGTGTGGCGGTACTAATACTTTCTTTAAATACGTCTTCTGTATGTAGGTTAGTTAAGTTCTTCCAATATTTTTCATCTGTGTTTGAAGCTTTTAATACATATTCTGCTCCATTAAATACTACAATTGTTGAGTATTTAATTTCAAATTTTTCTATTAATACTTTATTTACTTTTTTTATCTTTTCGTCTACTGATATATCTTCACCAGTTATATTCATGAAGTCTTGCAATGCATTTAATTTGTTTATCTTTGATGAAACATTATTAAATGTTGTTAGCTTCTTTTTGATATTTAAATTGTAAACTATTAAAACTGCTATAATTGCAATTAATACAACTATTGGTATTAGTGCCACCTTTTTCACCTCTTATTTTTAATATTTATTTTTCATTTGATTTAGCGTATTGTTCATTTCTGTTGAAAAATTATTTCCGTAATTTGCTTCTGCTGAATTTCTTGACGAATATGTTTGTTTACTTAGTAATGGATATACCATATTTCCTAGCATTTTCAAACAATTCATAAAGTTCTTATTATAACCATTTATTGATATTTGACAATTTACTATTCCTTCTAGGTATTTTGAATATACATTTTCATCAAATGGAATTGAACATGCTCTTATTTTATCTTTGTTAAATAGTTCTGTCATATATGACATTGCTGGATCATTATAGAATGACATTCCTCCTATAATTGCCTTGCTTGTTAAGCTTTTAACTTTTAACTCTTTATTAACTACTATTCTTAATTTTTCTTGATCTAATATTCCTTTTGTTTTTAGCTCTCTTAAAAATGCTGTTAATGGTTGAATTGTTAGTATGTCCATTGATTGAATTATATATATTTCTTGTGCATTTGCAAAATATGATAGATCTGTTTTCAAATCACAATCTATTAACACTAGTGATTCATTTTGTACTAATGTTGATAAAATTGATTCCGCGTTTGAATAATCTTTTCCATCGTTTGGTATAGCTGTATATACATTTAAATTTCTGTCTACTTGTATTCCTTCTGCTATTCCGTTCTCTAAGTTTTCTATTGATGTATATGCAATATTTCTTAGTCTTTCATCATTATTAGTATAAATATAATATGAATTTTTATTTTGAGTCATATCTAATATTGCTGTTTTTACACCTATTGATGAGAATAAACATGCAAGATTATTTACTAAGAATGATGTTCCATTCTTACTTGCTCCAACAAAAGCTACTATTTTCTTATCTTTTGTTAATACTGAATTCAAACTTCCTGTTGAATATAATCTATTTTCTTCTATTTTTTGCATTGATTCTATTTTTTCAGGTTCTGGTGTGTATGAGCTTACTTTTTCTTCTTGTGCTGGTTGTGCATTATTGAAGTCATTATTTGTATCTGGTTGTGCACTTGCTACTGCACCAACTACTGAACTTGATAATGTAATTCCATCATTATTATTTGTTGCAAATGGATCTGCATCCCAGTCATTTGTTCCTGGTAATGTACTTGCTGGTTGTTGATTGTTTGTTTGTGTTGCAAATGGATCTGCATCCCAGTCGTTTGTTCCTGGCAATGTACTTGCTGGTTGTTGATTATTTGTTGGTGTTGCAAATGGGTCTGCATCCCAGTCATTTGTTCCTGGCAACGTGCTTGCTGGTTGTTGATTGTTTGTTGGTGTTGCAAATGGATCTGCATCCCAATCGTTTGTTCCTGGCAATGTACTTGCTGGTTGTTGATTGTTTGTTTGTGTTGCAAATGGATCTGCATCCCAGTCGTTTGTTCCTGGTAATGTACTTGCTGGTGGTTGATTGTTTGTTTGTGTTGCAAATGGATCTGCATCCCAGTCATTTGTTCCTGGCAATGTACTTGCTGGTTGTTGATT